>NZ_JBHMFT010000020.1:0-90344 GCF_051433195.1 Falsiroseomonas sp. E2-1-a20 | reverse complement strand
GGCAACGCCCACCGTCGCATCCAGCTCCCGGTAGTCCGGCAGCGCGGCGTCCAGCACCTTCCCGGCGCGGAGCACGATGCGGTCGGATTGCGGGCGGGACAGCAACTCCGTCATGAAGCGGGCGGTGAACAGCACGAGGTCGGCGGCAGTGCCGATGCGGATGGTGCCATGCCGGTCCCTGACGCCCATCGCCTCCGCCGGCGTCGTGCCCACCGCGGCGGGCCAGGCGCCGAAGGGATGGTCGAGGTGCAGGATGCGGGCGGACTCGCGAAAAACCTCGGCCATGTCGAGGTCGCCATAGGCGTAGAACGGGTCCCGCGTGTTGTCGGAGGCGAGCGAGACGCGGATGCCGGCCGCGCGCATCTCATGCACCAGCGTCACGCCGCGCCAGCGCGGCGTGCGCCCGGCAACGCGGTCCTGCAGGTACATGTTGCACATCGGCAGCACGACGATGTCGATACCGGCCTCGGCGACCGCGGCGATGGTCTCCCTGGCGAAATCCTCCGGCTGGATCGACAGCGAACAGCAATGGCCGCACTGGATCTTTCCCTTGAAGCCGCGCTTCAGCGCCGTCAGCGCGATCTCGCGCAGGGCGCGGGCGCCGGATTCACCGGATTCATCCACATGCAGGTCGAGGTCGAGGCCACGCGCTTCCGCCAGGCCGAAGAAATGGTCGAGCTCGGCCTGGAAGCTGGCGGGCAGCGCGTCGTGGATGCCGCCGGTGTGGCGGGTGACCATGCCGAGCACGCCGCCGGCCTCCGCCACCGCATCCGCCAGCGTTTCCCCATCCGGTCCCGCCAGGCGGTCCAGCGGGCAGATGGAGGACATCTGCAGCGTGATCCGTCCGGCCCATTCCTCCCGCAGCCGGCGGAACACCTGCCAGGTGGTCAGGCCATGCGGCAGGTAGGTGTCGAGGTGGGTTCGGATGGCGACGGTGCCGTGGGCATGGGCGCAGCGGAGCGCGAAATCGGCGCGGGCGGCGATATCGGCCTCCGACCAGGCGGCGCCGCGGTCGCCCATCACGGCGGTGATCGCGCCGGCGAAGTCGCCGGTCGGGTTGCGGGTGCGCGGCCAGATGTGGCCCTTGTCGAGATGCGTGTGGGCATCGAGGAAGCCGGGCCAGACCTGCCCGCCGCGCAGGTCGATGCCCTCCGCCGCCGTGCCGGCCGGCGCGACGGCGGCGATCTGCCCATGCGAGATTCGCAGGTCGAGCCGCACCAGCCCCTCGATATCCGGCGCCGCGTCCAGGCCCTGCACCAGGGCCGCCGGGCTGCGGGCGTTGCGCAGCCAATAGTCGGGACCGGCGGCGGCGAGGGCAGGCTTCATCGACGTTCCTTCATGGCGCTTTCATGCCAGTGGCGCAGCGCGAGGTGGGAGATCAGGCTCATCGCCAGGAAGATCGCGATGCCGGTCAGCGACACCAGCACCAGCGCCGCGAACATTTTTGGAATCTGCAACTGGTAGCCGGCTTCCAGGATGCGGTAGGCGAGGCCCGAGGCACGCCCGCCGGTGCCGGCGACGAATTCGGCGACGATGGCGCCGATCAGCGCCAGGCCGCCGGAAATCCGCAGGCCGGCGAGGAAATACGGCATGGCGGTCGGCAGCCGCAGGTAGCGCAGCACCTGCCAGCGGCTGGCGCGGTACAGCCGGAACAGGTCGACCAGGTTGCTGTCGGCGCTGTTCAGGCCGAGCGTGGTGTTCGACAGGATCGGAAAGAAGGCGACGATCCAGGCGCAGATCAGCAGCGCGATGCGGATATCATCCACCCAGATGATGATCAGCGGCGCGATGGCGACCACGGGCGTGACCTGCAGGATCACCGCATAGGGAAACAGCGACAGCTCGATGATGCGCGACTGCGCGAACAGCACCGACAGCAGCAGGCCGAGCCCGGCGGCGACGAACAGCGCGGCGAAGGTGATCTGCAGGGTGATGAGCAGGGAGACGGACAGGCTCGACCATTCGCGGATCAGCGTCTGGAACACGGTGACCGGGCCGGGCAGCAGGTAGGGCGGAATCTCGTTGATCCGCACCACGGCTTCCCAGGCGCCGAGTGCCAGGATGCCGATGATGGTGGGCGCCAGGATGCGCAGCCAGGATTCGGCGGTCAGCCCGGCATAGCGCGCCTCGCGGTTCTCCTCCGGCGCATCGGCGGCCTCATTGGCGGAAAGCGTGACGCTCATTCCATCGCCCTCGTCAGCGCGGCCGAGATGTCGCGGCAATGCGCCGCATAGTCGGCGGAGGTGCGGAACACCTCGCCGCGTGGGTAGGGCGCGTCGACCGGCAGATCCTCCACCACGCGACCAGGGCGCGCCGCCATGACGACGATGCGGCGGGACAGGTAGACGCTTTCGAACACCGAATGGGTGACGAAGATGGCGGTGAAGCGCTCCGCTTCCCACAGCGTCAGCAGGTCGTTGTTCAGCTTGTGGCGGGTGATCTCGTCCAACGCCGCGAAGGGCTCGTCCATCAGCAGCAGGCGCGGCTTCGTCACCAGGGCGCGGGCGATGGAAACCCGCATCTTCATGCCGCCGGACAACGCGCGCGGATAGGATTTCTCGAAGCCCGCAAGGCCGACGGAGGCCAGCGCGGCGGCGGCGCGCTGTTCGGCCTCGGCCTTCGCCACGCCGGCCAGGCGCAGCGGCAGCATCACGTTGCGCAGCGCGTTGGACCATGGCGCCAGCGTCGGCTCCTGGAAGACGAAGCCGACATCACCGGTCTTCGAGCCACCGGCCATCTCGATGCGCCCGGCACTTGGGGGGATCAGCCCGGCCATCATCCGCAGCACGGTGGATTTGCCGCAGCCGGACGGCCCGAGCAGGGAGACGAAATCCCCCTGCCCGACTGCGAGGTCCACGCCGCGCACCGCCAGCGTCCCGTTCGCGTAGCGCTTGGTGACGCCCGCGAGCGCGACGACGGCCTGGCCGACCATGCCCTCAGGCAAGACCGACGCGCTTGTTGACGAACTCCAGGCTGTAGGCGCGCTTGAAGTCGAGGCCGGCCGGGTACAGGCCGACGTCGCGCATGCTCTCGTAGAAGGACTGCCAGCGCGCATCGGTCATCGCCCCGATGCCGAGCTGCTGCGCATCGCCGGATTGCACGATGCCGGCCGCGTTCAGCACCCGCACCGCATAGGCGATCTTGGCGTCGTCCATCTCCGGATTGTCGCGCTTGATCGCGGCATTGGCGGCGCCGACATCCTCGCCCTTCATGTAGGCGGTCCAGCCTTCCATCGTCGCGTTGATGAAGCGCTGCACCACCTCCTTCTTCTCCGTCACCATGCGGCGGGAGACGTCGATGGTGGTCTGGTAGTTCTGGTAGCCGGCATCGGCGATCAGGAACACCTTCGGCTTCGCGCCGGCCTGCTCGGCGGCGAAGGGCTCGGAGCTGATGAAGCCCTGCTGGATCGCCATGCGGTCCGCCATGAAGGGGCCGACATTGAAGGTGTAGGGGCGGATCTGTTCATCCGTGAAGCCGAACTTCGCGCGCAGGAACGGCCAGTAGGTTACGCGGCCGGCGGCGCCGATCAGGATCGGGCGGCCCTTCATGTCCTCGAAGGAATTGATGCCGTTGCCCTCATGCGTCATCAGGACCTGCGGGTCCTTCTGCATGATGGCGCCGATGGTCAGGAAGGGCAGGTTCTCCCGCACGTAGTTCAGCGCCTGGAAGCCGTTGGACATGATGAAGTCCACGCGGCCGGCGAGCAGCAACTGGGCCGGGTTCTGCTGCGGGCCGCCCATGCGGACCTCGCATTCGATCCCGTGGCGGCGGTAGATGCCGGCGGCGACCGCCTGGTAGTAGCCGCCATGCTCCGCCTGGGCGCGCCAGTTGGTCTGGAAGGACACCTTGTCCAGCGTCTGCGCCAGCGGCACCCGCGCGCCCGCCACCGCGGACAAGACCAGGGCCGTGCCGCCCGTCAGCAGAATCCGCCGTTCCATCCGATACCGCGTGCGCATGCGCCTGATCCCCCCTCGTCCCTTGCCGGCGGCACCCTGGCCGCGATGCCACCCTATCAGGGCAGCGGCACGAATCCAGCAAGGGTCGTGCCAGCCCCGGTGCGGATTTCGAATCGCGACCAGCGCCCCTTCCGGCGCGCCTTTTAGGCACCCGCACAGGAAACAGGCAATTCCCCGGCCGCCTGTTGCCTGGCAGGCGCTGTCGGCGGCCTGCCCCGTCCTGGCGCGGTGGCACCGGCTTTGCCTAGACTGCACCCGTGCCCGACAGCTCCTCCCCCCACCTGCTCCTCGACCGGCTCAGCAAGCGCTATGGCGCGCAGACGGCCGTGGATGGCGTTTCGCTGGCGGTGGCGCGCGGCGAGTGCATCGCCCTGCTCGGCCCCTCCGGCTGCGGCAAGACCACAACGCTGCGCCTGGTCGCCGGCTTCATCCTGCCCGATGAGGGCCGCATCCTGCTGGATGGCGTGGCGATCGAGCGCGCCCCGCCGCACCGCCGGAAGATCGGCATGGTGTTCCAGAACTATGCGCTGTTCCCGCATCTGACCGCCGCCGGCAACGTCGCCTTCGGCCTCGAGATGCGTGGCGTGGGCCGCGCCGAGCGTGACCGCCGGGTGGCGGAGGCGCTGGCGATGGTGGGCCTCGGCCATCTGGCGGACCGCTACCCCGCGCGCATGTCCGGCGGCCAGCAGCAGCGCGTGGCGCTCGCCCGCGCGCTGGTGATCCGCCCCGACCTGCTGCTGCTGGACGAGCCGCTGTCCAACCTCGATGCCGGCCTGCGCGTCGAGATGCGGGAGGAGATCGCGCGCCTGCGCGACGCCGCCGGCATCACCACCCTGTTCGTGACGCATGACCAGGAGGAAGCCCTGGCGCTGGCCGACCGCGTGGCGGTGATGGACCGCGGCCGCATCGTCGAATGCGCGGCGCCGGGGGAGCTGACGGAACGGCCGCGCCACCTGTTCACCGCCGGATTCCTCGGCGCCCGCAGCGTCATCGCCGGGCGGGTCGAGGGCGGCATGTTCCAGGCGGAAGGCCTGGCGCTGCCACTGCCCGCCGATGCACCGGCGCGGCCGAGCCACCTGGTGCTGCGTGCCGCCCGCCTGGTGCTGCGCCCGGCCGGCGATGCAGGCGGGCCAGGCTTGGTTCTGCCGGCCGTGGTGGAGGCCGCGACCCGGCTCGACGACAGCATCCACTACGAGGTCTCGGTCGGCCCGCACCGCCTGCGCGTGCACCGGCCGAGCGCCGAGCCTGGCTTCGCCGCCGGCACGCCCGTGACGCTGGCGGCGCCGCCCGATGCCATCGCCTGGATCGAAGATTTCTCAGCCGCAACCGGAGCCCTGCCATGACCATCACCACCTCCCGCCGTGCCCTGCTGGCCGGCGGCGCGGCCCTGGCCGCACCAGCCATCTGGGGCCGCGATGCCGTGGCGCAGATCCGCCGCGGCGACGAGTTGACCGTGGGCATCTGGGGCGGGCTGCAGGAACGCATCACCCGGGAATTCTGCGCGACGCCGCTGGAGCGCCAGCACGGCGTGAAGATCAACTATGTTCTGGGCGGCACGCCGGAACGCCGTGCCCGCGCCTATGCCGAGCGCGGCCGGCCGTCCTTCGACCTGCTCTACCTGAACATCTTCGAAAGCCGGCAGGCGGTGAAGGACAGCGTGACGCAGGCGCCCAGCGCCAACGTGCCGAACTTCGCCAACTTGTATCCGCTGGCCCGCATCGGCGGCTACGGCGTGGCGTTCAACCCGGTCACCATCGTCTATGACCGGCGGATGGTCGCGGCGCCGATGACGTCCTGGAAGCACTTCTGGCGCGAGGATCTGAAGGGCAAGGTGATCTGGCCGACCTATCCGGGCGCGCAGGGCACCGCGGGGCTGCTGATGTCGGCCAAGGTCTGGGGCGGGTCCGAGAACAACATCGACCCGGCCTTCACCAAGATCGCCGAGTTGAAGCCCTTCGCCGCCATCCAGGGCAGCCAGGACCAGCTCTACGGCATGTTCGACCAGCAGGTCGGCGCGGCGTCGGTCGAATTCGGCAGCTTCACCCGCACCTACGCCGAGACACGCAACCCGAACATCGTCATCGCGGAGCCCGAGGAAGGCCAGGCGGTCGCCGCCAACTTCGCCTGCATCACCGCCGGCACCCGCAACCAGGCGCTGGCCGAGGCCTTCGTGAACCTGCATCTCAGCCCGGAATGCCAGCAGGCCTATGCCGAGCGCATCTACTACAGCCCGACCATCCGCAACATCACGCTGCCGCCGGAACTGGCCGCGAAGCTCATCATGGGTGAGGCCGCGGTGGAGAAGCTGATCGACTTCGACTGGGACGTGGTGATCCGCAACCAGCCGCGCTGGTCCAGTCGCTTCACGCGCGAGATCGCCGGGTGAAGGCCACGCCAGCGAAAGCCCTCTCCCCCGCTGGGGGGAGAGGGTTGGGTGAGGGGGGCAGCGCAACAAAATCAATGCGGCGCCGGCCAGCTCTTGAGCCACGTCACCCAGCGATATCGGTTGGTCCTGCCGCACGGCCCCCCTCACCCAACCCTCTCCCCCCGCCGGGGGGCGAGGGCTCGGCATGACGGGGCGACCTGGCGCGGGCTTCCTCGCCGCGCCCTACGTGCTGTGGCTGCTGGCGGCCTTCGCCGCGCCGTTGGGGGCCGTGCTGCTGCTGTCCGTGCAGGACAGCAGCGAGATGTTCGCGCCGCTGTCACTGGTGCCGGCCGGGACGCAGTACCAGGAAATCCTCGGCGACGCCTTCTTCCGGCGGCTGCTGCTGAACACCACGCTGCTCGGCCTCGGCGGCGCGGCCGCGGCGACGCTGCTGGGCTACCCGATGGCGCTGTGGCTGACCCGGCTTTCGCCGCGCGCCAAGCCTTTCGGCTTCGCCATCATCCTGGTGCCGCTGCTGACCAATGTGGTGGTGCGCTCGCTCGGCATCATCCTGCTGCTGGCGCCGCGCGGCGTGGTGTCCGGATTCGCCCAATCGCTCGGCTTCCCGCCGGTCAACCTGCTGTTCAGCTGGTTCGCGGTCGGGCTCGCGCTGGTGCAGGTGTTCCTGCCCTTCATGGTGCTGGCGCTGTACGATGTGCTGGAATCGCAGGAAAAGCGGCTGGAGGAAGCCGCGGCGGGGCTCGGCGCCGGGCCGGCGATGCGCTTCTGGCGGGTGACCTTTCCGCTTTCGCTGCCCGGGCTGCGCGGCGGGCTGACGCTGGTCTTCCTGCTGGCCTCTACCGCCTATGTCTCCGCCATGCTGGTCGGCGGGCGGCAGGTACTGGTCACCGGCATGCTGGTGCTGCGGGAGGGGTTGGAGAACCTGAACTATCCGCTCGCCTCCGCGCTGGCGGTGCTGATGCTGGTGATTTCCATCGCCGTCACCTTCGTCTTCGCCCGCATCATCGGCGCCTTTACGCCCTGGGTCCTGGCGCGGGCGCCGCGCCGGCTGCCAGGGCTGCCGCCGGCCCTGCGCCGCGCCGTGGTGTGGCTGGCGGAGGCCTCGGCGCCGGTGGTCTATCCGGTGCTTCTGGCGTGCGGCATCGGCATCCTGATGTTCCCGCTGCTGCTGGTCGCCGTCGCCTCCGTGAATGACAGCCCGCAGGCCACCGTCGCACAGTTCCTCGGCTTCACCTGGAAATGGTACGCCGCGGTCCTGCAGAACGAGCGCTACCTGTCCGATGCCTGGACCAGCCTGCAATTGGCGCTGTGCTGCGTCGTGATCTCCCTGTCCCTGGCCCTGCCGGCCGCCTTTGCCCTGGTGCGGGCGGGGTTCCGGGGGAAGGAGACGCTGGGCGCCTTCCTGATGCTGCCGCTGGCGCTGCCAGGCATCGCCATCGGCCTCGGCATGCTGCGGCTGCTGCAATGGTTCAACCAGGTGCCGCCGTTCCTGGGCGTGCTGGCGGTGCATGTAGTGCTGGTGGCGCCCTTCATGCTGGCGCTGCTGCGGGCTTCCGTCGCACAGCTCGACCTCGGGCTGGAGGAAGCGGCGCAGGGCCTCGGCGCAACCCCCACGCGCGTGTTCCGGCGCGTCATCCTGCCGCAGCTCGCTCCGGGCATCGCGGTGGCCTGCGTCATCGGCTTCCTGCTGTCCTTCGGCGAGGTCACCGTCACCGCCTTCCTGACCACGGCGCGGCTGCAGACCCTGCCGGTGCGGATCTATGCGGAGGCGACGTTCAGCCTGGAGAATACGGTGAATGCCATCAGCACCATCTTCATCCTGGTGACGGTGGCGCTGCTGGTGCTGGTCAACCGGCTGATGCCGCTGGACCGGGTCTGGAAGCGGTAGTTTCTTCGGAAGCCGGTCGAAACGGCCGGCCCTCGGGTGTCATCGTATTGGGCAGGTCATCTGCCCGCACGCGAAAGGACAGCCCGATGCAGTACATGCTCATCATGACCGAGACCGAGGCCGAGTTCGCATCCCGGGACAACCCCGAGAAGGCCGGCGCCTATTGGGGCGGCTGGACCACCTTCATCGGCGCCATGCGCCAGGCCGGCATCATCGTGAATGGCGATGGGCTGCAGCCGCCGCACACCGCCACCACGGTCCGCATCCGCGACGGCCGCCCGGTGGTGCAGGACGGGCCCTTCGCCGACAGCAAGGAACAGCTCGGCGGCTACTTCATCATCGAGGTGCCGGACCTGGATACGGCGCTGGCCTGGGCGGCTCGCTCGCCTTCCGCGCTCAGCGGCTCGGTCGAGGTACGGCCCGTGCTGCCGCCCATGCCAAGGTAATGGACGGCGCGCGGCAGGCGGCCATCCGCACGGCGGAACTGGCGGCACGAAGCTGCTACGGCCGCCTCGTCGCCCGGCTTGCCGCGCGGTCGCGCGACATCGCCGGCGCCGAGGATGCGCTGGCGGAGGCCTTCGCCGCCGCGCTCCGCACCTGGCCGGAGCGTGGTGTGCCGGCGGCGCCGGAGGCCTGGCTGCTGACCGCGGCGCGCAACGCGCAGATGAACGCCGGCCGCCACCGCCGCGTGCGCGACGCGGCGGCGGCCGAGATCGAGCGGCGGGCGGAGGAACGCGCGGCACGCGAGGCCGGCTTTCCGGACGAGCGGCTGAAGCTGCTGTTCGTCTGTGCCCACCCGGCCATCGATGCGGCAGTGCGAACCCCGCTGATGCTGCAAGCCGTCCTGGGGCTGGATGCCGCCCGGATCGCCGCCGCCTTCCTCATGGCGCCCGCCGCTATGGGCCAGCGCCTGGTCCGCGCCAAGGCGAAGATCCGCGATGCCGGGCTGCGCTTCGCGGTGCCGGAGCCGGAGGAGATGCCGGCCCGCCTGGCCGAGGTGCTGGCCGCAATCTACGCCGCCTACGGCACGGGGTGGGAGGCGCGGCAGGCCGGGCTGGCGGAGGAGGCGATCTACCTCGGCCGGCTGCTGGTGGAATTGCTGCCGGCGGAGCCCGAGGCGCGGGGCCTGCTCGCCCTGATGCTGTATTGCGAGGCCCGGCGGGAGGCGCGCCGCGATGCCGAGGGGCGCTTCGTGCCGCTCGGCCGGCAGGATGCGCGCCGCTGGTCCGGCGCCATGATCGGGGAGGCGGAGGCGCTGCTGGCAGAGGGTGCGCGGGCCGGCCGCTTCGGCCGCTACCTGTGCGAGGCGGCCATCCAGTCCGTGCACATCCAGCGCCCGGTCACCGGCCGCACGGACTATCGCGCGCTGCGCCTGCTGTACGACCTGCTGGGGGCGCATGAACCCAGCCTCGGCGTGCTGGTGGCGCGCGCGGCGCTGCTGCTGGAAGCGGGCGATGCGGCGGCGGCGCGGGTGGCGCTGGATGCGCTGGAGGGCCGGCAGGTGGCGGGCTACCAGCCCTACTGGGTCGCCCTGGCACGCCTGCTCCGTGCCGAAGGCCGTGCCGCGGAGGCCGAGGCGGCGCTCGGCACGGCGCTGAGCCTGACCGACGATGCGGCGCTGCGGGAGTTCCTGTCCCTGCCGCCGCCCTGAAGCGCCGGTTGCGTGGCCGGAGTGCATCCCCTATAGCCCGCCTTCCCGCGCCTGCCGGTCGCTGTCGGCGGGCCCATTTGCGCGAGCACCCTGCGATGAAGCCCGACATCCACCCGGAATACCACACCATCAACATCATCATGACGGATGGTACGACCTTCACCACCCGGTCCTGCTACGGCAAGGAAGGCGACACCATGCGCCTCGACATCGACCCGAAGTCGCACCCGGCCTGGACCGGCCAGCAGCGCGTGATGGACACCGGCGGCCAGATCGCCAAGTTCAACAAGAAGTTCGCCGGCCTCGGCGTGCGCAAGCCGGCCGCCTGATCCCTTCCGGATCGTGGGTGCGGGGCGCGTTTCCGGGTGGCCGGGAACGCGCTTTTTGCGTCTGACGACGCCTCTTGAAGCGCGCTTCGGCGCTGACTAACTCCTGCGCTGCCAACGGTGCCCGATCGGGGCCGGAGGCGCGGAGACCGAGACGACACCGCCCGTTCGCGGGGGCGCCGGACCGGTGATCCGCGGCACAACCGACCTTGCTATCGCAGGAGGTCTTCATGAACGCGCTTGATTTCTCGCCCCTGTTCCGCTCCGCCATCGGCTTCGACCGCATGGCCCGCCTGGTGGAAACCGCCCGCGCGGCGTCGGAGGGGCCCAGCTACCCGCCCTACAACATCGAGAAGACCGGTGAGGACAGCTACGTCCTGACCATGGCCGTCGCCGGCTTCGGCCCCGACGACATCGAGGTCACGGCACATGACAACACGCTAACGGTCGCCGGCAAGGCCAGCCCGGCCCCGGCCGAGAACGGCCGGGTGCTGTATCGCGGCATCGCCGGCCGGGCCTTCGAGCGCCGCTTCGTCCTCGCCGACCATATCGTCATCGAGGGCGCGCAGCTCGAGCATGGCCTGCTGCACGTCGCGCTGCGCCGGCAGGTGCCGGAGGCGCTGAAGCCGCGTCGGATCGCGATCCAGGCGGCCCAGGGCCAGAAGGTGCTGGAGAACGAGGCGCCGCAGGCCCAGGCGGCCTGACGCACGATCGACCGGGCCGGCGGAGCGATCCGCCGGCCCTTCCCTTACTCGGCTTTGCGGAAGAAGGCGTCCGCCGCGCTGCGATGCGCGTCCCGCTTGCCGATCTCGGCCTCGGCCCGGGCGATTTCGGCGCGAAGCTGGGCGATGTAGGCGCGCAGATCCGTCACGTCCCAGCGGTCCAGCACCGCCGGCTGGAAATGCCCCTTCGGGCGTGGCCCCTCCTCCTCCATGCAATCCTCCATCCTCTGCCGACCATCCCTGGGGCTTTGACCCGACCCGGTGCGCTCTCTATATCCGATCATGACGAGGCGCGGGCGCCCCGGTGAGCAGGCGTGCTTGCTCGGGCCGCGGCCCGAACCACCAAAGGGTCCATGATGAAGACGCCCCTGATGCCGAAGGCCACCGCCGTGTGGCTGATCGAAAAGACCTCGCTCAGCTTCGAGCAGGTCGCCGATTTCGTCGGGATGCACCCGCTCGAGGTCCAGGCCATCGCCGATGGCGAGGTGGCGCAGGGCATCGTCGGCTACGACCCGGTCGCCAACGACCAGCTGACGCGGGAGGAGATCGCCCGCTGCGAGGCCGACCCGGCCGCCCGCCTGGTACTGACCGAACGCTCCACGCCGCTGCCGAAGCAGCGCAGCAAGGGCGCGCGCTACATCCCGGTGGCGAAGCGGACGGAACGGCCGGATGCCATCGCCTGGCTGCTGCGCAACTACCCGCAGCTGTCCGACCCGCAGATCGTCAAGCTGCTTGCGACGACCAAGGAGACCATCGCCAAGGTGCGGGACAAGACGCATCCGAACACGGCGAACATCAAGCCGCGCGACCCCGTCACGCTGGGGCTGTGCACCCAGACGGCGTTGAACGAGGCGGTGGGGACGGCGAATGATCGCCAGGGCGGGCCGGCGGCCCAGGCCCAGCCGCGGGACGACGCCGCGGCTTAACGGTGGGGCGGCCGGAGGGTGGCGGGGGGTTTGATCCCCCACGCCGGACTTCGTCGCGGGCCGCTAGTTCGGGCGGCTGCGCAGCTTCTCCATCTCTTCTTTCAGTCGAAGCTTCTCGCGTTTCAGGCGGATGACTTCCAGATCGTCGGGGCGGGGGCGTCCGGCCTCCTCGGCCAGTCGAGTCTCGAGCGTCGCGTGCCGCGCCTCAAGGGAGCGGATACGGGCAGCCTCGGCCATGCGCAATCATCCTTGTCCGTTGCCTTGCGGGGCAGCGGCGGCACGATCCACGCCGGGGGCGGGCGCCGCAGGACATCGACAGGCGGCTGAACCGACCCCGGGCGCGCAACCGTCCCTTCTGCGCCCGCGCTAGGCATGTTATGCGGCTGGGAGGCGCTTTCCAGCGCCAAGTTTGAGACACCTCACCGTAACATCCGGGGGCGCATGCAGGCCGACCGCGACAGCCTTCTCCGCCGCCTGCACGAATTGCGCAGCGAGCATCGGGACCTCGACACGGTGATCGCCCGCCTCGACGAGGCCGGCACCGATGCGCTGCAGTTGCAGCGGCTCAAGAAACGCAAGCTGAAGCTGAAGGACGAGATCGCCTGGCTGGAGAGCCAGCTGGTCCCGGACATCATCGCCTGATGGCGGCAGCAGACGCGGCGCCGCGGGTCGGCGTCATCATGGGCAGCCAGTCGGACTGGGAGACCATGCGGCACGCCGCGGAGGTCCTGGACAAGCTGGGCGTGGCGCATGAATGCCGCATCGTCTCGGCGCATCGGACGCCGGGCCGGATGTACGACTACGCCCAGGCCGCCGCCGGGCGCGGATTGCAGGTGCTGATCGCGGGTGCCGGGGGTGCCGCGGCGCTGCCGGGGATGGTCGCCTCCCTCACCGCTCTGCCGGTGCTCGGGGTGCCGGTGGAAAGCCATGCGCTGAAGGGCATGGACAGCCTGATGTCCATCGTCCAGATGCCGGGCGGCATCCCGGTCGGCACGCTGGCGATCGGCCGCGCCGGCGCCATCAACGCGGGGCTGCTGGCCGCCGCGATCCTGGCGCTGGCCGATCCGGCGCTGGGCCAGCGCCTGGCCGCGCTGCGGCAGGCGCAGACCGATGCGGTGGCGGAGCAACCCGCTTGAGCGCGATGCTGCCGCCGGGCTCCACCATCGGCATCCTCGGCGGCGGGCAGTTGGGGCGCATGTCGGCGCTGGCCGCCGCAGCACTCGGCTACCGCTGCCATGTCTTCGGGCCGGAAGCGGATTCGCCCGGCATGCAGGTGGCGGCGGCGCGGACCGTGGCGGACTACACCGATGCCGCCGCCCTGGCCCGCTTCGCCGCTGCCGTGGATGTGGTGACCTTCGAGTTCGAGAACGTGCCCGCCGCAACGCTCGACGCGCTGGCCCCGCTGGTGCCGTGCCGGCCGGGCGTCGCGGCGCTGCGCATCGGCCAGGACCGCATCGCGGAGAAGACCTTCCTGGAAGGCGCCGGCATCCCGGTCGGGCCGTGGCGCGCGGTGCAGACCCGTGCGGAGCTGGATTCCGCCGTGGCGGCGCTCGGCCTGCCTGCCGTGCTGAAGACCACCCGCATGGGCTATGACGGCCGCGGCCAGGCCGTGCTGCGGACCCCCCGCGATGCGGAGGCCGCCTTCGCCCGCCTGTCGCCGCACCCGCTGATCCTGGAGGCCTTCATCCCCTTCGAGCGCGAGGTCTCCGCCATTGCGGCGCGCGGTCTGGACGGCACGGTGGTGACCTTCGACCTGGCCGAAAACCGGCACGCCCACCACATCCTGGACCTGACCATTGCGCCCGCGCAGGTGCCGGACGCCGTGGCCGTCCTGGGCCGGGCCCATGTGGCGGCGCTGGCGACGGCGCTCGATCTGGTCGGCATCCTGGCCCTGGAGATGTTCCTGATGCCCGATGGCCGGCTGCTGGCGAACGAGATGGCACCCCGGCCACACAATTCCGGCCACTGGACCATGGACGCCTGTCGCCATGGCCAATTCGAGCTGCATATGCGCGCTGTGGCCGGATTGCCACTGCCTGGGCCCGGGCGACACGCCGATTCGATCATGAAGAACCTGGTGGGGCCGGACAGCTTCGCAGCATGGCCGCAGCTTGCAGCCCGGGAAGATGTCGCCCTGCACCTCTATGGGAAATCGGACGCCCGTCCCGGGCGAAAGCTTGGGCATGCGACGCGTCTCCTTCCAGCCGGAAGTCTCGCACAACAGCGTGATCCTGCGTCGCTCTCGCCACTGTGACCATTTGGCCATAGGTGGCTGTGGCTTTTGAGCAACGACGCTGCGATTGTGCCACGCCCCCGCTGGTGAAGCACCGAAACGGGTGTAGATAGCTCGTCACGCATTCGGTGCGGTCAGGACGCGGCAGAGCTTCAGCGCCAGACGACCCTTCCGCCCCCGTGCCGCGACTGCCTTTGAGGAGATGTTTCGATGAGCTTGAGAACCGCCCTTCTTGCCGCCACCGTGCTGGCCCTGCCGCTCGCGGCCCAGGCGCAGCCGATCAGCGGCCTCTATGTCGGCGCCGGCGCGGGTGTGAACCTGCTGCAGGAGACCGATGTCGAGCTGTCCCGCCAGTTCGGCGGCACCGCCGCGTCCCGCACCCTCTCGGCCGAGTTCAACTACGGCTATGTGGGCGTGATCAGCCTGGGCTACGGCTTCGGCAACGGCGTCCGCGCCGAGATCGAGGGTTCCTACCGCGAGAACGAAGTCGACAGCATCACCGGCGCCAACGCGCTCGGCCGCCCGCTGCGCTCGGACGGCAAGGCCCGTTCCTACGGCGTCATGGCGAATGCCCTGTACGACTTCGACCTCGGCCCGGGCGCCTTCATGACCCCGTATGTCGGCGTCGGCGCCGGCTACCAGTGGCATGAGTATGACGGCACCCGCGTCAGCGGCCCGGCCGGCTCCGCCAGCATCGACGGCGACGATGGCCAGTTCGCCTACCAGGCGATCGTCGGCGCGGCGTTCCCGATCTCCGCGGCCCCGGGCCTGGCGATCACCGCCGAGTACCGCTTCATGGGCACGCTGTCGCCCGAGTTCGACTCCGTCGGCCGCGCGCCGAACGGCGCGACGACCGCCCGCGGCACCGCCGAGGTCGACAACTTCAACCACAGCCTGCTCATCGGTCTGCGCTACGCCTTCGGCGTGACGCCGCCGCCGCCGGTCGTGGCGCCGCAGGCCCCGGTGGCGCAGGCCCCCGAGATCGCGCGCACCTACCTGGTGTTCTTCGACTTCGACCGCGCCGACCTGACCGACCGCGCCCGCCAGATCATCGGCGAAGCGGCCACCAACTCGCAGCGCGCCGGCACGACGCGCATCGAGGTCTCCGGTCACGCCGACCGCGCCGGCACGCCGCAGTACAACCAGCGCCTGTCCGAGCGCCGCGCCGCCGCCGTGGCGTCCGAGCTCGAGCGCCGTGGCGTGCCGCGCGCCGCGATGGCGATCCAGGCGTTCGGCGAGAGCCGCCCGCTGGTCCCGACCGCCGACGGTGTGCGCGAGCCGCAGAACCGCCGCGTCGAGATCGTCCTGCGCTGATCTCCGGCTTCACGTCGAAGCCGACCGGAAGGGGGGTGCCGCAAGGCGCCCCCTTTTCATTTGTCCCGATCGCTGTGACGTTGCGCGCATGATCCTCATCGGCCGCAACCTGTCCCCCTTCGTCCGCCGCACCGCGGCGTCCCTCAACCTGCTGGACCTGCCCTACACGCAGCGCCCCCTCAGCACCGCCGACAACGCCGAGACCATCCGCGGCTTCAACCCGCTCGGCCGGGTGCCGGCCCTGGTGCTGGAGGATGGCGAGGTGCTGGTCGACAGCGTGGCCATCCTCGATGCGCTGGACGAGATGGCCGGCGCCGACCGCGCGCTGGTGCCGCGCAGGGGCGCCGAGCGCCGCGCGGTGCTGCGGGCGCTGGCCCTCGCTGTCGGGGCGACGGAGAAGCTGGTCGGCGCCTACTACGAATCGCGGCGGCCGGAAGCCTTGGTCTGGCCCGACAACGCCACCAAGCTGCGCGGCCAGGCGGAGGCGGGCTTCGCGGCGCTGGATCGGCTGGCCGAGCCTGGCGACTGGCTGTGCGGCGAACGCCTGAGCCAGGCGGATGTCACCGCCACCTGCGGCCTGGACTTCGCCGACCTGGTTCTGCCGGACCTCGTCGCCGGGCGCTTCCCGGCCCTTTCGGCGTTGCGCGACCGCGCCAACGCCATCGCCGCCATCGGCAGCACGCGCTGGGCCGGGTAGACCGACGCAGCTTTATGTTGCGATGCAGCATTTCCGCTGATATCGAGGAGAACGGGAGCCACGCGCAGACACGGCCATGACGGCTGTAGAGGAGCGCGTGTGCGATGCCGATCGAAATCCTGGGGCGCCGGACCAGCAGGCGGGTCATGCTCGGCGGGGTGCTCGCCGCCCCTGCCCTGCTCACCGGCCGCGCGGCGCGGGCGCAGGAGCCGGTGGATATCGAGTTGGTGCTGGCCGTCGACGTCAGCCGCTCCGTCGACGAGGTCGAGCAGGAGTTGCAGTTCAAGGGCTATGCGGCCGCCTTCCGCGACCCGAGGCTGATCGAGGGCATCGCCGGCGGCCCGCTTGGGCAGATCGCGGTGACGTTGTTCACCTGGTCGGACTGGCACATCCAGGAACTGCTGGTGCCCTGGACCCGCATCGATGGCCGCGCCGCGGCGCATGGGCTGGCCGATGCGCTGGACGCGGCGCCGCGGCGCACCTGGCTCTACACCTCGATCTCCGGCGCCATGGACTACGCCGCCGGCCTGTTCGGGCAGGGCTACGAGGGCACGCGGAAGGTCGTCGACATCTCCGGCGACGGCGTCAGCAATTCCGGCCGTCCGGTGGCGGAGGCGCGGGCCGATGCGCTCGCCAAGGGCATCGTGATGAACGGGCTGGCAGTGATCGACCGCTCGCCGCAGCCCTGGGCCGCCGGGATGCCGCCGCTAGATGACTACTACCGGGACGAAGTGATCGGCGGGCCGGGGTCCTTCCTGATGGTGGCGGAAGGCTTCGGCAGCTTCGAATCCGCGGTGAAGCGCAAGATCATCCGCGAGATCGCCATCGCCCCACCGCCCGGCCCGCTGGTCGAGCGTGCCTATGCCTGAGACTTGCCGCGCCCGGTCTTGGCCTGAAGCTCATCGATCCGCAGCGAGGCATCGGCCTTGGACAGAGATGGGTCGAATTCCTCCTTCGCCTCCTCGCTCAGCGTCTTGAGGTAGGAGGCCTGGGCGCCGGTCATCGGCTCCTCCCCGGTGGTCCAGTCGGATGGGTCCTTGATGGTGTTGGAGCCGGGATCGGCTTCGGTCTTCGGATTTTCGTGCGACCTGTCTTCCATGGAGGCTGCTCCGCTCTGTCTGTGTTGCCAAAACGTTCATGGCCACCGAGGGTTCCCTTCGGCGCCGGGTCCAGCGGCGGCACATGTCGGGAAAAATCGTTACGCTCCGGTCTTTGCAGGCAAGGAGATTGAGCGCAGCATTTCCGCGAGCCAGTCACGGGAAAGAAGACATGCGCCGCCTGTTCCTCGCCGCCATCGTGGCGGCCTGCCTGCCGCACGCCGCCTCGGCCCAGGGCCGGCAGGATTTCTCCATGCTGAACCGCACCGGCTACCAGATCGACCAGATCTACATCGGCCCGTCCTCCAGCCCCAACTGGGGCCCGGACCTGCTGGGGCGGAACGTGCTGGCCAATGGCCGCAGCTTCGATGTCCGCTTCCCGCAGCGCTCCAACGAATGCCTGTGGGACATCAAGGTGGTCTACAACGACGGCGACCAGTCCGAGCTTCGGCAGGTGAACCTGTGCCGGGTCAGCCGCGTGACGATGTTCTGGGACCGCCAGCGCAACGACACGCGCTTCGTCTCGGAGTAGCCGGACGGGCGGCTAGGGCCGTTTCACCTGCGCCATGCACAGGTGAAACGGCCCTAGCTGTTGATTTGGCGCATTTTCCGAGCCGTCAGGCGTATCCGCCTGACTTGAAAATGCTTTAACGCCCGTGCTGGCGCCGCCATTCGGCGAAGCGCGCCAGGTTGGCCTCATCCGTCGGCGGGTACAGGCCGAGGATGGACTGGCCGCCGGCAACCTTCTCCTGCACGAAATCCTCGAAGGCGGTCATCTCGGTCGCCTCCTGCGCCAGTTCGTCGGCGATATGGGCAGGCAGGACGATGACGCCGTCATTGTCGCCGACCAGGATATCGCCTGGGAACACCGGGGCATCGCCGCAGCCGATCGGGACATTGGCCTCGATGGGCTGGTGCAGGGTGAGGTTCGTCGGCGCGGAGGGGCGCGCATGGAAGGCCGGGATCGCCAGCTTCGCGATCTCGGCGGCGTCCCGGAAGCCGCCATCCGTCACCACGCCGGCCGCGCCGCGCACCATCAGCCGCGTCACCAGGATGCCGCCGGCGGAGGCCGCGCGCGGGTCCTTGCGGCTGTCGACGACGAAGACATGGCCGGGCGGGCAGTCCTCCACGCCCTTGCGCTGCGGGTGCGACCAGTCCCGGAACACCTCCAGCTTGTTGAGGTCCTCCCGCGCCGGGATGGTGCGGATGGTATAGGCGGGGCCGACCATGCTTTCGCCGAGGGTCCGCAGCGGCAGCACGCCCTGGATCATCTGGCTGCGGAAGCCGCGCTTGTAGAGCGCGGTGGCGAGGGTGGCGGTGCTGACGCGCCGGAGCAGCGCGCGGGTGGTCTCGTTCATGCTCAGCAGCGCCAATCCGTACGGTCGCCCTCGATCAGGCGCAGGCTGGCCTCCCAGGCCAGGGCCTGGTGCGGGCTGTCCGGGTTGTTGCCGAACTGCGCGGCGGTGCGCAGCCGCACGTCCTCCGGCGGCAGCACCAGCTTGGCGCCGCCGGCGAGCGCCGCGATCTGCGCCTGGCAGGCACGCTCCAGGTAGTAGATCAGGCTCCAGGCATGCGGGATGGTGCCGCCGGCCACCAGCAGGCCGTGGTTGCGCAGGATCATCGCCGGGTGCGCGCCGAGGTCGGCCACCAGGCGATCCCGCTCATCCAGGTCCAGCGCGATGCCCTCGTAGCCGTGATAGGCGAGGCGGCCGTAGAACTTCAGCGCGTGCTGGCTGATCGGCAGCAGGCCGTGTTCCTGGGCGGAGACGGCGATGCCGGCGGAGGTGTGGGTGTGGATGACGCACATCGCATCGTCGCGCGCCGCATGGATCGCGGAATGGATGACGAAGCCGGCCTTGTTGATGGGTGCCG
Source organism: Falsiroseomonas sp. E2-1-a20 (assembly GCF_051433195.1). NCBI lineage: Bacteria > Pseudomonadati > Pseudomonadota > Alphaproteobacteria > Acetobacterales > Roseomonadaceae > Falsiroseomonas > Falsiroseomonas sp. E2-1-a20. The sequence continues at coordinate 71,276 of NZ_JBHMFT010000020.1, read as the reverse complement.
AGCCGTCCAGCACGTTGCCGTCCAGGTCGATCTTCACCAGGTCGCTGGCGCGCATCTCGTGGAACATCACGCCGTAGCGGTTGATGAGGAAGTGGTGTTCCGGCCCCGGCACGCGGGCGCTGATGTGGGTGTAGATCAGGTCCGTCATCCGGTGATGCGCCACCAGGCGGTACAGCGCCGCAAGGTCGCATCGGATTGCCCATTCGGCCGGGTCGATGCCGGCCGGGATGCTGGTCTGGGACTGGATGTCCATGAAATGCGGTCCTTCCGAAGATCGGGTGACAGTATCGGCCAGGTTGCCGCGGCCTGGAACCTCGATTAGCCGCGGCGGCGGTCCCAGATCTCGGGCTGCACCAGGTGGGGCGGGCGGCGGCCGGCCAGGGCATCCAGCACCTGCGACGCGCATTGCAAGGCCGTCTCCCGCATCGCGGCCTCCGTCACGCCGGCGATGTGCGGGGCGAGAACGGTGTTGGGCGCGCCCAGCACCGGGTCCTCGGCCGGCGTCGGCTCGATGCGGAACACGTCCAGCGCGGCACCGGCGAGGGTGCCGGCGCGCAGCGCCGCGGCCAGCGCGGCGCCATCGACCAGGCCGCCACGGGCGGTGTTCACCAGCAGCGCATGCGGTTGCATTTTCGCGAGTGCCGCGGCGTCGATCATGTTCTCGGTGTCGGGCCGCAGCGGGCGGTGCAGCGAGACCACGTCGCTGCGCGCCAGCAGCACGTCGAGGCTCGGCGCGCGTTCGGCACCGTCCTCCACCAGGATCGCATCGCCGATGCCGGGGGAGAACACCAGCAGCTTCATGCCGAAGCCGTTGCGGGCGATGGCGCCGGTCATCCGGCCGATGGTGCCGAAGCCGACCAGGCCCAGGGTGCGGCCATGCAGTTCCATCATCTGCGCCTCGTAGCGCAGGGTCCAGTCGAGGCCGCGCACGGCGGCATCGGCCGGGATCACCTTCCGCGCCAGCGCCAGGATCAGCGCCATGGCGTGTTCCGCGACGCTGCGGGCATTGGCGGTCGGCGTGAACACCACCGGGATGCCGAGGTCCGCTGCCGTCACCAGGTCGATGTTGTTGGTGCCGACGCCGTGGTTGGCGATGACGCGCAGCGAATCGGCCGCCTGCATCGCCGCCGTCTTCAGGCCGGCATTGCGGGTTATGACGGCGGCGCAGCCGGGCAGTTCGCGCGCCACCGTCGCGGGGTCCGCCGCACTCGCGATGCGGGGCGTGACGCCGTGTTCGCGCAGCAGGTCCAGCCCGGCCGGATGGATGGGCTGGACGATCAGGCAGTCCGGCATCAGACGACGGCCGTCATGCCGCCATCGACATACAGCAGGTGCCCGTTGACGAAGTCCGAGGCGCGGGAGGACAGGAAGACGGTGGCGCCGACCAGTTCCTCCACATTGCCCCACCGGCCGGCGGGGACGCGCTGGCACAGCCAGTCGGTGAATTTCGGGTCGTCCACCAGCGGCTTCGTCAGGTCGGTGGCGAAATAGCCCGGCGCCACCGCATTCACCTGGATGCCGCCCTTGGCCCATTCGGCACACAGCGTGCGCGTCATCATCCGCACCGCGCCCTTGCTGGTCGCGTAGGGGGAGATGGTGGCGCGGCCGAGTTCGGACTGCACGCTGGCGATGTTGACGATCTTGCCATGGCCGCGCGCCAGCATGCGCCGCGCCACGGCCTGGGCCATGAAGAACACCGCCTCAACATTGGTCGACATCACCTCCCGGAACGTCTCCGGCGTCACGTCGATGGCGGGGAAGCGGCGGTTGATGCCGGCGTTGTTCACCAGGATCTCGATCGGGCCGAGACGGGTCTCGATCTCGGCGATGGCGGCGTCCAGAGCGTGCGGGTCGGTGACGTCGAAGCCGGCCTCGGTCACGTCCAGGCCCTCCGCGGCCAGGGTCCGGGTCGCCTCCGCCAGCACCTTCGGGTCGCGGCCGTTGAGGATCACGGAGGCGCCGGCCTGGCCGAGTCCGCGGGCCAGCGCGAAGCCGATGCCGCGGGAGGAGCCGGTGATCAGCGCCCGGCGGCCTTTGAGGTCGAACAGCCCTTGCGTCATTTCCGTCTCCTGCCCTTCATGCGGGCGCGAAACTGCGGGGAAACGCGGAGATGGACAAGCCGGGGCTGCTGGTGGTGGGCGAATTGCCCGATTGGGATTTTGCCGAGTTGTCCCAGCGCTTCACCCTGCACCACTATTGGCGGGCGGCGGACAAGCCGGCAATGCTGGCCGAACACGCCGGCAGCATCGTCGCGATCTCAACCAAGGGCGAGATCGGCGCCGACGCGGCCATGATGGATGCCCTGCCGCTCACGAAGATCATCGCCTGCTACGGCGTCGGCGTGGATGCCATCGACCTGGAGGCGGCGCGCGCCCGCGGCATCCGCGTGACCAACACGCCGGACGTGCTGACCGAGGAAGTGGCCGACATGGCCCTGCTGCTGCTGCTGGCCACGGCGCGGCAGGTGAAGCTGGGTGATGCCTGGGTGCGGGACGGCTCCTGGGTGGCGAAGGGGCCGATGCCGCTGACCACGCGGGTCTGGGGCAAGCGGATCGGCATCGTGGGGATGGGGCGAATCGGCCGGGCCATCGCCAGGCGGGCGGCGGCGTTCGGCATGCCGGTGTCCTACAGCGGCCGCACGCCGCAGCCCGCCCTGCCCTACACCCACTACCCGACCCCGGCGGCGCTGGCGCCGCATGTGGACATCCTGTGCGTCTCGGCGGCCGGCGGTGCCGCGACGCGCGGCCTGGTGGACCGCGCGGCGATCGAGGCGCTCAATCCGGGCGTGATCTTCGTCAACGTCTCCCGCGGCACCGTGGTGGACGAGGCGGCGCTGCTGGAGGGGTTGCGCAGTGGCCGCATCGCCGCCGCGGGCCTCGACGTGTTCCTGAACGAGCCGGAGATCGACCCGGAGTTCCTGCGCCTGCCCAACCTCGTGCTGCAGCCGCACGCAGCCAGCGGCACGGTGGAGACGCGCCGCGACATGGGCCGCCTGATGCGGGAGAATCTGGAGGCGCAGATCGATGGGCGCCCCTTGCTGACGCCCATCGTCTGAGGTTCAGGCCTCCAGCGTCGCGTCGAGCGTGATCTCGGCGTTCAGCACCTTGGAGACCGGGCAGTTCGCCTTCGCCGTCTCGGCCAGCTTGCGGAAGGTCGCCTCGTCGCAGCCGGGGACCTTGGCCTTCAGGGTCAGGGCCACGCGGGCGATCTTCCAGCCGCCCTCGATCTGGTCCATCCCGACCTTGGCCGAGGTGTCCATGCGCTCCGCCGTCAGCTTCGCGCCGGCGAGCTGGAAGGCCAGCGCCATGGTGAAGCAGCCGGCATGGGCGGCGGCGATCAGCTCCTCCGGATTGGTGCCTGGGCCGTCGCCGAAGCGGGCGTTGAAGCCGTAGGGGGCCTCCTTGAGCACGCCGGACTGCGTGGAGACGCTGCCGGTGCCGTCCTTGCCGCCGCCCTGCCAATGCGCCGAGCCGCTGCGGGAAATGCTGGCCATGCCTGGGACCCTTTCTCAGTTGCGGGCGGGAGATGGGGGGCGGGCGGCCCGGTTTCCATGCCCGTATTGCCGCGGCCTCCCGAGGCCTGTAGGCGAGGGGAAAGACCTTCCGGAGTAAGCGTCCATGCCCGTCGGCTTCCGCATCCTGCCCCGCACCCGCGCCGTCTCGCCCGAACTGGTCGAGCGTTTCCGCAAGCTGCCGGTGGCCAACGTCTCCGACAGCATGTCGCGCATCTTCGCCGCCGGCCCGACGCTGCGGCCGATGCATTCCGGCGCCGTCATGGCCGGGCCGGCCTTCACCGTGCGGACCCGGCCGGGCGACAATTTGATGGTGCACAAGGCGATCGACATCGCCGCCCCCGGCGACGTGGTGGTGGTGGATGCGGGCGGCGACCTGACCAACGCCATCATCGGGGAGTTGATGCTGGCGCAGATGGTGCGCCGGAAGCTCGGCGGCATCGTCATCAACGGCGCCATCCGCGACAGCGGCGCGCTGGCCAGGCAGCCCTTCCCGGTGTTTGCCGCCGGTGTGACCCATCGCGGGCCCTACAAGGACGGTCCGGGCGAGATCAACGTGGCGATCTCCATGGGCGGGCTGGTGATCGAGCCGGGCGACATGATCCTGGGCGACGAGGATGGCTTCGTCTCCATCGCCTATGCCGATGCCGAGACAGTGTGCAAGGCGACCGAGGCGAAGCACGCGGCCGAGACGAAGCAGATGGCCGAAATCGAGGCCGGCACCATCGACCGCGCCTGGGTCGATGCCACGCTGAAGAAGCTCGGCTGCGAAGGCGTCTGAGGTGATCACGGCGCCGGCGCTGCCCCCGGCGGCGCCGCGCGGGCTGTGCACGGATTGCGGCGTCTCCCGCATGGCGGATGCCAAGGCCTGCGGTCGGGCCTGCCAGTTCATCCAGCCGGACTACCCGCGGCTGGAGGCGCAGGTGCATGGCCGCGCCCGCGACCCGGCGCGGCCGGACGAGCTGCATTTCGGCCCGTTCCGGCAGATGCTGCGCGCCCGCCTCGCCGCGCCGCGCCCCGGCGCGCAATGGACCGGCATCACGACACGGCTGGCCGAGCGGCTGCTGGAAACCGGCGCGGTGGATGCCGTGCTGACCATGGCTCCCGACGCCACGGATTCCTGGCGCCCGGTCCCGGTGCTGGTGACGCGGGCCGAGGACATGGCGGGCTGCCGCGGCATGCGCATGGGCTACGCGCCGCTGCTGGCGCTGCTGGAGCCGGCGCGCGCCGCGGGCCACCGGCGCCTGGCGATCATCGGCATTCCCTGCCAGGTCTATGCGCTGCGGGCGCTGGAGGCGGAGCTGGGGTTCGAGCGGCTGTACGTCATCGGCACGCCCTGTTCCGACAACACCACCACCGAGAATTTTCACCAGTTCCTGGCGCTGCTGTCGGAGCAGCCGGAGACCATCACCTACCTGGAGTTCCGCGCCGACTATCATGTCGAGCTGCGCTTCGCGGATGGCCGGGTGCGGGAGATCCCATTCCTGCAACTGCCGATCAGCCAGTTGCCGGGCGATTTCTTCCCCCTCACCTGCCGCACCTGCGTCGACTACACCAACGTGCTCGCCGACATCACCGTGGGCTACATGGCCGGCGAGGGCGACCAGTGGCTGCTGGTGCGCAATGCCCGCGGCGAGGAACTGCTGCAGCTGCTGGGCGAGGAGGTGGTGACCAGCGCCCCCGGCAGCGCCGGCAAGCGCGCCGGGCCGGTGAAGGGCTTCCTGGCGAACACCGAGCGCGCCGCGGGCGGCCTGCCCTTGCGGCGGATGCCCAATTTCCTGCGCGGCATTGTCGGCTGGCTGATGCCGCGCATCGGGCCGCGCGGGCTGGAATTCGGCCGTGCGCGGGTGGAGATGAAGGCGGTGGAGACCGTGCTGCACCTGCGCCGCAGCCTGCCTTCCCGCGTCAAGAACATGGTCCCGGCGCATGTCTGGTCGCTGCTGGCGCCCTATGGCATCACGCCCCGGGACGGCGAGACACGATAGCGGGGGACGGCAGATGCGCAGGCACAGGATCGCGGCCATCGGCGGCGACGGCATTGGCCCGGAGGTGGTGGCCGCGGGCCTTCGCGTGCTGGAGGCGACAGCGGAAGTCGATGGTGGCTTCGGCTTCGACGTCCGAAACTTCGACTGGGGCAGCGACCATTATCGCCGCACCGGCAGGATGATGCCGGAGGACGGCCTGGCGCAGCTCGCCCCCTTCGATGCCATATTCTTCGGCGCCGTCGGCGACAAGGAGATCCCGGACCACATCACGCTGTGGGAGCTGCGGCTGGCGATCTGCCAGGGCTTCGACCAATACGCCAATGTCCGCCCGACGAAGCTGCTGCCAGGCATTGTCGGCCCGCTGAAGGACGAGTTGGGCCGCGCCATCGACTGGGTGATCGTGCGGGAGAATTCGGAAGGCGAATACGCCGGCGTCGGCGGCCGCGCGCATCGCGGGCTGCCGCTGGAAGTCGGCATGGATGTCGCGGTGTTCACGCGTGCCGGCGTCGAGCGCATCGCCCGCTTCGCCTGCGACCTGGCGATGACGCGGCCGCGCAAGAAGCTGACGGTGGTGACGAAGTCCAACGCGCAGCGGCACGGGCTGGTGCTGTGGGACGAGGTCTGCGCCGGCGTGACCGCGCAGTATCCGGAGCTCGAGGTCGACAAGATGCTGGTCGACGCGATGGCCGCGCGCATGGTGGTGAAGCCGGGTAGCGTGGACACGGTGCTGGCGACCAACCTGCACGCCGACATCCTGTCCGACCTCGCCTCCGCCTGCGCCGGGTCGCTGGGGATTGGCGCGACCGCCAACCTCGATCCGTCGCGCAAAAACCCGTCGATGTTCGAGCCGATCCACGGCTCGGCCTTCGACATCGTGGGCAAGGGTGTCGCCAACCCGCTCGGGTCGTTCTGGACCGGGGCGATGATGCTGGAGCACCTGGGCGAAGCGACGGCAGCCCAGCGGCTGATGGCCGCGGTCGCCAGCGTCACCGCGAAGGGGGAGGCGCTGACGCCGGACCTCGGCGGAGGCGCGACCACCGACCAGACGACGGAGGCCGTGATCGCGGCACTACGCGGGGCGAATCTCTAGATTATTTTTCCGCGTGATTCACGCCTCCGGCCGTTCCAGCCTTCGGCGATCACGCTTCAGGCGATCGGCTGCGGCATCTGCGGGCCGGGCGGGCTGATGCTCGGCACCTCCGGATATTGTCCGGGTTGCGGCAGGTCGGGCCCGGGGGTCGGCGCCGGCGGGGTTTCCGGCGGGTTCGGCATGGTGTCGGGGCTCGGCGGCGGCAGTTCCCGCTCCGGGCTCGGTGGGTTCACCGGCGGCAGGCCAGGCAACTCGGGCGGGGGCGGGTCTGACAGGTTCGGGTCCATGCCGGCCTCAACGCGCGCGGCCGACAACCGTTCAAGCGAGCCCTGTCCGATTGCGGCTGGTGTTCCCAACCCGCCCGGCCGTCGGGTCAGCGGGCGGACCGGACGATGCCCGTATCGGCGGCACGGCAATCCTGGCGCATCGCCATCAACCGCTGCGCTTCGGCTTGGTTGCCGATGCGGATCTGAATGCCGGCACCTTCCTCCAGTTCCAGGTTATAGCCCGTGCAGGTGTCGGCGGCGGCACGCCGGGCGGGCATTGCAACGGCGTGCGGGATCGTGGCGCCAGACGATGCGGACAGGGCGCGAAAGGCCGCTGCGGTTCCTGGCTCAGGCGGACGCAGGCTGACCAGAACAGCGCCCGCGACGATGACCAGCAGCACCAACACGCCCGCGCCGACCAGCAGGTTCTGCCTCGTCATCCCGATTTTCTCCAGGAGCATCAGATTTAGCTTTAAGTGCGAAGCGCACGGGTGGAGTCAACACGATCGGGTCCGATTTTCCATCAAAAAACACAACTTCTCCAGATTAAGAGTGCCGCCCGGCGGCCGGCGTGCAGGGCATACCCTGGGCGCGAATTGTCCGGATGACTTTCTACCCACGCAATCCGGCCCGTGGTTGCGCGCGAGACCGGGAAATAGAATTATGCCACGCCTGCAGCCGCGTGACTGAACCTCACCCCGGCCAGCCGAATCGACCACAGCCAGTGAGGGGGTTTTCTTTTGGAACTCAGTTGGACCGGTGGTGCCGCCGGTGAAGCCACCTGTCCGTCCTGCGACACGGCAGGCCCCCACCACATCGTCCTCTCCGTACGCGGCGGCAGCCATGACGGCATGCGCCTGCTGCGCTGTTCCGCCTGTACCGCAACCCATTATGACCCGATGCCGCATCCGGACTACGGCGACCAACCCGCGGGCGGGCCGGAGGCCCTGGCCTTCTACCTGCAGCAGGGCGCCGGCATCTGGAGCATTGCCTCCAACGTCCTGCTGCTGGACCTGCCCGGCCCGCGTCGCATGCTCGAGATCGGGTGTGGATTCGGGTTCGGCCTGGATGTCGCGCGCCGCGCGCGGGGGTGGGAGGTCCAGGGCTTCGACCCCTCCCCGATCGCGGCCGCCGGCGCGGCACAACTCGACCTGCCCATCGCGAACCGCTACTTCACGGCCCAGCAGGGCGAGATCGCGGCCTATGACGCGGTGGCGTGCTCCGAGGTGATCGAGCACCTGTTCCACCCGGTGGAGATCCTGCGCCTGCTGCGGTCCGCGTTGCGGCCAGGCGGCGTGCTTGTGCTGACCACGCCGAATGCCGGCGCCATCACGCCCGAGACGACGCCGGGCATCCTGGTGCCGCTGCTGTCGGTTGGCTTCCATACCATCATCCACACGGCTGCCAGCCTGACGCGCGCGCTGCAGGCCGCCGGCTTCAGCCATGTCGAGGTCGAGGATCGCGGGCCCTCCCTGCTGGCGCATGCCAGCGATGCCGGCAGGCCCTGGCGGCAGCCGGACGAGGCCGACCACATGACCTACCGCGGATATCTGGAATCCGCCGCGGCCGCCGCGCCCCAGGGCAGCGACCTTCGCCTCGGCCTGCTGGTGCGTGCCTACCGGGCCTGCGTCGCGACCGGCGACCTCGCCGCGGCGGATCGCCTGGGGCCGATGGTCGGCGCGGAGGTGACGGGGCGCTTCGGACAGCCACCGGAATCCCTGCCGGTCGGTGCCCCGGTGTCGCTGGACGTGCTCGCGCGCGAGCAGCCTCTGTCGCTCGGCCCGCTGCTGCATGCCCAGGCCATGCATCAACGCCTGCGGGGCGTCCCTGCCGCGCAGGTGCAGGACCTGCTTGGCCGGGCCGCAGCGGCATGCGAGCGGCTGCGCGCGGCGCTCGCCCGCATCGGCACGGATGACGGCGATGCGGAGGACATCGCCTGGGTCGCCAAGTCGGAACAGATCGTCGCCGCGGCCGAAGCGGGAACCGTGGCCCCGCCGGGCCGGCTCGACAGTCTCGCCCGGCCACCTGGCGGCGCGGCGGCGTCGCAGGAACGGATGGCCCTGCTGCGCCGGCGGTGCTTCGTCACGCTGGTCAATGCCGGCAGGCTGGATGAAGCGGCCGAATTCCAGGACGTGGTCACGGCGGCCGAGGACCGCGCGGGGGCTGGCGTCATCATGCTGGATGACGAGATCGACTGCCTCTTCACCGGTGCGGTCCGGGCGCTGAACCATCCGCCGGGCGATGCCGCCGCCGCGCTGCGGCTGGCCCGGCTGGCCCGGGAGAGCCTGCTGCGACGGGTACTGGCGCAGCCTGGGGCGCGGTCGGCCGGCCTCGCCTGGCCGGCGGCGACCCTGGAGCACCTGGCGCTGGAGCGACTCGGTTCGGATGCGGAGATGCAGGCCTTCCTCCGCGACGTGCTTCCGGCCCTGCGTGCCAACCCCGCCCTTCCGCCCGCGCCCGCCGGGTTTGCAGTCAATTCCGGTGCCAGGCCATGAGCCTTCAGGGCCGTCTGCTGCGCGAGGCCTTGGACGCATGCCGATCGGCCCTGCTCCTGGCAAGGCTGACCGTCGCCAGGACTGTCGCCCATGGAGAGAAATGGCGACCTGCCATTCGCAGTGTGACTGAGGGCACCACGCCGCTCGGCCCGCGGGTGGTGCTGTTCTGCCACTGGGACGGCCGCGGACGGGTTCAGGAGCACACGCGGCGCTACGCCGAAGCCTTGCGGGCGGAGGGCCTCTCGCTCGTCCTGACCTCCAATGCGGGAAAGCTAGCACCCGAGGACACCGACTGGGCGAATTCGGTCTTCGCCACCATCATCCTGCGGCGCAACGTCGGCTACGATTTCGGCGCCTGGCGGGACGCGCTGGTGGCCTGCAGCCTGCCCCGGCCGGAAACCACGCAGATCATCCTGGTGAATGACAGCGTCTACGGCCCCTTTCGGCCACTCGGGCAGGTCCTGCGTCGCATCGAAGCCGCGCCGGAGCCGGTCTGCGGGCTGACCGATAGCTGGCAGCGGCGCTACCACCTGCAATCCTATTTCCTGTCCTTCCGTCCGGAAGCCTTTCGCAGCCGGGCGTGGTCCACCTTCTGGACCCGGGTGCTGCCCTCCCGGTCCAAGGAGCACGTCGTCGTCTCCTACGAGATCGGGTTGACCCAGGCCATGCTGCGGGCCGGCATCGCCTGTGCGGCGCTTTGGCCCTATGTCGACCTGATTGACCAGGTCCGCCAGGACTGCGGCGCGCGTCGCCTGTTCGATGACGTCGACGAGGTTCGGGCCGCGGCAGATCAGTACATCCTGGACGCTGCCAAGAACCGCGAGGCCATGAACCCGACCGCGAACCTCTGGGAAAAGCTGCTCGACAACGGCTTTCCGTTCCTGAAACGCGAATTGCTGCGCAGCAATCCCTCGCGTGTCCGTGACGTCGCGCGATGGCGCAGCGCGGTGCGCGCGATCGCCCCCGAGGAGGAGGATGTGGTGCGCCGCGACCTGCGCCTCACCATGCAGAAGCGGAGCCCGTGACCACCTTGCGGGGGTGAAATGCTGGACACCCGCGGGCCATGGCTGGTAGAGGATTGGCTACACGAAGACGTGATCGGCGCCTGGTGCAGGAGCAAAAGTGGCAATGCCAGAGCTGCGCCCGTTTGCTCCGCATGGCGTGGCATTTCCGTGAGACCTGTCCCGGCTGTGTCCCTGCCGCAGGATCTGCCGCGTGTCGCCGTGCTGCTGTCCGTCTACCTCGGCGACCAGTTCCTGCCGGCCCAACTCGGCAGCATCGCGCAGCAGCGTGGCGTGGACTGGCGCATCCTGTGGCGGGATGACGCGCCAGCGCGGCCCTCCCACAGCATGGGCCGCTTCATCATGGACCATGGCGCCCGCATCGCCCCCGCCTCGCTTGGCCCGCCCGAACACCTGGGCGTCGGCGCCAGCTTCCTGCGGCTGCTGGCGTCCGTTCCCGATGACACCGAGTTCGCCGCCTTCGCCGACCAGGACGATGTCTGGCTGCCCGACAAGCTGCGTCGCGCCTGCGACCAGTTGGCCCAGCTCCCGCTGGACATACCGGCCATGGCCTGTGGGCGACAGACGCTGGTCGACAAGGCCCTGCTGCCCATCGGGCTGAGCCCGCTGCCGACCCGCCTGCTCGGCTTCCAGAACGCCGTGGTGCAGAATGTGGCCACCGGCTGCACCATCGTGCTCAACCGCGCCGCACGCCGGCTGCTGCTGGACATGCCACCGCCGGCTGGCGCGCTGCATGACTGGTGGTGCTACCTGGTGGTGTCCGGCGTCGGCGGGCGGGTGGTATTCGATACGGAACCGAACATCCTGTATCGCCAGCATGGCACCAATCTCGTCGGCGCACAGCGCAGCCTGTGGCGACGCGCCGCTGCGGCCGCGGCGCGCGGTCCGCGCCCTTTCCTGCAGGCGATGTCCAACCACCTCGATGCCCTGAAGCAGTACGGAGCGCGGCTGACGCCGGAAGCGCGGCGGACGCTGTGGGCCCTGGAGGAGGCTCACGGCGCGTCCCCGCTGCGGCGACTGCGCGCGCTGCGCGACAGCGGCGCCTACCGCCAGGGCCGTGCGGAGGACGCCACGCTGCGATTCTGGTTCGCCCTGCTGCCGCTGCCGGCAGCCCGAGGCGAATAGGCTTCAAGCCACCGCGCTGACGCGGCCGGAGTCCGCCCCGCGGACGCGGCCTGAGACCACGGCACGGGCGGGAATGACGGCCCCATCGCCGATGTCGGCGCCATCCAGGATGGCGGCACCCGCACCGATGCGGACGCCGCGCCCGATGCGCGTCACGCCCTTCGACATCAGGCCCTGTTCGCGAAATCCCATGTCGATCCGGTCGTAGCGGTAGTTCACCCCGATGATGGTGACGCGCGGGCCAATCTGGCAGTCGCGCCCGATCTCGATGCCATCAACATAGCCCGCGATCGTGCAATGCGCCCCGATCTCCGTTCCCTCGCCGACCGAGACCGGGCCGTAGGCGGCCTTGATCTTGGTGAAGGGCGCAACGCGCACGCCCGGCGCCAGCCGCAGCAGCGGCGAAAGATCCACCTCCGCGCGCGGGCTGACCTGCGCCTGGAAGCGGCGGCGGTAGTGGCGCGCAACCAGCCAGCCCGGCAGGAAGCGCCGGGCGAAGATGCCGATGCGCATGTCAGTTCCGCGCCGCCGGCAGCAGCCCGGTCTTCCGATACCATGCCACGGTGCGGCGGAAGCCCTCGTCCAGGTCCACCGCGGCCCGGAACCCCAGCATGTTCTGCGCCTTCTTCGTCGTGAAGGCACGGTTGTGCTTGAAGAAGGTCAGGCGCCGGCGATGCAGCGGCGGCTGCACCCCAAGCGGCAGGCACACCGCCTCGCAGACCCGCGCGGCACTGTGCATCAGGCCGTAGGGGATGCGACGGCTCGGCGGTGCCACATCGATGGTGCGTGCGGCGGTGGCGACGAAATCGCGCAACGGCAGGTAGTCATTGCCGATGATGAAGGTCTCGCCGGCGGCTTCCGGCACCTTCATCGCCAGGATGAAGCCCTGCACCAGATCCTCGATGTACGCCGGGTGGAAGTTCGGCTTGCCGTCGCCGACGAACAGGAAGGTGCCGCGGTTCAGCATGCGGAACATCTTCAGCAGCCGCGTGTCGCCCGGGCCGTAGATGCCGCAGGGGCGGACGATCACGATCTCCATGGCGGAGTCGCGCATCTTCTCCCGGCACACTTCCTCCGCCGCCAGCTTGCTGTCCTGGTAGAAGTCGCGCGGGTTGAAGGGTGCGTTCTCATCGGCCGGCATCTGCGACACGTGGCCATGCACGCCGATGCTGGAACAATAGATGAAGCGCCTGACGCCGGCGGCCTCCGCGGCCTCCAGCAGCATGCGCGTGCCGTCGCGGTTGACCGCCTGGAATTCTTCCTGCCCGCCCTCGGTGCGGAACATCGCGGCGATATGGAAAACCGTGTCGACGCCCTGGACCAGTTCGACCAGCGAGTCCCGGTTGCGCATATCGCCCTGCACCACCTCGTTGCCGGGCGGCAGCGCCGGAATCGGCGATCGCGTCAGGCCACGCACGCCGAAGCCTTCGGCGATCAACTGCTTTGCCAGCGCGCCGCCTGTGAAGCCGGATACGCCGGTGACGGCGATGGAGGGTCTGTCGTTCATGTTCTCACCCGATCCAGCCTGAGAAGTACAGGATTGCCGATGCGCCGCGTCACCCCGATGGCGCGCAGGCCCGCCTCGACCCAGCGCAGCAGCCCGACGCGCCCCAGCAGCCGATGCGCCGCCATGGGCAGAACGAACTGCCGGTAGCTGGCCACAGGCAGGAAGCCGTACTGCGCGAACGCCTCCTCGACCTCCCGGTCACGGAAGCTCCGATAGGTGCGCGTATTCGTCTCGATCGCCCGCTTCAGCGGAAACGCGAATAGCGAAAGCGCATTGAGACTCGCAAGAGTTGGATAGTCGATGACGATGCTGTGACGCGCCACGCGGCAAAGCTCGGCGACCAGCGCGCGCCAATCCTCCATATGCGACAACAGGCGGATGCAGACCACAACCTCGAATTGCTGGTCCGCCATCGGCATCGCAAGCAGGCTTCCCGCCAGGAACTGGACCTGGCCGGCCAATGCGCTCCTGCTCCAACGCCGGCCGCAGGCCGGATCGCTGCCGAACACCGTGACCTTGGCACCCCGCCGCGCCAGCGGCCCCGCCAGCTGCATATGCCCGCCGCCGACATCGAGCACCATGCGCCCCGGCAGCACCGCACCGTTGTCCAGCAGCTTGATGATGCCTGCCTCCTGCACCGAAAGCAGATAGGCCCCGCTGGCGCCGCGAAAGCGCAACGTATAGCGCTCGGAGGAGGTCTCGACATCCGGCATCTCCCGCCGATCCGCCGGCGGTGCGCGTCGTGGCGCCAATGCGAAAGTCGCCGTCTCATTGGGCGGTGCCGCGAGATCGGCTTCAGGCACGGCGTTCGCTACAAGGGCGGCCATACTTCGAATCCTGGGGTTTGTGACCGACCGCGCTACACCTTAGCGCCTGGTGAAGATGACCTTGCCCGGATTGCCCTGCACGATGGCGTTGGGACCAACGCTGCCGGACACCACGGAATTCGGCGAGATGATGACGCCATCGGCGATCTCGGCGCCCGGCAGCACCACGGCGCCGGAGCCGATCCAGACATTGTTGCCGATCCGCGTTGGCGCGCCGTCGCCGGGTGCCATCTCCAGCGCCGCATGCAGCGCGCCGCCGATGACGACGTTGGGGCTGATCAGGCAGTCATCGCCGATCCGGATGCCGCCGGGATGACCAAGGATGCAACAGCCGGTGCCGACATCGGTGCGCTCGCCGATCATGATCGGCCCCCGGGCCGTGCTGATCAGCGTGAAGGCGCTGATGTTGGTCTTGCGGCCGAGCTGAAGTGCCTCCCCGGCCTCGATCTCCGCACGCGGGCTGACCAGGGCGCCTGAGCGCAGCATGTGGTGCAGCGTGTGGCGCAGCGCGCCGGGCATGCGCGACTGCACCGTTCGCCCGAGTGATACGGCGGCAGTCATGCGGCGTGCCTCACGATGGAGCGTTCGATGTCGCCGAGCGAAGCGATTTCGCCGATCTCCTGCATGGTGAAGCGGACGCCGAACTCCTCCTCCACCGCACCGATGATGCGCAGATGTGCCAGCGAGTCCCATGCGGCGAGGCCCTCGCGTCCCGCGGCCGCATCCACCTCGGCAGGGTCAATCTCAAGCACGTCGCTGACCAGCAGCTTCAGGCGTTCGATCACACTCATGCTTCATCCCCGAGGATCTGGAGCCAGTCGCAAGGCACGGGCCGTGCATCGCCGCGCGGCAGCCGGTAGATGATGGTGGCGGAGGCTGCGACATCGTCCGCCACCAGGCCCTGTCCCGCGAAATATCCGGCAGCCGGGTGGTTCTTGGCCGTCGGTACGAAAGGCGCGACGAGTTGCAACGCATCGGGCCGCGCCAGCAGCCGCGCCTTGATGGCGTTCATCAGCGCCGTCTCGACACCACGGCCGAGCGCGCGACAGCTCATCAGCAGCGTGTCGACATGCAGCGCCGCATCGGCTTCCCGCAGCACGGCGATCCCCACCAGGCCGAGATCGCCGAAGCGATCGGCGACGGAGACGCAGATGACCTCGTGCGCCTCGGACACCAGCATCGTCTCGAGCTCGCCCAGCGCATGGCGCTTGCCGGAGACGTTGAACTGGTTGGTCTTCGCGCAAAGCTGCGCGATGCGCGGCAAATCCGCGGCGCATGCGCCGCGCAGGATCACCCGCGTTTCCAGCCCCGCGAGATAATCCTCGAAGCTGGCCGCCGTCGCGGATAGCCGGGTGCGGGCCGCTGCCTGAACATATTGTTCGGCCTTGCCGATATCGTCCGGCAGCACGACCGCCTTCTCGAAGCTGTGCAGCGCGTCCAGAGTGGCGACGAAGCGGGAGGGATCCTCCGGCAGCAGCACCGCCTCGACCTCCGGCAGCAGCTCCCGCACCAGCGTGACCTCGGCGGGATTGTCGTCGATGAACACCAGCGCATCCACGCCGATGTTGAGTTCCTGCGCGATCGCACGCAAGCCCTCATGCTTCGCGTTCCAGCCAATGGCGGCCGCGGAGAAATCCTCGCGCCGCAGCGGCATCTCCGGACGCAGCGCGAACACCTCCTCCACATCCGCCGGGTTGTTCTTGCTGCACAGCGCCAGCAGGATGCCGCGCTGCTTCAGCTCGCGGATGCGCTGCTGGAATGCCGCGAAGGCCTCGCTGGTGGCGTCGCCCGGACCGACCAGTACGCCTTGCGGCCCTTCCTCGCCGACCACGCCACCCCACAGCGTATTGTCGAGGTCCAGCACGAGGCATTTGCGCGCGGCGCCGCGGGCGGCGACGGCGTGGCGCGCGAGAGCTTCGCCGACGGCTGCCATCATTGCCGGCGACCAGTCCATCTTGGCCAGGTGGAACAGGCGCGGATCGAAGGCGCGCGCGTGGCCGACGCCTGCGGCGATGCGGTCGATGTCGAGCACCTGGACCCGCGCGTGGCCACGCAGGCGACGCAGCAGTTGCAGGTTGAGGTCCAGGTGGAACTCCGCCTCGCCATAGTCGGCCTTGCCGTCGGCGATGCCCAGGGCCGGCAGCGCGGGTGCGGGAAAGTTGGCCACGACGAGCGTCGCGCGGGTGCGTTGCGCCGCCAGCGTCGTCCATTGCTCGACATGGTCCAGCACCTCGTCGCGCAGCGCGCGGCGCTGGTCTTCGGACAGCGTAGTGAAGCCCGACATCGCATCCGGCCGCAGCAGCCGCAGCGACAGGATCAGGACCAGCATATCCGGCGCGAAATCCTGCAGCTGCGGCGAGGCGAGCGCCTGCATCTCCTGCCCGATGCCGCCGACATGGGTGCGCACCAGGAAGCCATCGCGCGCGCAGTGCGTGGTGACGAAGGGTGGCAACAGGTCCAGCGTCACGTTGCCGAGCAGGCCGATCCGCAGGTCTGGTGCGTGACGCAGCGCGCGAAGCCGGCGGTGGACGCCGCGACAGAAGGCGCCGTCAAACTGGGTCTGATCCTGGGCCCGCAGTTCAGCACGGATCTCGGCGAAGCCCGGTTCGATGATGTTTGCGATGCTGTCCATGCCGGTCCTCACCCTTTCAAGCGGCTTGCTGCGAGCCAGGCCGCCGGCAGGCTGCCGGCCAGGGAACCCAGGCCGATGCCGCAGATCACGCCCACCAGGCCCCATGGCGCAAAGACGAAGGCACAGGCCACGCCTGCCATCATGCCAAGCCAGCCCCAGCGGCTGAGCAGCGCCATGTCACGCTCGGTGCCGCAGCCGATCAGGATGGCGCGCGGCAGCGCCTGCAGAACCTTGGCGCCGCCGTTGAAACAGGCCGCCAGCACCAGGCCAAGCCCAATCTCGTAGCGCCCTGCCGTCAGCACATGCGCGACAAAAGGCGCCGCGACGACGACGCCGAGCGTGGCGGCGGCCAGCAACGCACCGACCGACAGCAATTCATCCCGCACCAGCCTCAGCCGCGTCGCGCGGTCCTGCGTGATGCGCAGCTTCGGGACCAGCCCGAAGCCGGCGCCGGCCGAGGCCATTCGGAACGGAAACAGCGCAACCGAGGCCAGCACGCTGAACAGCGCGAGGTCCGACAGCGTCAGCGCGACGGGAACCAGCAGGCGCTCGAGCTGGATGGTGATGGCGCCGATGGCAACGATGCTGAGCAGCGACGTCGCCTCGCGCCAGGGAATCCGTACCGGCTCGCCCGGCGCGGTGCGGCCCGGTCGTGCCAGCGCTGCGAAGCCGAGCCCGGCGCATGCGAGGTTGCCGCCTGCGAACAGCGCCAGCGGCAGCAATGCATCCGGCATCGGCACCACCAGGCCGAGCATACCGATTCCCAACAGCAGCCAACTGGCCGCCGTCGCAGCCGCCAGCGCCTCAAGCTCCCGCAGCGCCGCGCGCAGGCGCGCGCCGATCACGAAGATCAGCCCGCCGCCGAGGATGGCAAGCGCGACCATCATGGCTTCCAGAGTGCCAAAGCCGGCCAGCAGCACCAGCGCGATGCCGACGGCGGCGCCGAAGCCGGCCGCGACTGCGACCAGCAACGCCAGCAGGCCCGGGCGCAGCGCGATGCGATGGCGCAGCATAACCTGGTCGAGCCCGATCGGCGCGACGACCGCGAAGATGTTGAACAGCGCAATGGCCAGCGCGAAGCGGCCGAACTCCGCAACCTCCATGCTGCGCGCCAGCAGCAGGTTGCCCGCCGCGAAGGCACCGCCCGAGAGCCCATAGATTGCGGAGGCGCGCACGCCAGAAAAGCGCGCGGCGAGGCTGCCCAGCGTCGCCAGCGGGCGGCGGTGCCATCGCATGGCAGCGGTATGCTCGCTCATGCGACGCTCCGCACCGCATGCAGCCTGGCATCGGACGCAGGCTCCAGGTCGTCATAGGCGGCGAGCAGGATCTCCGCGAACCGCGCCCGGCTGTAGCGCGTCTCGACGCGCTCGCGCGCGGCATCGCCGAGGCGGCGGCGCAGTGCCGGGTCGCGCTCCAACGTCATCAGGCCGGCGGCCAGCGCCTCCGCGTCGGGTTGGACCAGCAGTGCGCAACTCTCGTCCAGCACCTGTGTGTGCGACAGGATGGCGGTGGCGAGGATGGGGCGCGACGCCATCATGTAGGAATACACCTTCATCGGCGTGTTCACGCCGTGCAGCCGCGGCGAGACGAGGATGTCGGCCTGCACCAGCAGCCCGGGCAGGTTGTCCAAGGGCATCGGGCCAAGAAAGCGTATGCGGACGCCGCCGGTACGTCGGGCATCCTCAGGCAGGCCGCCGACCACGACGATATCGATGGCGCTGTCGGCTGGCAGCATCCTCGCCGCGCGCAGCAGCAGGTCGACACCCTGGTAGTGCTGCAGGTTGCCGACATAAAGCGCAACGAGCCGTCCATGCGACGCATCGCGGATGCGCGGCGCCACGGCGTTGTCGTCCCACAGGGGAAAGTCGTGTAACACGCGGCTCGGCGTCTCTGGCGCATCCTCCGCGACGCGCTGGGCCAGCGCCAGGCAGACGCAAAGGACCTGGTCGCTGCCACGCATCGCCACGCGCTCAAGCCCGCGCATGAGCCGGCCGAGCGGGCGCATCCGCGGCCACTTCTCGATGATCTGGTCCGACATGATGGAGTCCATGTCGTAGACCAGCTTCGTGCGGAAGATCAGCCGCAGCAACAGGGCGAGGAAGACGCTGTCCTCGACCGCATGGATGCAGTCGTGACGTTCGCGCCGCAGCAGCCGGAAGGCCGTGGCGAACAGCGACAGGCCGCACAGCATCTTTTGCCATGACAGCCCGACCGGAACATCCCGCACCAGCGGCGGCCGGGCGCTGCGGACATGCTGTACGCCAGGCATCGCCACATCGCGGCCGCCCGGGAAGGTGACGAGATCGACGGCATGGCCGGCGGAAGCGAGCGTCTCCGCCACCGCGCGCACCGCGATAGGCGTGCCGCGGTCCACGAAGAAGGGCTGCGGCGCGAGGAGGAGGATCTTCATGCTCTCAGGCCCTCCGTCGCGTGAACCGCCGGAGGCGCAGCATGGCCTGGTCGCGCAGGAAGGTGGCTGGGCCTGCGAGCGTGCCGTATCGCACCAGCTCGGCGGGACGTGCAACGGCGCGGCGCAGCGCCTCGATCGGGCGCTTGAGGCTGATGGCACCGGGCACCAGGCTGCCGAACTGGCCCGCGGCGGGCGGTGCCCCGGGCAGCGTGTCCGTGCCCGGCAGCACGGCAATGCCGCGGCGGGCGGCCTCCTGAAACGCGGCAGGCGTCGGCCACAGCCCGGGTCGCGCTGCATTGTCGCCGAGCGCCAGCGCCTGCGGCGGCAGATCCTTGACCAGGCCGTCGACCACGGTGCCGCGATGCCCGAGCCATTTGCCGACGCCCCAGGGCAGCACGGCGAGCACATCCTGCTGCGCGAGGTCACGCAGCATCGTCGCGGCGGGCATGCCCTCGCTCGGCCGCTGGCGCGTGCCATAGGCGAGGATTTCCAGCCGCTCCGCCGTCAACACCTGGTGGCCGGCAACGATGACGATCCTTGCATCGCCACGTACCGCGACCAGCGAGGCCGCCTCCTCCGTTGTCTGCATCGCCCAGCCCGCCGTAGATCCCTCGGCGAGTTCCGCAAAGACCTCCTGCCCCGGCATCTCCGCCAGCATCAGCACGCCGACCGGCGCCCTGTTCACCCGCACGAACGCAGCGGCGGCGGAGTCGAGGACGGCCGCCATGTCGCCGGCCTGATGCGCGTGGACATGCCAATCCACCGGCGTCTGCACGGTGTTCATGCGGGCGCGTCGGCGAGGTAGCTGGAGGGTTGCGCCGGCCGCGTCTGCCCGCCTGGCCAGATACGGGCGATGACCTTGCGGGAAAGCCAGCGTGCCGTCGTCAGCTTGACTCCGGAGACGCTGAACAACCCGCGCGGGCCGCCCTGGCGGCCGTGGTCGAGGATGATGTCGCGATGCGCCGGCTCCAGCTTCCGCGCAGCCTCCGGCACCACGCCCTGGCTGACACACTGGACCCGCGCGCGTGCAAGCACAAGCCCGGGTGCCGCGGCGTCCAGTGCGGCGAGCGCGGCCGGAATGTCCTGGGCGCCGTAGAAGGTGCCGGCATGCAGGCCCTGCGCCGACGGGCGGACGAATAGGCGCTTGCCCGTGCCGATGGCGAAGGCGGCGGACAGGGGCTTGTCATGCGTCAGGTGCAGGTTCCACGCCGGCAGCGGGGTGAAGAAGGCAGGACCTTGCGGATGCGCGGCACGCGCGAGTTCGGCAAGGCCGGCACCGGCGCAGTTCACCATCACCGGCGTAGGGAATGCGCGGGGTTCGCCGCTGGCTGTGTCCAGCGCCAGCACAGCCTCGATGCGGCCGTTCTCGCCCTGCCGGACACCCTGCACGACGATGCCCGACAGGCAGGTGGCGCCTGCATGGCGCGCGCGGGCAACCATCGCATCGACGAGCGCAGGGGGATCGACGATCTCGACATCATGCCAGCAGCCGGCGCCACGCACTGGCTGCGCGGCCAGCCATGGCGCGAGGTCGAGCAGTTCGGCGCGGCCGAGCAGGCGCGGCGCCGGCAGGTCGGGCGCCGCATGGCCGGCCATGGTGCTGCCGAGGCGGTCCATCATCGCGGCGATGGCGAACAGCTTCGGCTTGGCGCGATCGCTGCCATAGAAGGGCAGCACGCAGCGCAGCGGTCGCACCAGGCCGGCGAAGTTGCGCAGATACCAGGCCTGCTCGATCCGCGATCGCAGCAGCCGCACCATGTCAAGGTCCTGCCAGTAGCGAAAGCCGCCATGCACGATGCCGTAGCTGGCCGCGGTGCTGCCGCCGCCGAAGGCGCCGGCTTCCAGCAGCAGCACACGCAACCCGCGCATCGCGGCCTCGGTCGCCAGGGTCAGGCCCTGGATGCCGCCGCCGGCGATCACCGCATCGTAGGCCTCGGCGTCAGGCGGCATTGTCGGCTCTCTGGTCCAGACGCCGCTCGGCCCCGACGCCGGATTCCGTTGCGGCCGGCTCGGCTTCCGAACGGATCATCGCCTCGATCAGCAGGTCGTCGCTGCTTTTTGCGCGGGTGAAGACCACGATCTCGCCAATCAGGCCGACCGCAGTCACCTGCACGCCAAGCACGACGAGGAGCACGGCGAGAATCAGCGCCGGGCGGTCGGCCAGCGGCAGGTCGTAGGCCAGCTTCTGAAAGCTCAGCGCAAGCCCCACCAGCACGCCAAGCGCCGCGATGGCGAGGCCGAGCGAGCCGAAGAAGCGGAACGGCTTCAGCGTGAAGCGCAGCAGGAAGTACATCGTCCCGAGGTCGAGCAGCCGCTCGATGAAGGTGGACGGGCGCCGCGTGCGCATGCGACGGTCGTTGTCGTGCTGCTGCAGCGTGATCTGCGCGACGCGGTAGCCGCGGCTTTCCGCCAGCACCGGCAGGAAGCGGTGCTGTTCGCCATACATGTTGATGGCGCGGGCGACATTGGCGCGGATCAGGCGGACGCTGCAGCCGAGGTCGCTGAACCGTGCGCCGGAAAACCGCGCCAGGTCGCGGAACAGCCGGCCCTGGATGCGGTTCAGCAGCAGGTCGGCCGAGCGATCGCGCGATGCGACGACAAGATCCGCCTTCTCCAGCTGGTCGAACATCGCGGGCAGCGTTTCGGGTTCCACCTGGTAGTAGGGCGGCAGGGTCAGGATCAGCGGGCTGGTGCTGTTCTGGAAGCCGACGCTGAGCGCGGAGGCTTCGCCGAACGGGCGCGGCAGGGTGATGATGCGGATCGGTGCGCCGCCATCGCGCAGCGCCTCCAGCGGCGTGCTCACTTCCGGTCGCGGGCCGTCGAGGATGTAGATGAACTCGGCATCCGGTGCGACCGGTGCCAGCCCGGCGCGGTAGGCCTGGAACACCTCCGCCGGATCATCGAAGCGGTCCGTGACCGGGATCACCACGGCGAGCGAAGGCTGGCGATCCTGCGACAGGGGTCGTGCCAGGACATCGGCGAAATGGAAGGATGCGTGCGTCATGCGTTGCGCCCCGGCTTGGCGTCGCCGAGGCGCGCCGCGATGGTTGCGAAGATCTGCAGGTTGAGGCCGCCGGTCTGCGCGATGAGAAGCCCGAGCAGGCCCCAGGTCACGATGAAGACCGACAGCGAAAGCAGCAGCAGCGCCACGCCGAGGGACACGACATAGCCCCACTGCGAGATCGACCCGGTCCAGACGCCGAAACCCATGGCCCACAGGCTGAGCAGCATCGCCGGCGCCGCCGCGGCCAGCACCCAGGCATAGGGCCGCCGCGTGAAGCCGAGCAGGAAGCGGATCGAGATCAGGTCGAGGAACACGGCGATGATGCGCGAGTAGCCGTATTTCGATTCGCCGAACTTGCGCGGATGATGCCGCACCCGCATCTGCGCCAGCCGCGCCCCGGCGAGGCTCGCCAGCGCCGGGATGAAGCGGTGCATGTCGGCATACAGCGGCACGTTGCGGATCAGGTCGCCGCGGTACAGCTTCAGGGAACAGCCGGTGTCCTTCACCTGCGTTCGCATCACGCGGCGGATCATCCAGTTGGCGACCTTGGACGGCAGCACGCGCAGCGTCGCGTCCTGCCGCTTGTGCCGCCAGCCGACCACGAGGTCGTTGCCCTGACGCAGCAGCGCCAGCATTTCCACGATATCCGCCGGGTCGTTCTGCAGGTCGCCATCCATGGTGGCGACGACCTCTCCGCGTGAATGGCGGATGCCGGTTGCCATGGCGGCGGTCTGGCCGAAATTGCGGCGGAACTTGATGACGCAGACGCGCCGGTCCGCCGCCGCCAGCGCGGCCGCACGCTCATGCGTCCGGTCGCGGCTGCCGTCATCGACCAGGACGAGTTCGAACCGGATGCCGGCCGGCTCCAGCGCCGCGATCACCGCCTCGTACAGCGGGGCGACATTGTCTTCCTCGTTGTGCAGGGGCACGACGACCGAAAGTTCCGGCAGCGGGGCGTCAACCATGCGGGGCGGCCCGGCAGGGACGCGTCGCGGCGGGTGACCTGGCTCCATTCATCCTGCGCACGCATCCCTCCTCAGGTGCCCGCGCAAAGTGGTAGGACGCGGGATGCAGCGGCAGTATGGAAAGCCATACCCGCCTGATACCCGGAGTGTAGCATGCTGAAACGGGCGCAGAAGCGTTGACTGTTTAGTCTTAATGCGACGCGCGACGATGTGATTGGTGCATCGACATGGTTCGGAGATGAGTAGGACTTCAATTAGTTTCTGAAAAGTAGTAAGATTTGATCCTAGGTGTATCAAATCACGTTTAATTAGGGTTTCTTGTTTCCAAGTCTTCTCCTACCGGGTCTCAGGCGCGGCTTGCGCATCGGCGCCCACTCTCTTTTCCTGGCGATGCGGCGCCGACGGATCAACAAGCTATCAACGTGTGACTTTTTGCGAAGATCCAGCTTGGCACCGCCGTATACGGCGGGTCCTTGTCCTGACTGCGGAACCGCCTCCGCAACGCCTGAGCAGCCATGGGAGGTTCCGCTGACCCGCATGCATCGTCCGGCCGCCGCCGTCCCGCCCGCCATGGCAGCGACACCCTCGCGCGCCCCGTGGCTCGCGACCAGCGTGGCGGAAGCCCTGCTGATTTTCCTGCTGGCCTTGCTGGTGCGGGTCGATGCAATGACCGGCCTGCCGCCGCAGCCCGACGACCTCTATCACTTCTACGCGGCGCAATCCTATCTGGCGGACGGCAGCTTCGGTGTCTTCTCCGGCACCTATGTCCGCGCTGCCGACTTCACCCGGCTCGTCGCAGCCTCCATGGGCCTGTTCGGGCACAGCCTCGGCGCCGCCCGGATCCCATCCCTGCTCGCCAGCGCGCTTCTGGTGGCGGTGGTCTATCTGTGGCTTCGGCGCGAGGCGGGGCGCGGCGCCGCGATCATGGCCGCCGCGCTGCTCATCCTGCTGTACCCGACCGTGCTGGTCGGCACGCTGGTGCGCTTCTATGCCTTGCAGGCCCTGCTGTTCTGGGCCGGGACCGCGCTGCTGTATCGCGTGGTGACGGAGGGCCACGCGCGGCTGCCTACCGTGCTGAAGACGGGGCTGGCGCTGGTGCTGCTGGCAGCGGCGGCGCGGTTGCAGATCGTCACGCTGATCGGGCTGATGGGCTTCGGCGCCTGGGCGGCCCTTTACCTGACCTGGCGCCTCCGCCACGCGGTGCGGCCGGCCTGGCTCGCGGTGGGCTGGGTGGCGCTGCTGCTGGGCGGTGCCGTGCTGGCCTTCCTCATCGCGCAGACTGGCTTCGGTGCGCGGCTGCTGCAAACCTATCGCTCGGCCTCGCTGTGGGCGCAGCCGGACCGCGACAACGTACTGTTCTACTACTATCTGCTGGCGCAGCATTACGGCGTGCTCGGCAACTACCTGCCGCTGGCGGCGGTGGCTGCCTTTGCCTTCTTCCCGCGCCCGGCGCTGTTCTGCGCCATCGTGCTGTGTGTGGGCCTGCTGCTGCATTCCTTCGGGGGCATGAAGCAGGATCGCTATGTCGCCTATCTCATGCCCTATTTCGCGGCGCTGTGGGCGATGGCGGCCTGGCCGATGCTGCGGGCGTTGCAGGCCCGACTCGCGGTCCTGCTGGCGCCACGATGGCGGATGGCGGCGCCGCTCTCGGTTGCTGGCGTCGCGCTGCTGCTGGCGGCGCTGCTGGTGAAGGAAGTTCCGGTGCTGGAGCGCACGGCGCGCTCGGTCGTGCTGCCGCCGGATCGGCCCGTTGTCATGGACCTAGGCCGCGGATGGCAGGCCAGCCGGGTACGCCTGCTGCCGTTGGCGCGCCAGGCGGAGGTTTTCCTGGCGGATGATGATCTGCAGGCCGCCTTTCATGTCGCCCGTGCCGATTTCTTCATGAACCGCAGCCAGCTTCTGGAAAACCACCCCGCGGTGGAGTTCGTCCGCGACTTCCGGACCGGCACGCCCATGATCAGCAGCGCCGAATCGCTACGCGCGATCGTTGCCTGCTTCGACCGCGGCCTGGTGGTCAGCGGCACGCTGGCGCTGTCCTGGCTGACGCCGGAGGCACGACAGGTGATCGAGACGCAGATGCGGCCGATTGAGCTGGTTGGGCCTCTGCACGGGTACGAATGGAACCGCCAGGCACCGGTCCCTGCTGCCGAACCCTCGGAGGAATGCGGTCGGCTGCGGGCTTTCGTCGCGGAAACGGCGCCACATCGCGTCGCGCCCTGAGGTCGATCTGCCGCACGATCTTTTCGGCACCTGTACGAGCGCACGCCATTGCTTCACGATGCGCGGAGCGGCGCCGCGAAGCCTGGAAGGTTTCGACGACCTCCCACATCCTGCGGATCCTGGAGCCTGCGACGTGCGGCTCCCGTCGAGGTCCCTTCGCGTATGGGAGGGGTCGGTCGAGGAAGATGATCATACACTCTGGCGCTCATCCCACCCTCGCCCCGCGTGCCGTTTCCACCACGGATGACCTGCCCCGCCTTGCGGCCCACGGCCTGCTGGACCTGGGCTGGGTGGCGCTGCGCCGTGACGAGGGACCGCATCCGGCGCTGCCGTCGGTCGAGGCCGGACTGATCCTTGCGCATCCCGGCTTCGGCATCGCGCTGTTGGACGTGGCCCCGGCCCGGTCCGCCGATTCAGCCACGCGGTTGCGGCAGCGCCTGACCGCCGCCGACTTCGGCAAGGCCTTCCCGGGTTGGCTGCCGATCATCCACAGGAACCTGGAGGCGGAAGACCTGTGGCGCCTGCCGTTGGTTCTGGACCATGCCTTTGCAGCCGAGCCGCCCCTGGATTTGCACGGACGAGGCTGGATGGAGGCCGTGCAGCAGGCCTTGCAGACCGTGCGTGGCGAGGCGGCGGCTGTGGCACTGCCTGGCCCCGCGGAGCCCGACATCCTGCCGGAGGAGGCAGCGGAGAGACCGCCAGCGCCGCTGCTCACGGCATCCGAGGCCGCGGCGCACGGGCCGGTCGCGGCTGCGGCGCCGCGCCGCGCCCGGTCCCTGCGAGGCCTGGCGCAAGCCTCCGGCGCTGTCCTGCTGGTGCTGGGGGCCGGTGCGGGGCTGTTGCAGTACATGGGCCAGGGCGACGCACCGCCGGCGGCCCCGACCGTTGGGGCCCCGACCGTTGGGGCCCCGGTCGAGACACAGGCTGTCGAGACACAGGCTGTCGAGACACAGGCTGCGCAACCCGCGGCCCGGCTGCGCATCGTCCTGCACCACCCGCCGGGCCGCAGGCTGGAGGCCATGACGCTGGCCGAGCCGATCCGGGATTCGGAGAGCCGGGTCGAGTTCCGCGACTTCGATGCGGCGGCGCCCGCACCACGGGCCCAGGTGGTCCGCTACTTCCACGACTCCGACCTGGCGGAGGCGCAGGACGTGCAGCGAGGCCTGGGGCCGGGCTGGAGGTTGCAGGACTTCACCCATCTGGCCGAGGGCGCGGCCCGTGGCGCCGTGGAAATCTGGCTGCCGGCCGATGAACCGACTGCGTCGCGGCCAGACACGCTGGAAACCGGCGCGAGCGATCCAGGGGCGATGGCCGCTGCCGCAGGTGGGGCTGCAGGTTCGGACGCGGTGCCGGTGGACGCGCAATTGGCAGACAGCGCGGCGCGAAGCGGTTCGCGGCCGGGCGAGCAGCCCACCTCGCAACGCGCTGTCCCGCCCGCCGAACCACCCCCTGCCGCCGTTGCCCAGCCGCCGGAGCCTGACCTGGCGGCACCGCCATTGGCCCGGGCACCAGCGCTCGCCGCCGCGTTGACACCGACCCAGATGGCCGGACAGCCGCCCGCCCTGCCTGACGACCAGCCCGTGAGCCGGGCCGCTCCGGCGGCGCCCGAAGCTGTGCCGGGCGCTGGATCGGACGGGCCGGTCACCGAATCCCGGGATCCGGTACCGGCGTCACCGCCCGGAGAGGTGGCTCCGTCGACCAGTGCCGCGGATGCGCCGGTGCTTGGAACGTCGCGGCAGCCGGACGCGGAGGTGGCAGCGCCGGCTGATCCACCCGGTCCGCCGTCGATCGCCACTCCGTCGGCCCAACCTCCCGCGGCCGAGACCGGGACGCCGCTCGTCGAAGACCCATCAAGCCCCGTCGCGGCACCCGCAGAGCCACCCCGCGCGGCGGAGCCCGCACCGGCACCCCGCGCGGCGGAGCCTGCAGCGTCGCCACCTGCGCCTGCCCCACAAGCCGCCCCGCCGGCCGCGACGCTCAGTCCGGCGCTGGTCGCGGCGCTGCTGGCGCGCGGGAACCAAATGTTCCAGCAGGGCGACATCTCCGGCGCGCGGCTGCTGTTCGCCCGCGCGGCCAGCGCCGGCAGCGCCGCCGCCGCCACCGCCATGGCCCGCAGCTTCGACGAGGCGGTGCTGACCAGCCTCGGCGCGCGCGGCATCCGCCCGGATGCGGCGCAGGCCGCCGCCTGGTATCGCCGCGCCGCCGAACTCGAATCCGCACGCTGACAGGAGCATGGACATGACACTCGGCCACCCGCCCACGCCGCCCGGACGGCGCGCCCTGCTGCTGACCATGGCCGCCGGGCTGATGGCGCGCGAGGCATCGGCGCAATCCGGCATGCCCAATCCGGTGCAGCAGCTCAGCGCCATGTCGGCACGCGCCAATGCCGGCACGGTGGGCCTGATCGCCGGCGGCGTGGACGGCACCTACATCCGCATCGCCGCCGACCTCGCCGCGGTGCTGGACAACGACAATGTCCGCGTCATCGCCATGATCGGCCGCGGCTCCGTGCAGAACCTGGCGGACATCATGGTGCTGCGCGGCGTCGACCTCGGCATCGTGCAATCGGACGTGCTGGCCTATGCGCGGCGCGAGCGGTTGTTTCCCTCGGTCGAGCGTCTCGTCCAGTATGTCTGCAAGCTGTACGACGAGGAGGTTCATGTGCTCGCCCGCCCGGGCATCGAGCGGGTGCAGGACCTGGCGGGCCAGCCGGTGAATGTCGACCTGCGCGGCAGCGGCACGGCGATGACGGCGTCGCTGGTGTTCAGCGCGCTCGGGCTGCAGGTGCAGGAACGCAACGAGCCGCAGGATGTGGCGCTGGAACAACTGCGGCGCGGGGAGATTGCGGCGCTGGTCTATGTCGCGGGCAAGCCGGCCCGGCTGTTCACCGGCATCCGGCCGGAGGAAGGGCTGCGCCTGCTGCCCCTGCCGACGGAGCCGGCGCTGCTCGAGACCTACCTGCCGGCGCAGTTCAACCGGGCCGACTACCCCGCCGTGGTGCCGGAGTCGGGCACGGAGACGGTGGCGGTGGGCGCCGTCCTGGCCTGCTACGCCTGGCAGCCGGGCAGCGACCGCCACCGCAAGGTTTCCCGCTTCGTCGAGGCGTTGCAGGCGAATTTCGACAGCTTCCTGCGACCGCCCCGCCACCCGAAATGGCGCGAGGTGAACCTGGCCGCGACGGTGCCGGGCTGGACCCGCTTCAACGCCTGAGGCGGCCGTGGAAACATGCGCGCCCAGACCACCGGGACGCAGCCGAACATGACCACCAGAACCGCCCTCATCACCGGTGCCGGCCGCGGCATCGGCCTCGCCACCGCGCGACGCTTTCGCGCGGAGGGCTGGCGCGTGGCGTTGCTGGACATCGATGCGGCGCTGCTGGGCCAGGCGATGGCCGCCCTTGCCGCGCCGGAGGCGACGCTGGCGCTGCCGTGCGACGTCGCCGATGCACCGGCGATCTTCGCCGCGGTGCGCCAGGCGGCGGCGCATTTCGGCAGGCTGGATGCGCTGGTGAACAATGCCGGCACCGCCGTGTTCAAGCCGATCCTGGAGACGACGCCGGAGGAATGGGCGCGGGTGCTGGCGGTGAACCTGACCGGGCCCTTCCTGGCGACGCAGGCGGCGGCGCCGCTGATGGCGGAACAGGGCGGCGGCGCGGTGGTGAACGTCACCTCCATCTCCGGCCTGCGCGCCTCCACGCTGCGCGTCGCCTACGGCACCAGCAAGGCGGGCCTCGCGCATCTGACGAAGCAGCAGGCGGTGGAGCTGGGCGCGCTCGGCATCCGGGTGAATGCGGTGGCGCCAGGGCCGGTGGACACCGCCATGGCAAAGGCGGTGCACACGCCGGAGATCCGCGCGGACTACCACGACCACATCCCGCTCGGCCGCTACGGGCTGGAGGAAGAGCTCGCCGAGGCGATCTTCTTCCTTTGCAGCGACCGTGCCAGCTACCTGACCGGCCAGGTGATCGCAGTGGATGGCGGCTTCGACGCCACCGGCATCGGGCTGCCGACGCTGCGGGCGCAGCGCCGCAACCTGTAGCCGGCCTCAGTAGGCCGGGCTCGCCTCGGTGACCGAGACATGCGCCGCCACGACCTTCCAGCCGAGGTCCGGGAAGCGCACCCAGGTCTGGCTCTGACGCCCCGGCATGTCGCGGCCGCGCATGTCGAATTCCAGGTTCACCGTGGCCATGTCGCGGCCCAGCGTGGTGATGACCAGCCGCCGCCGCGCCAGCTTGATGCCGGGGCCCGGCGGGCGGCGCACGCGATGGGCGTGGATTTCGTCGAAGCCGTAGCCGTTCTCGTGGATCGCGTAGCGGATGGTCTCCGGCGCGTTCCAGAAGGTGGCGTCCAGCACCGCCACGTCCTTGTCGATCAGCGCCTGCTCGTAGCGTTCGAACAGCACGCGGATTTCCTCGACCACCTCGGGGATGTTGACCTGCATCAGCCCTGCTCCATCGCCAGCGCCATCCGCAGCAGCAGCGCATCCGCGCCGCGCGCCCCGACCAGGGACAGGCCGACCGGCCTCCCCTCCACGGTCGCGCCGGGCAGGCTGACCTGCGGGTGCCCCGCCAGGCCGCCAAGCGCGCAGAGGCACAGGATCTGGTCGCGGATCGGCCCCAGGGCCGACAGCGGCAGGCCCACCTTCGGCGCCGGGAAGGGCGTGGTCGGCAGTGCCAGCACGGTGCCGGGCGGCAGCAGGTGGCGCAGCCGGCCGCGGGTTTCCTGGCGCATCAGGGCGGCCCAGCCGCGCTCCGCCTCCGGTGCCGCGGCACCCAGCACCAGGCCGCGGACGACGGAGAAGGCGAAGCGCGGGTTGTCCCGCTCGATCCAGGCGCGAAAGGTCTCCCACGCCTCGATCGGTTGCAGCGTGCGCTGTGCGCGGCCCCAGGCGACCAGGCCGGGCGGGGCCAGCAGATCCTCCCGCCACTCCGGCACCAGCCGCTTCAGCCGGTCCAGCATCGGCTCCAGCGCGGCGGCGGTCTCGGGCTCGGCGAAGCCGAAGGCGTCGGTCGCGATGACCAGGCGCGTGGCCGGCGCGGCGGCGGGCGCCTCGCCCAGCAGCACTTCGGAGACGCGGGCAAAAGTCGCCGAATCGCGGGCGAACCAGCCGGTGGTATCGGAACTCGGCGCCTGCGGCAGCATGCCGTCCAGCTTCATGCGGCCATGCGTCGGGCGGATGCCGTAGAGCCCGCAGAAGCTGGCCGGCACCCGCACGGACCCGCCGGTGTCGGTGCCGAGTGCCGTCTCGCACAGCCCCTGCGCCACGGCGCTGGCGGAGCCGGAGGAGGACCCGCCCGGCACATGCCCCGGCGCCGCGGGGTTCGGCGGCGTGCCGTCGAAGGCGTTCTCGCCGAGGATGCCAAGAGAGACCTCGTCGGTCACGGTCTTGCCGATCAGCGTCGCGCCGGCATCCAGCAGCGTCTGCACCGCCCAGGCGTGGCGCTGCGGCACGGAATTCTGCCGGGCCCAGTCCGGATTGCCCGCGCCGGTCGGGTGGCCGGCGATGTCGAACAGGTCCTTGGCGGCAAAGCGGATATCCGCCAGCGTTCCGCCGGCGCGGCCCTCGATGCGGATGTCGGTTCCCTGGACGAAGGGCGAGACGGAGGCGGACATGGGTTCTCCTGCGGCGTGCGATACCAGTTAAGCGGCACGGGCCCGGCACCGCTACCCGGACAAAGCTGGACAAATCCGGAAACCATCCACCCCTCCTTCGCGCTAGGTTGCCGGCGCTGTAGCAAAGGCAGAGGATCGGTGCAGTTTTGTGACACGCCGCTGGCGCAGGAGGAGGTTTTGTCCATGGCTCCATCGTCGGCCGAGGGCTCCGAGCCGGCCAGGGCGGCGACGTCGCTGGCGCTGCTGATCGTCGACGACGAGGTGCATGTCGCGGGCGAGCTTGCCGATGCCGCCATGGATGAAGGCTACGTCGTGCATGTCGCCAATTCGGCCGCGGCGGCGCTGGAGGCGGTGGCGCGGCACCCGGAGATCGGCGTGATGATCTCCGACATCCGCATGCCGGGTTGCGACGGCCTGCAACTGACGCGCCAGGTGCTCGCCATGCGGCAGGAGGCGGAGGCGATCGAGGTCATCCTGATCACCGGCCATGCGACGCTGGACGATGCCATCACCGCGGTCCGCACCGGGGCCTTCGACTTCGTCCGCAAGCCGTTCCGCCTGCGGGAGATCCTGGAAGCCACCTCCCGCGCCCTGGCGCGCTCCATCGGCCGGCGCCGGGTGGCGGAGGTCGAGGCGCGGCTGGAACACCAGGGCCACAGGGCGCCGGCGCGGCCGGAGGCGGATCGCACGCCGCTGCGCTCGGTCACCATGCTGCAGGGACTGATGCACGAGTTGCGCACGCCGCTGGTGCCCATCCTCGGCTTCGCCGAACTGCTGGAAATGCCGCAGCCGGCGGCCGAGACGCGCGATTTCGCGTTGCAGATCGGCAGCGGCGCGCGGCTGCTGCTGACGACCGTCGAGAACCTGATCACCCTGACCCAGCTGGAGCGCGGCGAGGTCCATCTTGCCCTGCGGCGCTTCGACGCGAGCAGGCTGCTGCGCGGGATGGCCGACGATCATGCGAAGGAGGCCGAGGCTGCCGGGGTCACAGTGACCCTGTTGAATCAGGCGTCGTCGAACCAGTCGCCCGCCGACCCGCAGGGCGATCCGGTGCTGCTGCGGCGGGCGCTGGAAATCCTGCTGCGGGTCGCCATGCAGCGCGCGGCGCGCGGCGGCACCGTGGCGCTCTCGGCGCGGCACGACGCGACGGGCCGCGTCGGCTTCTGCATCGCTGCGGCGGATGCGGCCATGCTGCATGATGCGCAGGCCGTCGATGCCTCCGAGGCCGCATTGCAGGTGGCACCGCTCGGCATCCATTTCGCGGAGGCGGTCGCCCGGCTGCATGGCGGCACGCTGGTGCTTTCGCGCGCCGCGGAGACGACCTTCAGCGCCACCATCACCCTGCCCACCCGTCAGGGAACCCCCGGGTAGGGCTCATGCCAGGCGCAGGAAGGGCAAGCCTCTCCGCGACGCGTATCAGGCCGCCAGCGGCAGCAGGATGGTGAAGGTGGTGGCGCCGTCCCGCGTCTCGACGTCGATCGTGCCGCCCATCTCGGTGATGATGCTGCTGCTGATCGACAGGCCGAGCCCGGTGCCGGTGCCTTCCGGCTTCGTGGTGAAGAACGGGTCGAAGATGCGCGGCAGGATCTCGGCCGCGATGCCGCCGGCCTGGTCCGCGACCGTGATCCGCATCCGACCGCAGCGCGCCGCGGCAGCGATGCGGATGGTGCGCTGCGGCGGCGGGGCCGGCATGGCGCGATAGGCGTCGCAGGCGTTGACGATCAGGTTGATCAGCACCTGCTCCAGCGGCACCGCCTTGCCCAGCACCGGCGGCAGCGCCCCCGCGATGTCCGTCACCAGATGCACGCCCTGCCCGGTCAGCTTGCCCTGCAACAGCTGCGCGGCGCCGGCCACCACGCCTGCCAGCGCCACCGGTCGTAGCGGGCCGGAGCCACTGCGGCCGAACACCCGCATGTGGTCGATGACGGCGGAGGCGCGGGTCGCCAGGTCGATGATGAGGTCCAGCTTCTGACGCACCCGTGGCGGCGCACCAGGTGCCGCGGACAGCGCCCGCAGCGCGTTCTCCGCCGCCAGGCTGATGCCGGCCAATGGCTGGTTCAGCTCATGCGCCATGCCCGTCGCCAGCTCGCCGAGCTGCGCCAGCTTGGCCGACTGGGCCAGCTGCAGCGCCATGGCCCGCGTGCCGGTGATGTCCGTCCAGCTCATGATGATCTCGCCAGCGCCGGTCCCCGTCGCCCGCAGCTGGCCGAGGATCACCCGGCGCGGCCCATCCGGCTGCCCGCAGCCGAATTCCACCGAACCCTCCCCCTCCACCCCGGCCAGGTCCAGCGCGTGGTGCAGCGCCGCCAGGTCGGCCTCCGAGACGCAGGCCGGCAGGCGTCCGGCCAGCAGGTCGGCCGGTGCCAGCCCGGTCAGCGCCTGGACGGAGGGCGAGGCATAGCTGGGCACCCAGGCACCCGCCGCGTCGCGCCGGAAGCGGATGACGGCGCCGGGCATCGCGCGGATCAGCGTCTCCAGCTCCTGCGCCGCCTCCAGCCGCTGGCGCTCGGCGGCCTTGCGGGCGCTGATGTCGCGCTGGACGGAGACGAAGTGGGTACAGTGGCCGGCATCGTCCAGCACCGGCGCGATATCCAGCTCCACCGTCATGGGCGTGCCGTCGCGCCGATAGTTCAGCAGTTCCTGCCGCACCGGGCGCCGGGCCGCCAGCGCCGCGCGGATGCTGGCCAGCGCATCCGGCGCCGTGCCCGCACCCTGGAAGATGCGCGGGGTCCGGCCGAGCACATCCGCCACCCCGTAGCCGGTCTCCCGTTCGCCGACCTGGTTCATGTAGAGGATGCGCGGGCCGTCCGGTGCATCCAGCACCGCATCGGTGATCACCACCACGTCGTTGGAGGCTTCGACGGCGCGGCGGAACAGCGCCACCGAGGCCTCGTCGATGCGTCGCCGCAGCAGCGGCCGCAGCGCCAGCGTGGCATCGGACAGCAGCGCCGCCTTGGTCGCGAGATCCGTCGGCCGCTCGGCGAAGCCGACGGAGAAGGCGCAGCGATCCTCGCCCACCGAGAACGGCGTCGCCACCAGCGTCGCCACCGCATAGCGCGCCGCCAGCGCCACGGCCGGAAAGCGCGCGCCTTCCGCCTGCAGGTCCGGCACCACGGATTGCCGGCCGGTGACGAGGGCGCGGCAGACCGGGGAGTTGTCGGCGGTCAGGGTCAGGCGGCGCAGCCTGGCGAGGAATTCCGGGTTCTGGAAGGCGCCGAAGCCGGTGCCGTCGATGAGGTCGGCCTGGCCGGTGGCGGCATTGAGCCGCCAGACGTGGCAGAAGGTTCCGCCGATCGACTGGCACAGCGCGCCGCCGGCCGCGCGCAGGGCACCGATGAAGTCCGGTGCCTCGGCCGTGAGCGTCAGCAGCCGCTCCATCAGCGCCGCCCGGCGTGCCATGGCGTCGATGCGCACGGCATTGTCGAGTTGTTCCAGCCGACCCTGCACCGACAATGCCAGATCCTCCAGCATCGCGAGGTCGGCCGCCGAGGGCGCGGCGCGCGGCGTGTGGTCCATCACGCACAGCGTGCCGAGCAGCGTGCCGCAGGGGTCGAGGATCGGCGTGCCGGCGTAGAAGCGCAGGCCCGGCGAGGCGGTCCCTGCCGGATGGGCGGCGAAGCGCGCATCCTGGTACAGGTCGGGAACGACCAGTGGGCGCCCCTGGCGCCGGACCTGGTCGCACAGCTTCGCCGCCGCCTCCGTCCAGCCGACCGCGCCAGTCTGGCCAGCGAGGTCCAGCCCATGCTGGCCGACCAGACGCACCGCCGCGCCCGGCGCGTCGAACAACCGGCAGGCGTAGCGCAGGGCGCGCGCGACCCCGGGGTCCGCACCCGCGCCCGGCCCCACGCCGCGGGTGAGTTCGGCAGGAAGTCTTGCAACCTCCAGATGGCCGGTGTCCATGTACAACCTTACTGGAGGTTGATCCTCCTCCAGGATACTGCACAAAAGTTGTAATGTTTGATAGTGTACAAACTTGGTTAAGTCACAGGCGGCGGCGGATCGCCCGAGACTGTGACATCCGGGACGGCCAGTCGCAGCACGATGGCGAATTCCGTCCCGCCCTCCAGCGGCGCCGCGCTCAGCGTCCCGCCCATGTCGGCCAGGATGCCATGGCTGACGGACAGGCCGAGGCCCGGGGATTGGCTCGCTGATCTCGTGGTGAAGAAGGGCTCGAAGATCTTCGGCATGACCGCGGGCGGCACGCCGCCGGCACGGTCGCGCACCGTGATCCGCAGCCGATCCTCCTCCACCCGCGCGGCCACCTGCACCCAGCGTTCGCCGGGCGGCGGCGGGGCCGACATGTCGTCATAGGCGTCGCAGGCATTTACCACGAGGTTCGTCAGCGCGAGCGCCAGCGGCACCGGCTTGCCCAGAACCGGCGGCAGTCCCGGCGGCAAGTCACGCAGGATGGAGACGCCACTCTGCTCGATGCGGCCGTGCAGCATGCCGAGCGCGTTGTCGAGGATCTGCTCCATCCGCACCGGCTCGTTCTCGCTTTCGGCGGCCCGGCCGAACACCCGCATGCGATCGATGATGCCGGCAGCCCGCATGGCGAGGGAGATGATCACGTCGAGCTTGGCGGCCAGGCGCGGCGGCGCATCCGGCCATCGCAGGATGATGCGCTGCGCATTCTCCGCCGCCAGGCTGATGCCGGACAGCGGCTGGTTCAGCTCATGCGCCATGCTGGTCGCGACCTCGCCCAGCTGGGCCAGCCGCGCACTGTGCTCGGCGCGCTGCGCCAGGTCGTATTCGCGCGTCACATCGGACCAGGTGGACAGCACCTCGCCCTCCCCGTCCCGCGCCTGATGCGCCTTCATCAGCACGCGCAGCCAGATCCAGCGGCCGTCGCGGCGGCGGAACTGCACGACCACGACCTGCTCCGCACCGCCCAGCGCGCGGTCCATCGCCTCGACCAGGGGCGCGACGGGGGGCTCGATGTTGCGGCGCAGCCAGCCGCTGGCCATGGCGTCCTCGACCGAGAATCCGGTCAGCGCCACCACCGAATTGGCCACGAAGGTCCGGGTCCAGCGGCCATCCGCGCGCTTGCGGCTGCGGATCAGCACGCCGGGCATGGCGCTGGTCAGCGCCGCCATCTCCCGCCCCCAGGCCGCGAGGTCCCGATGCGCGCGGCGCAGCGCGTGGTCGCGGTACAGCATGGCGCCGAGGAACAGCAGCGCCGCCAGGATCATGCAGACCATGAACAGGTTGACCAGCGGCAGCGCGTAGTCGGTCTCCTGCCGCGCCACGATCCGGCGCTCGATCCCGGCGTCGCTGGATTGCGCGAGGCCATCGAGGCCCGCTTCCAGCACCCGCAGGACCTCGTGCAGCCGCGCGGAGGCATCCGGCGCATCGAGGGCCACCATCGCCTCCAGCCGCGGCAGCGCCACGCCAATCAGTCCGCGCAGGTCGCGAAGCTCCGGCACTTCGGCCTCGGCTTCGACGGGATGGCGGATATTGAGCCGCGCAAGCGCCGCCACCTGGTCACGGAATGCAGCCGGGTCCGCATGTTCCAGTTCGAGTTCGAGCCGCGCCGCGGCCAGCATTGCCTCGTCGACCAGGTGATGCACGATCAGCGCGTCACGCTCGGCCTCGACGGCCTGCTGCCGGAGGTCGATCAAAAGCGGGGTGAACACGGCGACGGCGGTCAACGTCGTGACCATCGCGATCAGCGCGATGATGCGGAGCACGCTGCTCGATCGCACCTGGCGCGGCGGCATGAACAGATTGCGCGACTGGCCCGGCGCCACCAGTCGCTTCATGTCGGCGCCTTCCGGCATCGGGAGGTTCATCCAATCCGCGAAACTGGTGGATGGGCCGATGCGGTCGCCTGGCGGGGCCGATCTCGGACCACGGCAGGCCAGCGCGCCGCCTGGACGGTAGGTAGGCTGCATTCCGGGAAGGCTCAAGCATCTTTCCTGGATGCCGACACATCCGCAGGCGGGGCGATGCTTCGCGACAAGTCCGGACCCTGGCCTGAAAGTCGCGCTTTGTCCTGCGCGCCACAAACAAGTTCGCACTCGGAACAGGTAGCCATGGCGCCGCGAATGCCGCACCCTGTGCGGGCGGACGCGACCACCGCAGGGCAGGAGTCCGCCAATGCCTTGCCTGCCTCATCGGCCACCGGTCGAACCGCGGTTTCCAACGGAAGGTCCACGGGCGGAAGGACCCCGTCGCAGGCTGCTGCGAACGGCGCTGGGCGTTGGTGGGTCCCTGGCCATGCCCGGCCGCCCGGTGGCGATGGGCGCAGCCTACCGCCCCATCCTGCTGCCGCCCGCCCCACCGCCGCAGCGCCAGGCGGGGCCGGATGACCTGGCGGAATGGCAGCGCTTTCGCCAGCGCTTCATCCTGCCGGAGGGTCGTGCCGTGGATACCGCCAATGGCGGCATCTCGCATTCCGAAGGCCAGGGCTATGCCATGCTGCTGGCCGGTTGGGCCGGCGACCGGGCCACCTTCGAAAGGCTGTGGGCCTGGACCGAAGCCAACCTGCCGCGGCCGCACGATGCCCTGTTCGCCTGGCGCTGGCAGCCGCACCAGGCGGTGCCGGTCACCGACCTGAACAGCGCGACCGACGGCGACATCGCCATCGCCTGGGCGCTGCAACGCGCCGCGGCCCTGTGGGACCAGGCCGCCTGGCATGATCGTGCGATACGAATTGCGCAGGACCTGCTGCGCCTGTCGGTGCGCCTGGTTGGCGGCGATACGGTGCTGCTGCCCGGGCCCTACGGGTTCGAGCGGCCGGGCCACGCGATCCTGAACCCGTCCTACTACAACCTGGTCGCCCTGCGCGCGCTGGCGCGGCTCGCGCCCGAACCGGGCTGGGCGGCGCTCGAGGTCTCCGCGCACCGACTGCTGGCCTCGGCGCGCTTCGGGCGCTGGGGCCTGCCGGCGGATTGGGTGACGCTGTCGCGCAACGATGGTTCGGTGGTTCCGGCTGCGGACTGGCCCGCACGGTTTTCCTGGGACGCCATCCGGGTGCCGTTGAACCTGTGCTGGGCCGGCGAGCACACGGCACCGGCCCTGAGCGCCGCCGTCGCTTTCTGGCGGCAGCGTCACGCAGGCTTCCCGCCCGGCCGGCACCCCGCCTGGGTGGACCTTCGCACCGGCAGCCTGGCGACCTATCCCGCGCATGCCGGTGTCGCGGCGGTGATCGCGCTGGCGACGGCAACGCAGGCCGGCACGGCGCAGGGCGCGGTGTTTCCGACACAGGCCGAGGCGACGGACTACTACGGCGGCGCGCTGGTCCTGCTGGCCCGGATGGCGCGGCAGGAGGGCGCGGTGGCGCGGCTCGCCCTGCCGGCGAGTGCCAGTTGCAGCTTCACCGGCACCGAGTGTTGAACCGAGGGGCCCGTCCCGGCTTCAGGCCTCGGGGAAGCCGTTGAAGGCATAGCCCTGGTTGCGGATGGCGACGATCACCTCCCCCGCGCCGCGGCAGCCCAGCTTGCGGCGGATCTGGTGCACCAGGTTGTCCAGCGACCGGTCCTCCGCCCGATAGGGCCGGCGCAGCACCTGCTGGGTCAGCACCTCCCGGTCCATGGGCGTGCCGGGCCGCTCCGCCAGCAGGGTGAGCAGCGTGAACTCCGCCGCCGTCAGCGGCACGGCGCTGCGGTCGGGGCGGTACAGGCGCCGCTCCGCCGGGGCGATGCGCCACTCGCCGGCCGGCACCGCCTCGCGCCGCACCGTCCGGCGCAGATGCGCGCGCACCCGCGCCACCAGCTCGCGGCCCGCGATCGGCTTCAGCAGGAAGTCATCGGCCCCCAGTTCCAGGCCGATCACGCGATCGGCCTCCGACCGGTTGCCGGTGAGGAACAGCACGGGCGCCGCGGTCAGCGCCCGCAGCGCCGGCAGCATCAGCAGCGTGTCGACCGCGCCCAGGCGCTGGTCGAGGATGATGAGGTCGGGCTGCCAGTCCTCCAGCATCTTCAGGGCGGCGGGCCACTTGTCCACGGATCGTGCGGCCATGCCGTGATCCGCGAAGGTTTCCAGCAACTCGCCGGCGAGGATGGCATCATCCTCGACGATCAGCAGGCTGGGCATCGGTACCGGGGTGGGATCTGGTCCGGGGATCGTCACTGGGCTGGGCCGCAGGCTCGGGGGATGGATGGCGGTCATGGGGCGTGCTCGATCGCCGGATACTGTAAAGTTAATTTCTCACATCCGCGTGTGCGACACAAGGACCGAAGCAGCTAGTTGAAGACCGCCTGCGCCGTTTCCCCCAACGTCACCGCGAACCAGGGCAAGCTGGCGGCGTGCGGGTAGCGCAGGGCCACGGTCACCCGCGCCACCGCGCCGTCCATGGCGCAGTCGCTGAGCGTGACCTCCAGCTTCGCCGGATCGAGCAGCGGCAGGCGGGCGGCCTCGCCGATCTGCGCCTGCCCCGCCTGGGCGCCGCTGAGCCCGGTGCAGGCGGCAAGGCCGCTGCCGATGTTCGAACCGCCACGCAGCGTCACCGCGCGCACCGCCTCGGCACTCGCCATGCGTAGCGATTCAACGGTGGCCATGTAGCGCCCCGCCTCCATCCCGCCGACCAGCAGCAGGACCAGGACGGGCCCGACCAGCGCGAATTCCAGGCTGGCGACGCCACGCCGGCCGAGGCGGATCATGGACACGGCACGGCGCGGCTCAGCGCAGGCGCAGGACGGCATGGCCGGTACCCTTGGTCAGGCCATGCAGCAGGTGAGGCACCAGCTTGCGTGTCGCGGTGACGGTCAGCAGCCGCGTCGCCCCGCCCGGGCAGGGCAGGTCGCAGGCGACGGGGCTGGCCGCGCATTCGCAGGCCAGAACCGGCATCGGCACATCCGCCTCGCTCAGCGCCGGCCAGGCGGCGATGACGCGGGCGCGGATGGCGGCGAGGTCCGCCGGGTCGGCGGCCGCCTGCTGCGCGCCGGCGCGGGCCGCGCGTTCCAGCCGGATCGAGGTCTGCGCCAGGTTGGCGACATCATGCGCGGCCAGGATCGCCAGCAGCAGCACCGGCGCCACCACCGCGAATTCCACGGCGGCGATGCCGCGCCGTGCGCCAGGCCCGCGGATGTTCCAGCCGGCCATCGGCGCTACTCCACAAGCCGCACGGTGCGCAGCGTCGCGAAGGGCGCGAAGCCGGCACAGCCGGAGACGTCGACATCGGTGTCCGAGGAGCCGGAGAAGGACAGCCGGTAGCCGACCACGCCGAGGCAACTGGAATAGCCGATGCCGCTGTTGCCGTTCACCACCACGTCGGAGTTCGGGAAATACATGCCGCCGAACATCTGCATGGTGGCGCCGCCGTTCAGCTGAACCTCCTTGGTGCTGCCATTGTTGGTGGCGCGGGCGTCGCGATACGCCACCAGCCCGGCGGCTTCCGGATGGCCTGGGATGAGCGAGGTGGCGGGGCCGCGCAGCGCGCCGGTGGCCTGGGCGTTGATGCGGATGGTGCCGACGCGGTCGGTATCGCCGGTCATCACCAGGGTCACGCCGTCCCCGGTGATCTTTCCCTGCACCGTCAGGTCGGCGTTCCTGAGGTAGTAGATCCCAGGCTCCAGGTGCAGGTGGTCCTTGGTGCCGATCGTCAGGTTGTCGCAGATGGCGGCGCCGGGGGCCAGCGTCGCCTTGTTGCTGGTGAAGGTGACGGCACCGCTGCGGCAGGCGGGTGGGCTCGGCGTCCAGCTCTGCAGGCCGGCAAAGGGGTCGGTGATGGGGTTCACCCGCCCTGCCGTCACCACCGGCCGCTGGGTCCGTGCCGCATCCGCCCAGACGTCGCCGCTGGCGCAGCCGCTGCAGGTGCCCGTGGTCACCAGCGCCGCGGCGCGCACGCTGGCGCTGCCATAGATGCGGATGCCGCCGGGCGCGGGCGCATTGGCCGCCAGGGCGCAGCGCGTCGCATGGGTGGTGCTGTTGCCGCCGAGTTCCAGCCCGCCACCGAGCGCCAGCAGGCAGACCTGCTCGTCGACATTGGCGATGGCGACGGCGCGGCGCCGGATGGTGGGTGCCGCATCCACGAACATCCCGACCAGCCGCACCTCCTGCCGCTGCGTGATGACGACTTCCACCGCCGCGGCGTTGCCGGCAAAGCTGCCGGTCGTGGGCGGGTGACTGATCGCCACGGTGGTACGACCATCCGCGACGAAGCCGTTGCGGGTCGCGGTATCGGTGGCGACGGCAACCACCGCACCGCCCGCCTCCCACGTCATGGCGCCGGCCAGCGCGGCGAGGTCGACCGCGGTGCTGGCGTTGCGCGCGGCCAGGTACCAGGTGCCGCCTTCCGCGGCGAGGCCGAGGAAGCCGATCAGCACCGTGAAGCTGACGGCGGTCATGCCGGCGACCGAGCCACGCCGGCCCCGGCGACCCACGATGAACTGCGCTGCCTGAATCACGGGATGCTCCCGCTCCGGTTGTGGACCGAGCATATGGCAGCAGGCGGGCATTCCATGCAGCAGCGCCCGCTTCAGGATTTGTCGGGCAGTGTCGCACAACAATAGGTTGCAAAGCCTTCGTT
This sequence comes from Falsiroseomonas sp. E2-1-a20, assembly GCF_051433195.1. Taxonomy (NCBI): domain Bacteria; kingdom Pseudomonadati; phylum Pseudomonadota; class Alphaproteobacteria; order Acetobacterales; family Roseomonadaceae; genus Falsiroseomonas; species Falsiroseomonas sp. E2-1-a20. Next base: position 30,137 of record NZ_JBHMFT010000020.1, on the reverse strand, counting down.
GCGCTCGCCTTCGAACTCAGCCCAATTGGCGGCTGTCGGATGGCACGCAACCTCCGGCGCGAGGTCCATCCGGGCCTCGGCACCCTGCATCGTGTCGTCGACAAGGAATGCCGCAATGATCGCTCTCGCCCTCACCAACGCCCGCCGCGCCATCGTCGACCGCAAGGGCGTGACGGCCGCGGAATACGCCGTGCTCGCCACCGGGATCGTCGCTGCGGTTGCTGCCGGCATCCTCGTCCTCAAGCCGCTGCTCGAAGCCAAGCTGGGCGGCCTGGTTTCCTAGCCAGGCAGATCCCCCGGCCCGTCGGCGAAGCGTCGGCAGGTCGGGAGCGGAGGAGCAAAAGCGTGACGGCGCTGGCGGAAATCCTGGTCGTCCTGCTGCTGCTCCTCGTCGCCTGGCGCGATGTCCTGACCCGCACCCTGCCGGACCTGGCCGCCGTCGCCATCGGCCTCCTCGGCATCGGCCTGCGCGCCCCGCTCGGCGTCTCGCCGCTGCTGCTGTCCCTGGCGGTGACGGCCCTGCTGTTCCTGGTCCTGCTCGCCCTGGCCATGCGGGGTTGGCTCGGCGGCGGCGATGTGAAACTCGCTTCGGCGCTGGCGCTGGGTCTCGCGCCTTCGGCGACATTGGATTTCGTGCTGGCCACCGCGCTCGCGGGAGGGCTCCTGGGTCTGGGCTACATGGCCGGACCCGGTCTTGCGCGATGCCGCGTGCCGGCCCTTGGCGGACGCGGCTTTCGCCGCGTTGCGGCCGTGGAGGTCCGTCGCCTGCGCCGTGGCGGCCCCCTGCCCTACGCCGTGGCCATCGCCGCCGGCGGCATATTCACCCACCTCGCGGTCACCTGAGCCATGTATCTCCGCCTGCTGCTCATCGCCTCGCTGCTGCTGAGCGCCGTGGGCCTCGGCGCCGTGGCCTGGCAGGTGCTGGCGCCGGATTCCGCACCAGCGCCGCAGCAGGCCGCGACCCCAGCGCCTCCCCCAACGCCCGCCCGCGTCAGCATCGTCGTCGCCGCCCGGCCGCTGCTGCCGGGCACGCTGCTGAAGGACGAGGATTTCGCGACCCGCGAAGTGCCGCCGGACCAGGTGCCGGACGGCGCCATCGCCCCTGGCGAGGAAAGCCGCATCGAACTGCGCGGCGCGCTGCTGCGCCGCTACCTGGAACCCGAGGTGCCGCTGCACCGCGACGACGTGCTGCGCCCGCGCGACCGCGGCTTCCTCGCCGCCGTGCTGCGCCCCGGCAGCCGCGCCATCTCGGTCGGCGTCGACGTGGTGACGGGGGCCGCCGGGCTGATCTGGCCCGGTGACCAGGTTGACCTGATCCTGACGCAGGAACTCGCCGCCAGCGACGCGCCGCTCGCCCGGCGCGTCATCGGCGAGACGGTGCTGGTCGATGTCCGCGTCATTGCCGTGGACCAGCAATTCACCCGCGGCGCCAGCGCCGCCGAAGCCACCGTCGGCCGCATCGCCCGCACCGTGACGCTGGAGGTCTCCGGCGAGCAGGCGGAGCGTGTCGCCGTCGCCAGCCGGCTCGGCCGCATCGCGCTGACGGTGCGGTCCATCGAACAGCCTGTGGTCCAGGCCGCGGGCGCCACGCCGCCGGTGTTCGGCGCCGACGTCTCCCCCGCCCTGGCGCGGTCCGCCATCAGCCAGGGTGCACGGATGCAGGTGTTCCAGGGCGACGAGAAGACCGAGGTGGTGTTCCGGTGAGGCGCGCGGCCCTGCGCGTCCTGGCCGCCGCCAGCCTTGCCTTCGCGGCCGGCGCCGCGTCGGCGCAGCCGCTGCGCGTCGCGCCGCAGGCCCCGGCGACGCCCGCACCCGCACAAGCCCCCGGCCTGCCGGTCTCCGTGCTGCTGGAGGCCGGCGCCGGCCGGCTGCTGCGCCTGCCGGTGCCCGCCATCACCGTCCTGGCCTCCGACCCGCGCATCGCCCGCGTGCAGCCGGCCTCCCCTACCAGCCTGTTCCTGATGGCGGTGGCGCCGGGCCGCACCACCGTGATCGCGACCGCGGAGGACGGCGCGCCGGTCGCCGAGTTCGACATCACCGTGCTGCCCAGCCGTGCCGCCGCGGTGCCGGCCGCCGGCGCCGACACCCCGCCCGCCGCCCCGCCTCCGCCCAGCGCCGCGGCAGTGCAGAGCATGATCCGCCGGCTGGTGCCCGGTGCGGCCGCGTTGACCGTGGGCGGCACTGCGCGCAGCCCGCTGGTGCTGGACGGCGCCGTGGCGAATGCCGCGGACGCACAACGCGCCGAGACCATCGCCCGCACCTATGGCGGCGAGGGACGCGAGGTCATCAACAACCTGACCCTGCTGGCCGGCATCCAGGTCAACCTGCGCGTCCGCGTCGCCGAGATCTCGCGCCAGGTCAGCCGGGAATTGGGATTCAACTGGCAGGGCTTCGCCAGCAACGCCGCTGGGCTGATGATCGGCCTGCAATCCGCCGGCGCCACCGGGGTGCTCAACGGGTTTGCCCGCCAGCCCTCCGGCAGCCGCTCGGCCTTCGACATCAACGGCGTGGTCGATGCCCTGGCCGCCGACCAGCTCATCACCATCCTGGCCGAGCCGAACCTGACGGCGCAATCCGGCGAACAGGCGAGCTTCCTGGCCGGCGGCGAGTTCCCGGTGCCGGTGGCAGCCAGCAACAGCACCAACTCCATCACCATCGAGTACAAGCAGTTCGGCGTCAGCCTCGCCTTCGTGCCCACGGTGCTGGGCGCGGACCGGCTGAACCTGCGGGTGCGGCCGGAGGTCAGCGAGCTGACCGAGAACGGCTCCATCAGCGTGCCGCTGGCCGGCGGCGTGGTGCGCATCCCGGCGCTGGCCGTGCGCCGGGCCGAAACCACGGTGGAACTCGGCAGCGGCCAGAGCTTCGCCATCGCCGGCCTGCTGCAGCAAAGCAACACCATGGTGAATACAGGCATCAACGGCGTGCGTGACGTGCCGGTGCTGGGCGCGCTGTTCGGCTCCGACCGCTACCGCCGCAACGAGACGGAGCTGGTCATCATCATCACGCCCTACCTCGTGCAGCCGGTGTCGGACCCCCGCGCGCTGGCGGCACCGACGGACCGCTTCCGGCCGGCCACCGACCTCGACCGCATCCTGCACCGCCGGCAGGCGGCGCGCGGCGCGGCGCCGGTGCCACCGAGCGAAATCGACGCCGGCTTCATCCTGGATTGAGGGAAATGGCGATGCGCAAGATCCACGTCCTGCTTCTGGTCGGCCCGCTGGCCGCCTGCGGCGGTGGCGACTTCGATCGGCCCGGCACCTGGCAGGCCAGCGGCGTGAACGACGCCAATCTGCGCCTGATGCTGGCCGATCCGCAGGACGCGGTGCGGGGCCGCGCGGCGGCGACGGAGCGCGCGCAACCCGCCACCCTCGCGATCACCCGGCTTCAGCGCGACCGTCGCCGATCGTTGCCCGACAGTCGCGCCGCCCGCATCGGCAGTGCGCCGGCCACGACGCAGGACGCCCCGATGGAGACAGCGGGTGCGCGCTGAACCCGGCCTGGCGCGGGAGGCGCCGGATACCGGCCGCGGCAACGCGGTGGTGCCGCCTGTCGGCGACCGCCCCGCCTGCCTCGCCTTCGTCGCCGACGAGGCGAGCGAGGCGGCGCTGCGCGGCGGACTTCCCGACCTGCTCGGCAGCCTGCAGATCCGCCGTGGCGACGTGCGCGCCGCGACCCGCGCGCTGGAACAGGAAGCAACCCCCGTCACGCTGATCGTCGACATCGGCGGCATCGCCGAGCCGATGCTGGCACTCGAGGCGCTGTCGCGCGTCTGCATGCCGGATGTACGCGTACTGGTCATCGGCGAACGCAGCGACATCGCCTTCTACCGGCAGATGACCCGCGACCTCTGCGTCGACGAATACCTGCACAAGCCGCTGACGCGGGACATGGTGGCGCGACTGTTCGGCCCGCTGCTGGCCGGTCAGGCGGCGGCCGCGGCGGAGGCACTGGGCCGCGGCAGCCAGGTGGTTTCCGTCTGCGGCGCACGCGGCGGCTGCGGCGCCACCACCGTTGCCGTCAACCTTGCCGTGCAGCTCGCCGCCACCAGCCGCGGCCATGTCGCGCTGCTCGACCTGCATCTGCGCGGCGGCAATGCCGGGCTGATGCTCGGCGTACGGCCCGGTACCGGCCTGCGCGTGGCGCTGGAACAGCCGGACCGCGTCGACGCGCTGTTTCTCGACCGAGTCGGCATCCCCATCGGCGACCGCCTGCGCCTGATCGCGGCGGAGGAGCCGATGGACAGCCTGCCGGCGCCGACCGAGGCCGGACTGCGCCAGGTGCTGGAGATGCTGCGCCACCGCTTCAACCACGTCGTCATCGACCTGCCCATGCCACCCGGCGCGGCGGAGCGCGCGGCGCTTGCGGCCTCGCGTCAGACCGTGCTGGTGCTTGGCCCCGACATCGCCGGCATCCGGGATGCGCTGGCGCTGCGCAAGCTGATCGCCGGCTGCGGCAGCTCGCAGACCACCTTGGTGCTGAACCGCAGCGGCATGCCGGGCGGGCTGAAGCCGAAGCTGGTGGAGGAGGGCCTCGGCGCCGCGCCCGACGTGGTGCTGCCCGACCTGCCAAAGCAACTGCCACGCGCCGCGAATCTCGGCCGCCCGGCGGCGCCAGATGTGCCGGCGCTGCGACGGGCCATGGCCCCGCTGATGCAGGAGATTTCCGCCCTGCCGGCAGCCCAGGCGACGCCGGGCCTGCTGGCGCGGCTGTTCGGGCGCGCCCGCGCATGAGCCGCACCTTCGGGCGGCGGCTGGAGACCGCGACGGTCATCGAAGCACAGCCGATGGCGCCGCCGCTGCCGCTGAAGCCGGCCGCATCCTCCGATGCGCCGGTCCGCCGCCTGCGCGTGCAGGTGATGGAGCGCGTCGATCCCGTGGTGGCCGCCGAATTGCCGGCCGCGGCGCTGCGCCAGCAGCTGGAATCGCTGGTGCATGAGATTGCGGGGCGGGAACGCATCGAGATCTCGGCGCGCGAACAGGCGCAGATCGCGCAGGAACTCGCCGACGACATGGTGGGCTACGGGCCGCTGGAGCCGCTGCTGGCCGATGACAGCATCAGCGACATCATGGTGAACGGCCCGGACCGCGTCTTCATCGAGGTCCGCGGCCGCGTGCAGCAGACCGACATCCGCTTCCGCAGTGCGGCGCAGCTGGCCGCCATCGCGCAGAAGATGGCGGCGACCGTGGGCCGCCGCGTCGATGAAAGCAGCCCGCTGGTGGATTGCCGCCTGGCCGATGGCAGCCGCGTCAACGTCGTCTTCCCGCCCCTGGCCATCGACGGTGCCTGCATCTCCATCCGCAAATTCGCCAAGCGCAAGGTGGACCTGCGGGCGATGGCGGAGGGCGGCTCGATGTCCGATGCCGTGGCCCGGGTGCTGGAGATCGCGGCGCGCTGCCGGCTGAACGTGGTGATCTCCGGCGGCACCGGCTCCGGCAAGACCACCATGATGAACGCGATGAGCCGGCTGATCGACCATGGCGAGCGCATCGTCACCATCGAGGACGCGGCGGAGCTGCAATTGCAGCAGCCGCATGTGGTGCGGCTGGAGACGCGGCCGGTGAACCTCGAAGGCCGCGGCGAGATCACGCAGCGCGACCTCATCAAGAACGCGCTGCGCATGCGCCCCGACCGCATCATCGTGGGCGAGGTGCGCGGCGCCGAGGCCTTCGACATGCTGCAGGCGATGAACACCGGGCATGACGGGTCCTACTGCACCGTCCACGCCAACACGACGCGCGACGCCATCATCCGCATCGAGAACATGGTGCAGATGGGCCAGTCCAGCCTGCCGAGCCGCGCCATCCGCACGCAGATCGCCAGCGCCGTCGACATCATCGTGCAGGTGGCCCGCATGCGCGATGGCGGCCGCCGTGTGCTGCAGGTGAGCGAGGTGGTGGGGCTGGAGGGCGAGGTGGTGACGATGAACGACATCTTCGCCTTCGAATTCCAGGGCGACGACGCCACCGGCCGCATCCGCGGGCGCTGGGCGACGCCGGCGATCCGTCCGGGCTTCTATGAGCGGCTGGAGTATTTCGGGCTGGGCGAGGCCTGGATGAACGCGCTGCGGGAGGCCTGAGATGTCCCTCGCGCTGGCGCTGCTGATCGCCCTGCCGCTGCTGCTCAGCCTGCTGCTGGGCGGGCTGGCGCTGATCCATGGTGGCACGGGGCGGGCGCTGCGGGAGCGGGTGCGCAGCCTGTCCCAGGCCGCGCCGCAGGGCGCCGCGGTGGCGCTGCCGAGCATCCGCGTCGGCGGCAGCCGGCACGGAGCCCTGGCAATGCGCATCTTCCGCTTCCTGCGCTTCAACCCGGACATGCCGCAGGAACAGGTCATCGCATGGCCGCTGGTGGCCCTGATCGGCGTGCTGGCCACGATCGGCGCCGCCTTCTTGCTGGGTGGCATCCTGGGCCAGGCGCCGGCGCTGCTGGCCGCGCCGATGATCGGCGTGCTGGCGGCGCGCGGCATCTTCGGCTGGCAGCATGCCCGCTACTGCGAGCAGGTCTTCGTGCAGATCCCCGACGCGCTCGGCCTGATGGTCCGCGCGCTTCGCGCCGGCCTGCCCTTGGCCGAGGCGCTGCGCGGCATCAGCCGCGAGATGCCGGCCCCGACGCGCGACGAATTCGCCCGCGTGATCGGCGACATGGCGATCGGCCGGCCGATCGAGGCGGCGCTGGCGCGGCTGCATGAACGCACCGGCCTGACCGAATATGCCTTCCTCGCCGTCACGCTCGGCCTGCAGGCGCAGACCGGCGGCAGCCTGGCGGAGACGCTCGACAACCTGTCCGAGATGGTGCGCAAGCGCGTCGCCATGGCGCGGCGCGCGCAGGCGATGGCCGGCGAGGCGAAGGCCCAGGCGGCGCTGCTGCTGGTGCTGCCTTTCGTCGCGGCACTCGGCATGTCCGCCATGCAGCCCTTCTACATCAGCGCCTTCACCGAAAACCCGACCGGCCGGACGATGGCCCTGACCGGCTTCGGCATGATGATCCTCGGCGTGCTGTCGATCCGCTGGCTGATCCGCCAGGCGGGGCGCGACTGATGCCGCAGCCGCTGCCGCTCGCGACGCTGCTGATGGCGATGGGGGCCGCCGGCGTGGCCATCGCGCTTGCCGTGCTGGCCGCAACGCTGCTGGCGCAGGGCGCGGAGGAGCGTGACCTGGCGCTGCGCCTGCGCGCCGTGGTGCGGCCGGCGGAACGTGCGGCGACCGGCCGCGCCGCACGGAGTCTGGCGGGCGCCTTCAGCCGTCCTTTCCGCCGCCTGGGGGAATGGCTGCGGGACAGCGCCATCGTCTCCGGCGCGGAGGTGCAGGAATTCCAGCGCGCCATGGCGGCCGCAGGCCTCGACCCGCGGCACAGCGTGCCGGTCTTCATCGGGCTGAAGGCCGTGCTGATGCTGGCGCTGCCGCTGGCGGCGCTCGGCTACGCCGTGGCGACGGAAGCCGAAGCGCACAACGCCATCTTCCTAACCTTCGGCGGCGTGGTCGCCGGCGTCATCGGACCGAACCGCGTGGTGGACCGGCTGCGCCGCGGCTTCCAGCAGCGCCTGAAGCGCGGCCTGCCGGATGCGCTGGACCTGCTGGTGGTCGCGGCCGAGGCCGGGCTGGGGCTAGAGACGGCGGTGGATCGCGTCGCGCGCGAGATGGCCGGCTCCAACGCCGCCATTGCGCTGGAGCTGAACATCCTGGTGCAGGAACTGCGCATGCTGCCGGACCGACGCCTGGCGCTGGAGCGCATGGCGGAGCGGACGGGGCTCGAGGGTTTCAAGCGCCTTTCCGCGACGCTGTCGCAGACGCTGCGCTACGGCACGCCGCTGGCCCAGGCGATGCGCGTGCTGGCCGCCGACATGCGACAGGAACGCATGCTGCGGCTTGAGGAGAAGGCGATCCGCCTGCCCGCGTTGCTGATCGGACCGCTGATCCTGTTCATCCTGCCGGCGCTGTTCATTGCGTTGATCGGGCCATCCATCCTGGAAATCGGCAAGACCCTCGGAGGTTCCCCATGATGCGCGGCCTATGGCCCCTGCTGGTGCTGCTGAGTGGTTGCGCCGGCGCGCCGCCGAGCGGGCCGCGGGACCACGACACCGGCTCGCGCCTGCGCGTCGCGGCCGCGGCCGAGGCGGCCGGGCGGACCGACATGGCGCTGTCGATGTACGCCTCCGCCGCCGCGGCGGAACCGGGCAACGCGGCCGTGCAGGCGGGCTTCGCCGCGGCGCTGCTGCGGGCTGGCAACACGGCGCAGGCGGAGCAGGTGCTGCTGCGGGCGCTGCAACGCCATCCCGCCGATGCCGGCCTGCTGGTGGCCAGTGGCCGGCTGCGGCTGCGCGCCGGGGCGGCGGACCAGGCGCTGGATCAGTTCCGGCGCGCGGTCGCGGCGGCGCCGCGGGATGCGCAGGCCCTGGGCGGGCAGGCGGTGGCGCTCGATCTGCTGGGCCGGCACACCGAGGCCGAGGGCCGCCATCGCGCGGCGCTGGCGCTGGCACCGGCCAGCATCGGCATTGCCAACAATCTCGGCATGTCGCTGCTGCTGGCCGGGCGCGCGGCGGAGGCGGCGGAGGTGTTCGCCACGTTGGCCGCGCTGCCCGCCGCGCCGCCGCGCGTGGCGGCCAACCTGGCGGTCGCGCGGGCGGCGGCGCAGGGCGGGATGGGCGAGCCGGGCATGGCGCCGCTGCTGACGGCGTTGGCGCCCGGCTGAGCGGCCTCAGCCGAGCAGCGGCCCGCCGGCCTTCACCGCCGCCGCCACCTTCGCCACGTAGCGGCCCTGGAAGCGCGCGCCCTCAAGCTCCACGGCGGATGGCATGCGGCTGCCGTCGCCATCGGTGATCGTCGACGCGCCGTAGGGGCTGTTCCCCATCACCTCCTTCACGCCCATCTGCCCCTGGAACGCATAGGGCAGGCCGACCACCACCATGCCGAGATGCAGCATGGTCGGGATGAAGGTAAGGATCGTGCTCTCCTGCCCGCCATGCTGCGTGGCGGAGGAGGTGAAGGCGGAACCGACCTTGCCGTTCAACGCACCCTTCGCCCACAGACCGCCGGTCTGGTCGATGAAGTTGCGGAGCTGCGAGGTCATGGTGCCGTAGCGCGTGCCGCTGCCGAAGATGATGGCGTCGTAGTTCGGCAATTCGTCCACCGTGGCGATGGGCGCGGCCTGATCCAGCTTGTAGCCGGATTTGCGCGCAACTTCCTCCGGCACCAGTTCCGGCACGCGCTTGATGTCGACTTCGGCGCCGCCGGCGCGGGCGCCTTCGGCCACCGCCTGCGCCATCGCCTCGATATGGCCGTAGGCGGAGTAGTAGAGAACCAGGACCTTCGCCATCGGGAGCATCTCCTGCATCGGTGATGGCGCAGGTCTATCCGCGGCATCGCCGCCCCAGCCAGCGCCAAGTGCTGATGACGTCCATCCCGGCCGTGAATGAAACCGCCTGCTACCAGGTCAGCTCCGCAACGCTGATGCGGCCTTCCGCTGCGGGCCAGGCGCGCGCCACGATGCGTTCGGTGTTGAAGATGCCAACCACGGGCCGGCCGAGTTCCGCCGCCGGAAGCTGCACGGTCGCGGCCGCGGCAACCGCGACGCCCGGCCGCAGCGTGGCCGGCTGCCGGCCATCGAGCAGCACGATGTCGCGCGGGATGCCGAAGTAGCCGCGTGGCCGTTGCAGCACCACGACACCGCCAGCGGAACGCTCCGCCGCCGCCAGCGCGCGCGGGCGCAGATGCACGACGTCGGAGCTGCGCGGGAAGGCGTTGCGGTAGACGTGCGTGGTGGTGTGGCCAGAGGCCGCGACGACGATCTCCAGCGCCCAGTCATTCGCCACCGTCACCGGCCCCCAGCGGCCATCGGCGCCGGTGGTGCGGCGGTGCAGCGCCTCCCCGATCCGGGCACCGGTCGCGGGGTCGGTGCGGAATACCTCGACGACGGCGTCGGCCACCGGGCGGTTGGTGACGGTTGGGGCGGATTGCGTGACGATGCCGTCCAGCACCGGGCGGGCTTCCGGCACCACCGCGACGTGGTCGGGCTCGCGCCCCGCAATGAAGCGGAACTGCTCGCGGAAGGCACGCCAGTGATAGGCGGTCTCGCGATGGTCGAGGTCGCCGAGCACCAGGTTGGTGGCGCCGCGCAGTTCCGGACCGTCGACATCGGTGCCGGTCGGGCGGTCCGGGGTTGGCGACCAGATGGCGCGCGGCTGGGCGTAGACGTCGTTCCAGGCGCTGCGGATCGTCAGGAAATCCGTCTCCGGCACCACATCGGTGGCGCCGCCGTTCAGCCGGGTCAGGAAGGGACCCTTGCCGTTGAACTCCCGGTTGCGCGATTCCGGCCAGTCGGAGGTGCCACGGTTGGGCGTGCCGCACAGCACGGCATGCGAGACCAGCGGCGCGCCGCCGCGATGCACGACGAAGTCGCGGATCGGGTTGCCGCCGCGCGAATTGCCGACCAGCGCGACGCGCGGCGCACCGGTCCGCGCGCGCAACTCCGCCACGAAATTCGCCAGCCGGTCGGTCTGTTCCACCGTGCTGCTGCGGTTGGGCTGCGGCACCAGGTCATCGTCCCGCGACAACGGGTCCGGCATGTTCACCGCCATCAGGCGGTCGCGTGGGATGCCGTTGCTCTCGAAGCGCCACAGCGTCGTCTGCCACAGCGCCGCATGGTCGCCATTGCCGTGGATGAACAGGATGGGCGGGATCGCCGCCTGCGCGCGCAGCACACGCGGCGCGGCGAGCAGGGCGGCGGAGGCGAACAGGGCGCGGCGGGAGACTGTCATTCACGGTGTGCCAGGTAATGCGCGAGCGCGCGGATGTCGGCGTCGCCGATGCCGTACATGAGGCCGTTCATCTGCGTGTCGGCGCCGACGCGGGTGTTGTCACGGTACTCGCGTAGCGCGTGGGCCAGGTAATCCTCCCGCTGGTGGTTGATGCGAGGGATGTTGGCGCGGCCGGCGTAGTTCGGCAGGTGGCAGACGCCGCAGTTGCGGCCGGCCGCCAGTTCCTCGCCACGGGCGGCCAGCGCCGCGTCACGCGCGCCGCGGTCGGCGGGCGGGCCGGAGGGCTGGGCGGCGAAATGCGCGGCGAGATCCTCGGCTTCCGTATCCGTCAGGCCCTTCGCCGCCTCCGTCATGGCCGGAACCTGGCGCAGCCCCTCGCGGAACAGCACCAGCTGCATGGTCAGGAAATCTGCCTGCTGGCCGGCGAGCGAGGGCATCTCCGGCATCTCGCTGCGGCCGCCAGGGCCATGGCAGGCGGCGCATTGGCGGGCTTCGGCGACGGCGGCACCGCGGGCGGCATCCTGCGCCGAGGCGGGCTGGGCGAAGGCGGCGGCCAGCGCGGCCGCCGCCAACAATCGGTAGGACAGCATCAACGGCGGTAGGTCACGCGATAGATCGCGCCGTTGTCGGTATCGGAGACCAGCAGGGAGCCGTCGGGCAGCGTCAGCAGGCCGGACGGCCGGCCGTTGAACTTCTGCGCCGCGTCGTCTCGGAAGCCGGTCATGAAGGGCTCCTGCACCAGGCGCCCGCCCTCGGCCTCACGCACCACCACCACCTCGAAGCCCGAGAGCGGCTCGCGGTTCCAGGAGCCCTGGAAGGCGACGAACAGCGCGTTGCGGTACTGCTCGGGGAACTGCGTGCCGGTGTAGAAATGCGTGCCGACCGGCGCGACATGCGGGCCGAGGACGCGGGCCGGCGGCGGGAACTCGTTGCACAGGCGCGTCGGCTCCGCGGCCGCCGGGTCCTGGAAGCCGCCGGCGCACCAGGGGAAGCCGTGATGTTCGCCACGCTGAAGGTTCACATGCAGCGTGTCGGAGGGGTTGTTGTGCCCGGCCCAGTCGCGGCCGTGGTTGCTGAACCAGAGCTGGCCGGTGCGCGGGTGGAAGTCGAAGCCGACGGAATTGCGCACGCCGCGCGCCTCGATCCGGCGATCGCTGCCGTCGGGGTTCCAGCTCTCGATCAGGGCGAACTTCTCGCCGTCGAATTCGCAGATGTTGCAGGGTACGCCGCGCGGAATGTAAATCCGCCCATCCGGCCCGAAGGCGATGTGCTTCCAGCCGTGATGCGGCTCCGGCGCCTGGCCGAAGGCCTCGGTCAGCTCGACCGGCTGCGGATTCTGCAAATTCTGCTCGACATTGTCGATGCGAAGAACCCGGTTCATCGCCGCGATGTACAGCGCGCCGTCCCGTACCGCGAGGCCGGACGGCTGCGTCAGGCCCTGCATCAGCGTGGTGACGGTGCGCGCGTTGCCGTTGTCGCGCACGGCATAGACGCGGCCGATGGCGCGGGTGCCGACGAAGATCGTGCCGTCGGGACCGCGCACCATCACGCGTGCGCCTGGCAGGCCATGCGCCCACAGCTCCACCTGGAAGCCCTCGGGCACGCGCAGCGCGGCAGTCGGAATGCGTTCGGGTGGCGTGTTGGTCAGGCGCGGCGGGTGCGGCGCCAGCGGCGAGTTCGCCATCTCGGCGGGGCGTCCCTGCGCCCACGCCGGGGCCGGTGCGGCCTGCTGCGCGAAGGCGAGGCCAGGCAGCGCCACCGCGGCGGCGGCGAGTCCCATCAAGCTGCGTCGGATCATTCTGTTTCCCCTCCCCGGCCGTTCAGGCCGTTGCAGGACCATAGGAGGGTGCAACCGGAAATTGGGCAAGACGCAATCCGGCACGATGACGCGCGTGTCAGGAGTAGCCGCGATAGGTGAAGTCGGTCTCGCCCGCCTCGGCCACCGCATCCGCCAGCATGGCGTGGTGCGGCGACAGCGCGCAGGCGGGGTCGGTGGCGCTGGCGTCGCCGGTCAATGCGAAGGCCTGGCAGCGGCAGCCGCCCCAGTCCCGCTCGGCATGTTCGCAGCCCTGGCAGGGGCTCGGCATCCAGGACGTGCCGCGATAGGCGTTGAAGGCCGGGCTGTCGTTCCAGGCGGCTTGCAGCGAAGTGTCGCGCACATTGGGGAAGTCGAGTCCCGTCAGCGTCTCCGCGGCGTGGCACGGCAGGATGCGACCGGCCGGGGACACCGCCAGGAAGCGCCGGCCCCAGCCGCCCATGCAGGATTTCGGGCGGCTGGCGTGGTAGTCCGGCACGACATAGTCGATCACCAACCGGTCGCGCAGCCGCATGCGCGCCGCATCCACCACCTGCGTCGCCGTATCCAGCATGGCGCGGCTCGGCAGCAGGGCGTCGCGGTTGGCCAGGGCCCAGCCGTAATATTGCACATGGGCTACTTCGAGCCGCGCCGCGCCCCACTCCAGCGCGATGTCGATCAGCGCCGGCAGGTTGTGCAGGTTCTGGCGATGCACCACGGCGTTCAGCGTCAGCGGCAGCCCGGACTCGCGCACCAGCCGCGCCGCCTCCCGCTTGCGCGGCATGGCGCCGCGCATCCCGCCGATGCGCTCGGCGCCCGTATCCTCCGCGTCCTGCACGGAAAGCTGGACGTGATCCAGGCCGGCGCCGACCAGGCGGTCCATCATCGCCTGGTCCAGCAGCACGCCGGCGGTGATGAGGTTGGTGTAGAGCCCGGCATCCCGCGCCGCGGCGACGATGTCGGCGATGTCCCGCCGCACCGTCGGCTCGCCGCCCGAGAGATGCACCTGGAGGCAGCCGAGCGCCACGGATTCGCGGAACACGCGCGCCCATTCCGCCGTGTCCAGCTCCTGCCGCGCCCGCGTCAGCTCGACGGGGTTCGAACAGTAGGGGCAGCGCAGCGGGCAGCGATGCGTCAGCTCCGCCAGCAGGGCGAGCGGTGCGTCAGCCATGGCGCAGTGCGCCCCGTATGACGAGATCCGCGATCAGCGCGCGAACATCGGCGCCGATCACCTCCGTCGGCGCATCGTACTGCGCGGCCAGCGCCGCGATGATCGCCGCCTCGTCACGCGCGCCATCCACCAGCCGCAGCACGGCGAGCGCGGTTTCGTCCGGCACGAACATGCGTTCCGGCGCCATGACGATCCAGCGATCGCGCGCCTTGTCCTCCTGCAGCCGGACGCCGGGGGCGAAGCGTGGCGTCATGGACGGAAGGCGCCGGGAGGCGGCAGGCCGGGCGCGACATAGGCGAAGTGCAGCGCATCCAGCTGCGCCCAGAGCAGGTCGCACTTGAAGCGCAGCGCGGCGAGCACCTGACGTTGCAGCTCCGGCGTCGTCGCCTCCCGCTTCACGTAGTCCAGCGCGAAGGCGACATCCGCCGGCGCCTGTGTCAGGCGCGGCTTGAAATAGGCCAGCGTCGCCTCCGAGACGAAATCGTAATTCGCCAGCATCCCGGAGACGCGGGAGCGGATGATGTCGGTCGAGAACATCTCCGTGAGCGAGGAGGCGATCGCCTCCAGCAGGCTGCGCTCGCGCACGAAGCGCACATAGGCCTCCACCGCGAAGCGCGTGCCGGGCAGGATGCCGTCCATCGAGGTGACGTAGTCGCGGTCCAGGCCCAGGCCATCGGTCAGCGCCAGCCAACGCTCGACGCCGCCGGGATGTTCGCCGTCGCCGTCGTGGTCCACCAGCCGCCGGCGCCATTCCCGTCGCAGATCCGGCGTCGGCAGTCGTGCGAGCAGGGAGGCATCCTTCATCGGGATATGCGCCTGGTAGCAGTAGCGGTTCAGCGCCCAGGCCTGCACCTGGCCGCGATCCAGCTTTCCGCCGTGCAGCAGGTGATGGAACGGGTGGTGGACGTGGTAGCGCTCCGCCCCGATGGCGCGCAGCGCATCCTCCAGTTCCTGCGGCGAAAGCGTACCGGTCACGGCGTGATCTCCATCCCATCCTCGGCCACTTCCCAGCCCGCCGCGGCCAGCGTGGCGCGCTCCGGGCTGTCGGCTAGCAGGGCGGGGTTGGTGTTGTTGAGGTGGGTCAGGATGCGGCGGCCGACGCCGAGACTCGCGAATTCGTGAAGCGTCTCTGTGATCGGCATGTGTCCCATGCGACGGCCGGTCTTGGGCCCGGCGCCGGACACGATCATTTCGTCATCCTTGAACAACGTGCCGTCGAAGATCACGCAGTCGGCACCGCGCATCCGGTCCCGCAGCGCCGGCGTCATCATCGCGCAGCCGGGGATGTAGTGCAGCACGGCATCTCCCGCGGAAATCGCCAGGCCCAGTGCATCCCCGTCCTCGGAGACCTCCGGCTGTTCGGAGGTCTCCGCGTACAGCGGCACCTTGCCGGGAACGACATACGCGGTGATCGACAGACCGAGCGCGGCACCGCCTGCATCCTGCGGCGCGAAGGCCGCATCCAGTGGCAGATCGGCGCGGCTGACAAAAGCTGGATTCAGGCAACCGAAGATCGGGTTGGCGTCCAGCACGGCGCGCGTTGGCGCGGCGGCATAGAGGCGGAAGGGCTGGCGCTCACGCAGGTGCAGCAGGCCCGCAATGGCATCGACCTCGCCGCCCGTCAGCAGCACGGCCGAGATGGGCGAATTGCGCAGCGGGGTCGCGCGGGGATGCAGCGCGGGCGTCGCCTCGATCTGCTGGCGCAGGTCGGGGGCGGCGTTCACCAACAGCCAACGTTCACCATCGGCGCTGACGGCCAGGCTCGCCTGGGTCCGGCGTGGCGCCGCAGGGTCTCCGGCGCGGGCCCGGCGGCAACCGGGACCGGCCGAATTCCACTGTGGAAACCCGCCTCCGGCACCGGCGCCCAGAATGATCGCGCGGAGCATGGAGGCAGGCAGAAGCTCAGGCGATTTCGGCGCAGGCGTAGCTGTTGATTTCCATCGCCAGCGAGATCTCGACGATCTTCGGGGTCTTCCAGGCCATCGTTGCGTCTCCCGTAAATCCGGCGCTGCTGCCGGGTCGCAGACATGGCCGCCCGGCACCGCGACGGCAAGGGGTTGTGTCAGACCGGGCAATCACCTTGGGCGATCACCCTGGATGGTGACGCGGTTGCCGTAGCGCGTCGCCGGCCAGTAGTCCCACATCGCGCGATGTTGCGCGCAGCGGTTGTCCCAGAAGGCCACCGAGTTCTCGCGCCACCGGAAGCGGCACTGGAACAGCGGGTTGGCGCTGTGCTCGAACAGGTAGGCCAGGATGCCGGTGCTCTCATCCGCCGGGATGTCGAGGATGCGGCGGGTGAAGCCCTTGTTGACGAACAGGGCGCGGCGGCCGGTCACCGGATGCGTGCGGATCACCGGATGCACCGCGCGCGGATACACCGGCGTGTCCTGCACGCCGAGATTCGCATATGTGCCGCGATACACCTCCTCCCCGTCATGCACCGCCGTCAGGCCCTCCAGGTAGGTCTTCATGCGGTCCGACAGCGCGTCGTAGGCGGCGTACATGTTGGCGAACAGCGTATCGCCGCCGACCGGCGGGCACTGCTTGATGTAGAGGATGCTGCCGAGCGGCGGTTCCTCGTCGCAGGACACGTCGGAATGCCAGAATTCGCCATTGGCGCGCGGGCTGTCGCGGTCCGCCTTGATGATCATCAGCGCCGGATGGCCTTCGGTCGGCGCGGCGGGGTGGATGTGCAGCTCGCCGAACTGCCGGCCGAAATCCAGGTGCTGGTCCGGCGTCAAATGCTGGTCGCGGAAGAAGATGACGAGGTTCTCGGCCAGCGCGCGGTGGATCTCCTGCATCTGCTCGGCGGAGGGATTGCCGATGTCGACGCCGCCCAACTCGGCGCCGATGATGGGCGTGAGCTTCTCGACCGTGATGCTGCGATAGGGCTCCGCGGCGTCGGCCGCGTGCCGGTAGCGCGGCCCCCGCGCGGCGGTGCTGACATGGTTCATGGCGTTTTCCCGTCATCTTCGACTCAGACGTGAAGGTGACCGCAGGCACGGGGCACACGTCAACCGCAACCCGGCGCAAGGCTGCATCACCGGGTTGACCCTGGCGGGACCGCCAGCGAAGCTTCGGCAAGGGAAACGTCCGGACCACGGTCGCACGCCGCCAAACAGGTTGCGGATCGTGGGCCCGTGCCTCCGGCATCAGGCGGAGGATGCGGCACGGTGCAGGTCTCGGAACCGAAGGTGAAGGCTTGGCCGAACGGCGCGCAGATCGCCGTGATGGTCACCGTCATGTACGAGACCTGGCCGGAGGGTCGCACCCCGCCCTATTCCCCCATGGCCAGCCCGCTGCGGGAGGGGGTGGTGGACCGGCAGGGCATCTCCTGGGCCGAATATGGCGGCCGCACCGGCATCTGGCGCCTGGGCGAATTGTTCGAGGATTTCGGCGTCAAGGGCACCATCTGCGCCAATGCCCGCGCCGTGGAACGCTACCCGGATTCGGTGAAGGCGCTGCACGCGGCGGGGCACGAGATCGCAGGGCATTCCTACACGCAGAACATGTTCCTGCCCTACATGGAGCCAGCCGAGGAACTTGCCCTGATCCGCCGCTGCGCCGGCATCATCGAGGAGGCGGTCGGGGAACGCCCGGTCGGCTGGGCCAGCCCGCGCATGTCGCCGAGCGAGCACACCGCGCGCTACCTGGCGCAGGAAGGCTTCCTCTGGCACGGCGACTACAACGACACCGACCTGCCTTATGAGGTGACGACGGAGGCCGGGACGCTGGTGGCGTTGCAGCACAGCGACTTCACCGACAATCGCGTGATGCGCGGCAGCCCGAAGGATTTCCTCGACGTCTACCGCGACACCTTCGACTTCCTGATGCTGAGCCGCCGTCCGGAGATCCTGAACCTGACGGTGCACGCCCATTTCGGCGGCCGCCCGCCCCTGGCCGCCATGGTCCACCGTATCCTGCAGCACATGCAGCTTCAGGGCGGCCGGGTCTGGTTCGCGCGCCACGACGAGGTGGCGCGCTGGGTGCGGCAACAGGGAGAGACAACATGACAGGACAAATCACGCGGCGAGGCCTGGCCGGGCTCGCGGCACTCGGGCTGACGGCGTCAGCGGCCAGGGCGCAGTCCTGGCCGGCGCGGCCGATCCAGCTGATCGTGCCCTATGCGCCCGGCGGGACCGGCGACGTGTTCGCGCGCCTGGTGGCGGAGAAGCTGCGCGGCGCGCTCGGGCAGAACCTGGTGGTGGAAAACCGCTCCGGCGCGTCCGGCACCATCGGCACCCAGGCCGTGGTGCGCGCGGCGCCGGATGGCTACACGCTGCTGTTCGGGCAGACGCCGGAGATCGCCATCGCGCGCAACTTCCTGCCGGACGTGCCCTATGACCCGGCCACCGACCTGGCGCCGGTGGCGCTGGTGGGCAACGCGGCGCTGGCGCTGGTGGTGAACGCGGCCTCCCCCTACCGCACGGTGCAGGAGCTGGTTGCCGGCGCAAAGGCACGGCCCGGGTCGCTCACCTTCGCCTCCGCCGGCACCGGCACGCCCGGACATTTCGCCGCCGAGACGCTGGCCCGCCGTGGCGGTGCACCGATGGTGCATGTGCCCTATCGCGGCGCCGGGCCGGCGCTGACGGACCTGCTGGGCCGGCATGTCGGCTTCTTCTTTTCCGGCATGCCGGCCGCGGTGCCGCATGTGCGGGAGGGCAAGCTGCGCATGCTCGCCGTCTCCACCGCCCGGCGCATGCCGAGCGCGCCGGATATGCCGACGGTGCAGGAGGGCGGCATCGCCGAATTCGACTTCAGCCTGTGGGGCGGCTTCTTCGCCCCCGCCGCCACGCCGGCCGCGATCATCGAGCGCCTCAACCGGGAGGTGAACCAGATCCTGCGCGACCCCGCGGTGCGCGATCGGCTGGTGGCGGAAGGCGCCGATGTGCGGGAGACGACGCCGGCGCAATTCGCGGAGTTCGTGCGAGGCGAGGTGACGAAGTACGGCCGCATCATCACGGAGACCGGCGTGAAGCCCGCCTGAACCGGCCCCGGTCGCCGCCTGCGAAGCGGCGGCCGGGCAACCGGGCCGTCCCGATCTCGTTCCTGGCGCGCAGCCAGGGAACGCAGATGTCCGACCACCGAACGCATGCCTTGAGCGAGGTCCTGGACCGGCTCGAAAGCTCGACCCATGGCGAAAGCATCGCGGTGCAGGAGGTGATCGAGAAACTCGGCCCGAAATCCTTCGCATCGCTGATGCTGGTGTTCTCCCTGATCGCCGTCTCGCCGGCCAGCGCGATTCCCGGAACCACGGCGATCGTCGCGGCCATCGTCTTCATCCTGGTGGTGCAGATGATGATCGGCCGCGACTGCGTGTGGCTGCCCGGCTTCATCACGCGCCGCCACATGCCCGCCGAGAAGCTCCGGACGGGCATCGCCTGGCTGCGCAGGCCGGTGGCGTTCGTCGAGCGCTTCCTGCGGCCGCGGCTGGGCTTCCTGCTGCACCGGCCCTGGCTGCTGCTGCCGATGGCCCTGATCCTGGGGCTGACGCTGTTCATGCCGTTCATGGAGCTGGTCCCGACCTCGGGATCGCTCGCCTCGGCCGTCATCGCCTTCTTCGCAGCCGGGCTGCTGACGCGGGATGGCGGGCTGGTCGCGGTCGCGCTGACCCTGCTCCTCGGCGTGGCGGTGGCGGTGTGGCGCTTCGGATTTGCCGCCTGAGGGCGAAGGTCCACCGGCGGGTCGCCTGGATTGGCGCGGTGGGCATTGTGGCTGGGGGACCTGGAAACTCAGCCGCCACTAGGAAAACCAAGGATTAGGCGAGCCCGACTGTTGGGTGTGGGGCCATTGTGGGACACCCGAAGGCTGATAAGCAAGGCATCCTGACGCGACTCAGGGTGAGCGCGCCATTTGTCCGTAAAGCTACATCGGCTGATCCTAGTGGGAGGCGCCTGGTGATGATCGGAATTGTCCGCCTCCCTACTCTTCCACGGTGAGGACCATGCTAGCTCTTTGGCGCGGCGATCTGCCCCTGGAGGCTGCGTTCTGGAGGTGGGCGGTGATCGGCGGGCTGCTGGTCAATTTGAGCACCAGCGTGATGTTCCTCCTGCTCATCATGCACGGACGTCCCGTCTCCGCGCTCATCGTTGGCTACGTTCTTTCAATCCCCTACAACTTGATTGCAGCCGTTGGCGTCTGGCGTTCCGCACTACGACATCCTGGATCGCGTCACTGGGCTGACCTTGCGCGGTTGGTGACAGCAGTGGGTATGTTACTGCTAAGCCTTACCTGAAATCTGAGCGTACCCATTCGGTCCAAGAGGGAGGATAGCCTTGCGGGCGCCAACGGCAGGCATTGGTGCAGCTCTAGTGCGGGAAAGGGAAAAGTCCGGATGGCCAATTTGGAGCACCTTGATTTACTTATTGGGTCGCCTCAGCGATGGAATGACTGGAGGGATCGCGAGCCACACGTACGAATTGACCTGGCAGAGGCAGATCTTAAAGGCCAGGATTTAGAAGCTCGCAATTTGGAAGGAGCAAATCTTCAAAAGGCGGACCTAAGAGGCGCTGTTTGCCATAAGACCAACTTCAGCATGGCTGATCTTATGAGCGCGGATTTTCGCGGATCAATTCTGCACGAAGCCATCTTTTCGCGGGCACAGATGGATGGTTCGGATTTTAGAGGCGCCGCTGGCATCTCACCTTATTTTGGCGGCGCAAGATTAATAGCTGCAAAATTTTTGGGTAATAGTTGGACTGGGGCGAACTTCGAGGGCGCTGATCTACTGCAAGCCGATCTGACTGATACAAATTTTCCTGACGCAAACTTCAGTCTTACCTCACTGGTTCGAGCAGATCTTACTCGAGCTAAAATTGTCGGGTCCAATTTGTCAGCCAGCAACTTGGTCTACGCAAATTTGACCGGAGCCGACATTAGCAGGTGCCGAGTCTGTGGCATCTCTGCATGGGATGTATCGATACAAGGCGCCGTCCAGAAAGATCTTGTTATTACACCAGACGGCGCCCCAGCCATAACGATTGATGAGCTCGAGGTAGCTCAATTTATATACCTCATTCTAAACAACAATAAATTACGGGACGTTATTAACACTGTTACATCTAAAGCGGTACTGATCCTGGGGCGATTTAGCGCGAGCCGAAAACTAGTGCTTGATACTATAAAAGAAGAACTAAGGAAGCATGGATATCTTCCTGTCCTTTTTGATTTTGAGAAGCCCGCCACCAGAGATTTTACTGAGACTGTGCAGTTACTGGCGGGAATGGCCCGTTTTGTCATTGCCGATATATCCGACCCGAGAAGCATCCCGCAGGAACTAAGAGCAACAGTCAAAGACCTCTTATCTGTGCCGTTTCTCCCAATTCTTGATAGCGCGGCGGACGAATACGGTATGTTTGCAGATTTCCTGGGCCACTCACATGTCCTTCCGATTTATAGGTACACCTCAATTAGCCAGCTTGTATCAGAAGTCCAAAGTCAAATAATAGGTCCGGCAGAGGCGAAGTTGGTGGAGATCCGAGCAAAATTGTAGCGTGAGTCTGCAACTAGTGGGATTAGGACCTAGCGGTTCCCATAGATGCCATCTCGCAGAGCGTCCCAGAGCTCTTTGAGTGACACCATACGGTTTGGGTGCTCCAATAGCAGTTTAAGTTGGGAAGCGGTCTATACGGCCGCAGATAAGGCGGCGGTGACACATCATGTGTGCGATTGGTGTGTGACATTATCTTGACACCTACGCTCCGGTTCTCCCAGACGCCTCTGCTGATCTTTGAGCCGATCTAGCCAGCTGAAAAAGTCGCATGGCAACAGGATCATACGTGAAGCTAGGGTCCCAGTACCAGCTGACGCTGTGACGTGCTGCCGCATTCAGCAGGGCGCGCCAAAGGTCAGCATTAGCAACCTGTTTGTCCGCCGAGGTTAGCCGAGCTTCTTGCTGCCATCTCACTATCCACTCACTCATTCCGAGTGTCAGGTATTGCAGATCGCTACGTATAAGGATGGAAGAGGATTCCTCCACTAACTCCAGGGCGCGCAGCGCCGCCTTCATCTTCATCCTGTTGATCGTTGTCGCGAACTCACCGCCGCAGATCTCAAGTCTGGTATTATCAGACATTTGTAGTAGAGCCGCCCATCCTCCGATTCTGGTTTTCGAGTTGCAGCGCCCGTCAACCCAGATTTGCACCTGAGAAGCGCCTTCGCGGCCAGATGAGCAACTCATTCAAGGTTCCTACGAGTCGCTTTTCCGGAGTAATCCTTCACGTTTACCAGCGGCATCACCCCCGCGATTTCTGCGTAGGCCTCTTCCAGCGTCCGCACCGCAGTCTCTTGCATTCTTTCGCCGATGATTAGGCCATCGTGCAGCGGGAGGGATACAATTCTATTATCTCGCCAAAGACGAAGTAGGGCTTGAGAGAGAGCCTGCGCTTCAATCCCCATGAGCCAGAGCGCACAGAGCGATTTCGGGTCATGCGGCGGAAAATCATGAAGCCCCGCCGCAGCGATCACCCGATCAATCTGACCGAGAATGGGATGATGTTGCAGCACGCGCTCGCGGACGCACTGCACTGGATAGTCCCTCACCGGGATGCCCTGATCCAAAAACTTCTGGACCGTACCCTTCGGCCATTTGCTGGGCATCCGCCCATTGCCGAACGTGGCCGTCAGGAACGCCTTCACGACAGGCCTAGGGAGTCCGCTGACGCCGTAGAGGTCGGTTGATGGTGTAGGCGCGCCAAACCCCATGCCGAGCCGCTGAGCAGCCCCGTAGAAGCACCAGACGTGGCTTGCTGAGACATCGGCTTCGACCACTCGTTCCCCAGCAATCCTGATGGTGGGCCGCTGAGCCTTCTTCATCTGCACGTAGTTGTCGCGGCCCTCGGCGTACCAGCGGCCATGCAGCGGGGGCCTGCCGTCGTCGCCAAGCGAGAGGGAAAAGGATCGACGCAGAATCGGAAGCGGACACCCCTCTACATCCGCAGCAGCGATGGCAGCGTTGATCTCAGCAACCTCTGCCTGAAGTCCCTCAAGGTGTGGACCCTTCGGCAGCCTCATGCGCTTCCCACGCGCCTTGAATTCGCCCACCCCAGAACTCTTCCCGCGCAATCCGATGAGGCCGCCGGTCAGGACCTGAGTCCGCGCAAAATGCTTCCACATGTCGTCTACGATGCCGAACTCAGCTGCCATGGTCAGGAGACGGAGACTGGGCCACAGCCTTGGCGCCCATGACTTACCAAACTGTGCTGGGGCACCTGGCGCGGCAAACAGCATGCGCGACCGAAAGCTCTTCTGAAGTCCGACTAATCCGAGTACCTGCATGGCAGCACTGACGCGGCGGAAGGTGCGGGACCCGATGGCCTTACCGCTAAAATTCTGCGCCTGTGTCGGCAGGTAGGTCAGGCGCGGAGAGTTAAGCAGAAGGTCGCCGAGGAATGCCTCGACGCAGTTGCCCACACCTGACCGACGATTGGTGGCCGGCTGTCTGGTCCGGGTAGCGGCGTCAGCATCCTCCACCAGTCCAACAACCTGCGAAACCAAAGCCTTCGCCGGAACAGACACAGCAGCAGCAGTTAATGTTCCGAGGAGAGCCTCACGCAATGCTTCTGTGCTTGGTTGAAGGGTCGCTTGAATGGACAAACCCGGTTGCGACGTGGGGATCATCAAGATGCTCGCGCTTAGCGTTTCACGTGTAGACAATAGGGGTGGTGGGGGCTTGTCACCTTAAGGGGGCTAGAGTGCCTGCTGGAAGCAGGGGTAATACCCTATGGGATGATGATGTAGATACCCATTCCTAGAAGATACACCAGGACCCTTGAGGATAACCCAGGCTTCCTCCGATCCCTGCCTCAGCATTATTTTCCAAAAGCAAATCTGTAAAGCCTTCATTCGTAAACTAACCATTTGTTAATCTTGACAGCCGTTTTGAATGCCCGTCTTCGCCGAACCCTCAGAAACGGCCATCATCTTTCGCCTAATCAACGGCTTCTATGAGGATAGATAATCTGAAGCCTCCGACCCTTGGAGCCGCCGTTATAACCTGCACCCAGTTGCTCTTAAGACGCACCTTAAGTCGGCTTTGCTCGGAATCCGATAACGGTCGGTTTGGATGGCTGAAAAGTCAGCTCTCAAAGTCCGAAGGTTGAGGCGGGAAAAATTATCTTCCCTACCAGAGACTTCCTGAGGCTCTCTGCGCGGGACGTACAGCCTCGCTTCCTAAAGAAGGCACCTATTTTGTAACTGTTTTAGTAGCACATAAGATTGCCGCGCCGATCGCGGGAATCGTCGTTGTGGTCTGCTTCGGGCACCGGAAGAGCCGTCATCCATCTTGCTGTTAAGACGGCTGCCGCTTTCCTCCAGTGCTGAGGCACGTGTGGGGACGGAACGGGAGGCGATGGGCGGGTGTCTAGCGCTGGCCTAGCCGATAGGCGCCGTTTTCAGGATGGCCCTGACTGTCATGTGGTTCCACGCCTTGCCTGCGGGCGATGGAGTAGCCTGTTGATCCAGCCGTAAGGCAATCGCCCGGTAGCTCAGTCCCCGGTCCCTCAAAGCCTGCACCATCGGCGCCACCGAAGACCGGAACCGAATGGCGGTGGTGGTCCTCGCCAGAGCGGCAGCGGCGGCTCCCTGGTGAGAATCTGGAGGCGTCCCGTCGCGATACCCTCTGTCGCCTCCAAGCTTCGCGCCTCGCGCCTTTGCTGCCGTCAGTGCTGCTCTGGTGCGCTCTGAAATCAGCCCTGCCTCAAGTTCGGCTACGGCCGCCATCTGGGTCAGGATGAAGCGGCCCATGGCGCCTGGTGCGAGGGACGGCATGTCGCAGAAGGCCACGTCAACGGATCCGTCGATCAGGGACCGCAGGAAGGGCACGCTGCGGCTGAGCCTGTCCAGCTTCGCCACAAGTAGCGTTGCGCCGGTCTCCTGGCATCGCTGTAGAGCAGCCTGAAGCTCGCTACGGGCGGTCTTGCGACCTGATTCGACCTCGACATGGTGCGGCAGGAGGAGGCGATCTACGGGCCTCAGGAAGGCGTCTATGGCGGCCTTTTGCGCCTCAAGGCCAAGCCCGGAGCGGCCCTGCCGATCGGTGGAGACGCGGCAATAGGCGACGTAGGTTCGGGCATGGCTGGTGGTCGTGGTGGTCACGGTGGATGTCCTCCGGTGGTGGGAATGGATTCCACCGGACCGACGAACGTTGATCGGATGGATTTCCATATACCCGAACCAGAGGACCCCCTACCGGCCACTTCAAAAAAAGCCGTACGTCTTTCGGTTGTTATTATTACAGCACGAAAAATCTCTCTCAGGTTGGCAATCCCAGCTTTGTGAGGAGAGTGAAGCTGACCCCCTGCAAATTGTTTTGCCTGAACAGGACCACGTATGTGATGCTAGCGGAGTGCTGTGAAGGGAGCAAAGCATGCCGGACGGTAGACAAAGCACCGCTGAAGCTCCCCATAGCTCGGCGTCACCGGCGACTGTAGTACCGCACTGCGGTTTGACTGAAGCAAAGCGATGCGGAAACTGTGGGGAGCTTAGGGAAAACACCAGAAAAAAATTATCCGAGATCATGGTGGGGCATGAAGACTCGCTTGAGGAGCGAGTAGAGGAAATTTGCTGGAAGGGGCCCGACTACACCGTCTATCGCTCGACTCACGGCGTCAGCGTCCACCTGTCAGATTGCCTATCTGTAGAACGTGATCAGCGGCGGTTGCTGGCGTCCGCTGGCTCGAAACTATGCCAGCTGCGCTTTCTTGCTTCGCAGATGGCGACTTCGCATCTTAGCTTCCTTCTCCCTTTTATAAAAAGGAAAGGCGGTTTTTACGACCACGAAATGGCGCAAGCTATCGTGTTGGTGCTGGAAGGCAGGAAAGAAGACGCTAACGGGATACTAGATGTTGGGCTGGAGTTGGCTGTTGACCGTCTAGTAAATGAAAACCGCGTTCGGTACCTATTAGCATGTTTCTTCGCTGCCGGCTTCCTTTCTGTATTTACCGCAGCATTGATTTATTTGCTGGGTAATTTGATATCGGAACCTTTTCCTCTTTATCTATTCGGGCTCACGGCGATCTTCGGCGCAGCAGGCGCCACTTGTTCCTTAAGCGTCCGAATACGCGACCTAGCGCTTGTGCCCTGTAGGCAATCTGTCATGAACTATGTGATGGGATCTCTGCGCGTGTTTTTGGGGTTCTCGGGCGGCATTGTTTTGCTGCTACTTCTTTCGGCAGGTCCCCTACAAGGTTTTGGGAATTCGCTTGGGCTGGTCGAACGAGTGCCTGATGGTGACGCATTCGCCTCCTGGCCGGTCTTCGCTCTGGTCGGCTTCTTGGCTGGCTTTGCTGAACGCCTTGTCCCGAATCTAATGCAGAATATGGAGAGCCGGGTTGAGACCGCTGCAGCATCTTCGGCAAGCCAAGGACGAACGAAATAATGAATTCGACCTGTGGTGAGCAGCGGGCCAACTTGGGCTGACTTAAGGTCCACCTTAAGGCGCCAGAGCCTGCCAGCCCGGAAGCAGTTCCGGCGGCTGTCCTCGCGCGAGGAGCACGGCGCGTTCCATCAAAGGCCGCGCCCCTCCGTCAGGCACGTGGGTCACGGTGCCGATGGTGTAATGCTCCTTGATGATCAAAGCCGAACCGAAGAGACGCACAATCCACACTGGCCCAGCTTCGGAGGGAACGTCAGCGCGGCCGATCAGGCGCCTCTCTCCAACATTGTCCAAATAGACCTTCAAGCCATCCTCCTGCCGCTCCGTTGCCCCGCCCTAGCGGAACCTTCGACGGTAGGAATCTATCATAGGTTGAGTGACGTCGGTTCGATAGCAGAAAGGGGACCTGCCTCCAGGACGACTATACGCGCTACGCCGCCCGCACGACCTTCCTGCCCTGTCGGTGAAGTAGGGGCAGGGGCAATTGCCTGGATACGTCGCCAAGCTTTCCCTAATGATCAGGTCGCGAATGGCGTCATCGGTTGGACCTGCGTCGCGTCCTAAAGATTGCCCGGCGAGGAGAGCAAGAAGCAGGCTCCCCCCGACGGCTCTTGCAGTCCACGAAACGACGCCCATTCCTGCCGTGGCCGGGATTGTGGTTGTCCGTTAGCGAAGCCCATCGTCATCGGCCACGCGGATCATCGCATCTCGGAAGCTGAGGTCCCAGCGATCCATGGTGGTCCGCAGCGTGTTGGGCAGCAGCATTGGATTGCTGACTAGCTGGTAGCGATTCCGAACGGTCTCCACGGCTCGCCGGTATGCCGCATCCCGCGAGTGGACTCGAATTGCTCTCCAGTCAGCATCGCTTTTGATCGGCTTCGAGAGGCCAACAGGGGTGGCAGCCCGCAAGGCAAGCCGCTTTGGATCAGTGCCGAGGATCGTAAAGACATCCTGCCGGTCTCGTCCCCTGCCAAGGTGCCAGAGCGAGACCGCAAGGACTAGGCAAGCCAGCCCTCCAAGAACGAAGACTAAGGAAGGAACACTCCTCAGAAGTTCCACTACTACCTCCCTCCTCCGCAGCGACGCTGGCGCAACTTTAGATTGCTTCAGTGCGGAATGGGAACCGTCAGTAGCTCTGCTTTCCAGGGATCACCCCACGCACCCCACCCCGTGGCTCCTCCACGTCTCCCCTGCGCCTCGGAATGAGGTGGACGTGGGCATGGTGAACGGTCTGACCCGCGACTTCTCCGCAGTTCATGCCGACGTTGAATCCTAGCACCGTCCTGTCCTGCTCAAGGATGCCCTTCCGGAGCTCATCAAGAAGGATGCTGATGGCCCGTCGTTCAGGGTCCGTCAGGTCGAACCATGTCGCTGCATGACGGCGAGGGACGATGAGGGTGTGTAGTCGAGTGACCGGAAACGCATCCCTGAAGGAGATTGCCAGCGAGTTGGCCGCGATGATCGGCCCCGGTGAGGACTCGCAGAAGATGCATCCCTCTGCCTTCGCCTGTAGACCACCCCTGACCGCTCTGAAGTCCGTCGCGTCGCGATCCCCCTTGTTCGCATTGCACTGCCAGCAGAGGGCCTGAAGGTTCTCCAAGAGGTCCCTCCCGCCATGCTTCCTCGGGAGGATGTGGTCTACCTCAAGAGCTTTCTCGTCAGCCGGCGACCCGCATAGCTCGCACCGAAAGCCGGCCCGCTTCAGCACCTCGTACCGGACGGTACCAGAGAGGTCTCCAAGGGCCGTCCTGCGGTGGTCGTAGGCCCTGTCCCCACGTCTCCGGAGGTATTCTTCAACCTTGGCATCGCAAATAGCCACAAGCTCAGCCCGCTCGTCTTCAGTGAGCGTCTCAAGATCCACCTTAAGTCGGTATCCGTCGCCGTCGCGCTCCACCAAACCGTGCCGAGTCAGAACCGGCCCAGGCATTCGCTTTATAATCTCTTCATAGTAATCGAGCTGGGCCTGATCAAGCGCGAGGAACGCCGCAGAGATCTCCCGGAGGGATGCCCTGCCGTTGCCCTGGATGAGGGCCTTGAGCATGACCGGCTGGTAGACATGCGACATCCTCATGCGGGTCAGGAGAAAGTCAAGAAGGTCGAGACCATTCAAGGACTTAGCATTCTGTTCAGTGCGTCTCATGCGCGACCAAGGCGTTCTCGAAGATCCTGCCACTCCATTAGGCCGCTACGGTGGAGCATACGGTGGCAGTTTGAGCACACGGCCACTAGGTCTGTTAAATCGGTTGCCCGTTCGCCAGCAGCAATAGGAAGCACGTGATGTGCCTCGATATACTCCGCACCGATCTCTCCATACTTCTCAAAGAAATCAAAGCCGCAGACCTGACAGGAAAAGGAACTTAGTGTCTCTTTGAAGCGACGAACAAGTGCGATGCTTCGCTCACGTTTCAGGTGAGTGTGGAGGCGTTGCCTCCCCTCTTGCCCAATGTTGATTTCTACGTCATCTACAAACTCGTCGTCGCCGCTCGGCGGAATGTTTGATTGGTCAGCCGCAGCATTTACGCCCCGCAATTCCCATACGCCTAGTCGAGCTTGAACCGGTGTTACTCGGCGGAACAAGCTGACGCGCTCGTTCCATTGGCCAGACTCCGGGCAGTTTTCTTGAAGACGCGCCCTGATACTTTGAAGTGGCGTCTTCCCCATCGGAACAGATGGAAACATTTCTAGCAGCTTGTCACGAATTTCCGGTACTGTTGCTGCCCTACCGATCTGACGGAGCGCACTGGCAATCATTTCGGGTGTTAGAGCCATACGGTAGTGTCTCCAAGTTAGCCAACTTTTTAAACCAGTGCCAATGCTGCTCGATGGTTATGTCGGCGACGAGGATCGCCCTTTTCAGGCCGACGATCTCGTGCAGCTCCGCCCCATCAACTCCAACCCTTCTTGAGCGGCTTGGCTGAACGCAAGCGCGGTCATTGTGGAGGTCGCGACGTGGAGGTGCGACAGGCTGAACTCGGGGTATTCCAAAAGCGCCAACGTCGCCGCTGCCGCCTTGAGACCCGGTCCTTTGTCGTATCGAGTGCGGCCTTCGCTTCCACCCGAGGATGCATGGCCCATCAGGTGGTCGCGGTGGCGCTCCTGCCGGAAATCCGTGATGGCGTCAGACAGGCGGGTTATGGCGGTGTGCCGGAAGGAGTGCATGGAAACGCCGGGCCGATAGAGGTTAAGGGCCTTTCGGTACTCCACGAACCACCGCGTAATACGCGTCCCGCGCTTCTTGTCCTTCCCCTGCGGTTTAAGGTCGGGAAATAGAGGGTCGTCAGGGGTCGGCGCCGTGTCGGCAATGTAGGCAGGAAATCCAAGGCGGATCAGCTCCGGGTGCAAAGGGAGTGTGCGCTCCGCTGCGTCGCTCTTCAGGTCGCGGTCACCGCTCTCGCCATTTCCTTCCGTTGCCACGATGCGGACAGCCCACGTGCCTTCGTCGCACCACACATCTCGCCGGTAGAGGTCAGCAAGCTCCTCCAGGCGCGCACCGTGATAGAGCGCGAGGATCGGCAGCCAGAACTTGGCATCCCGGATGATCTGCGGACCGGCCTCGCTGCGCCGGATGGGGTGAGAACCGGTCCAGACTGGCGAGGCGAACAGCGCCTTCAAATCCTCCGGGGTCCATGCGTCGCGCTGCTTCCGTGCCTTGCGCTCCTCCCGGAAGCGGTGCCCCCCGACCATCTCATCACGCGCGGTCTTGGTGATGTGGCCTTGGTCCATCGCAAACCGGAGGAACTGCGACAAAGCCGTGAGGTGCCGCTTGACCGTCTTGTCGCTGATCCGCACCACGCCCTTGGCGTCGGCCTCCGCTATGATCGCGGCGGCACCCCGGCCCTTGTCCTTCGGGGACTTCCCGTAGTGAACCGGTAGCTGGCGCAGGGTCGTGAGGAAGGCGGACGCATCGGCACGGCCATAGGCGTTGATCGGCTTGTCCCCGCAAATGTCCACGAACAGCCGCAGCGTGGTCCGCTCTTGGCTCATGTCGTGGTGCGATAGGCGGTCGATGGCTTCCCGGTGGACGAAGAACGGCTCCACCATTGTGGAA
>NZ_JBHMFT010000019.1:0-99889 GCF_051433195.1 Falsiroseomonas sp. E2-1-a20 | reverse complement strand
CATGCGCTTCGGCATCGGCATGAACACCGACCACACGCTGGAAGAAGTCGGCCAGCAGTTCAACGTGACGCGCGAGCGCATCCGCCAGATCGAGGCCAAGGCGCTGCGCAAGCTCAAGCACCCGAGCCGCAGCCGCAAGCTGCGCAGCTTCCTGGACAACTGAGCGATGGCGACCGCGGCGCGCGGGACCGGCATCCGCGAGCCGGTGCAACGGGTGGAGGTGGACGTCACCTTCCTGCGCATGGCGGCACCGCCGGAATCGCCGGCGCCCGACCTGCCGCCGGGTGCCGTGGTGCAGCGCGTCGCCACCTGTTCCGTGCCCTTCTATCGCTACCTGTACGACACGGTCGGCCGCGATTACCTGTGGTGGCTGCGCCGCACCGTGCCGGACACCGAGATCGCGATGCTGCTGGCGCGGCCGGAAATCAGCATCCATGTGCTGGTGCAGGGCGGTGAGCCCGCCGGCTTCTATGAGCTGGACCGCCGCGGCGGCGAATACGGCATCAACCTCGCCTATTTCGGCCTGATGCCGCACGCGATCGGCCGTGGTGCCGGCCGCGCCCTGCTGCGCCACGCCATCGACGCGGCCTGGGCGGAGGCACCGCGCGTGCTGACGGTGAACACCTGCACCGCCGACCACCCGCGCGCCCTGCCGAACTACGTCGAGGCCGGCTTCCGCATCACCCGCACGGTGCGGGAGTTGTGGCCGGTGCCGCTGCGCCTCGGCCTGCCCATCCCCGAGCGGCTGCGCGCCGGCTGATGCCAGCCCCACAGCGCGTCGCCCTCGTCACCGGCGCGGCCCGCGGCATCGGCGCCGCCATCGTGGCGCGGCTGCGGCGGGATGGCTGGGCGGTGGTGGGCGCGGATCGCGATGCGGCACGCGATGCCGAACCGGGGCCGCGCCACGTTGTCGCCGATGTGGCCGACGAGGCCGCGGTCACCGCCCTGGTCGAGAACATCCGCGCGCGGGAAGGCCGGCTGGATGCGCTGGTTTCCAATGCCGGCTTCATGATCCGCAAGCCGTTGCGCGACCTGTCGCTGGCCGAGTGGTCCAGCGTCCTCGCCACCAACCTCACCGCCAGCTTCCTGCTGGTCCGCGCGGCGGAGGATCTGCTGCGCACGGCGCGGGGCTCGGTGGTCACCGTGGCCTCGACCCGCGCGCATCAGTCGGAGCCGGATACCGAGAGCTATGCCGCCTCCAAGGGCGGCCTGCTGGCGCTGACCCACGCGATGGCCGTCAGCCTCGGCCCCGAGATCCGGGTGAATTGCGTCAGCCCCGGCTGGATCGACACGCAGGGTGACGAGCTGCGCCCGGAGGACCACGCCCAGCATCCGGCCGGCCGGGTCGGGACGCCGGAGGATGTGGCGGCCCTCGTTGCCTGGCTGGTCGGGCCCGAGGCCGGCTTCGTCACCGGCGCCGAGTTCCCGACCGATGGCGGCATGACCCGGAAGATGATCTACGCGGCGTGAATTACACCGGCCGGATGGCGTCACCCGGCCGGATGACGCCGCCCCGGACAATGCGGCAGTTCAGGCCGGAGCGGTTCATCAGCGGCTTGAACAGCGGCCGGCCGAGCAGGTCGTCCAGGTACTGGCAGGGCACGTTCAGCCGGCCGCCGAACAGCACCACCTCGCCCACCCGGAATTCCCGTCCGACCAGGTGGTTCAGCGGCACGCCGCGCACCGTCAGGTTGCGCCGGCTTTCCTCCGGCGCCAGCGCTAGGCCGTGGTCGCGGGCCAATGCCTCCAGCGTCTCCACCTCGATCAGCGTGCATTGCCGGTCCTGGTGCGGCTTGTGGCTGTAGGTGCCCCGGCCGCTGGCGTAGCGGTCGCCCTCGATGCCATGGCCCTCGACCAGCCTTGCCTCCGGCAGCGCCTGCATCGGGGCGGAGGCCTCGCCGGCGATATGGATGGACAGCAGGCGGCCGGCCCAGGTTTCGGTCACGTCGGGCATCCTTGGAGGCTGAGCCGCAAGGCGTAACCCCAAGCCGCCGCCGGCTCAACCCGAGGCCTGCAGCGCCGAGATCGCCGCCGGGGTGCCGAGCAGCAGGGCCGGTTCCAACGCCGCAGGTCCGCCGGCTCCGGCCCCTGTTCAAGAAAGCCCGGGAATTCCTGCCAGTCCGACTCGCCCCGCACCAGCACCTGCCCGCCGGCCGCCTGCACGAGCGGAATGCCGCCGGCCACGTCCCAGGCATTCGGCGTGTCCTGCTGGCCACCCGGCCAGGCGGCCAGGCCGATATCCAACCCCTGTTCCGCCGCCCGCGGCCGCCCTGCCCGATCCGCCACCCGTGAATGCCCCATGCCGCCCTCTCGCCGTGTCTGCGGAGATCAAGCGCGGAGGCGGGGGCGGGTTCACGCAGGAGTCGCTGCGGCAGAAGCCGGTTCAGACGTCGAACAGGCGGCCCGCTTCGACAGGGCCGCGGGCTGGCCTTGGCCGCGCCGGGTCGCGCCGCCCGCGCGCCTCCCCGCCCGGCCCGGCATAGCCGTCATCCGGCAGCAGGCGCAGTTGCGCAGGGCCGTGCGGGCGGTCCTCCGCCGGCATCTCCAGCGGCACCGGCCAGAAGCACTCCGCCGCCCCTTCCTCCCCGCGCAGCGCCAGGAACACCACGCGGTCGACGCGGCCGCCCTCGCCGGTCTCGACCGCCAGGCGGAAGGCCAGCCCCTCCGCCGCATCGCCGGGCAGGGCGAGCGACATCTGCGCCGTCTCCTCCTCGTGCCGCCGCAGGGTGCGGACGGAAGGCTCCTCCGCCAGGCCGCGGTAGAAGCGCACCGGCACGTCCTCGATCAGGAAGACGAAGTGGTTCGATTCATCCAGCACGCCCAGCCAGTTGTGGGCGCCGGAGGAAGCGGCGCGGGTCAGGCGGTTGCGGCCGAAGGCGAAGGCGCGGCAGCCGACGGACCACGGGTCGTCGCCGAGGTCGTAGGCCGCCATCGCCAGCGCATCGCGCCGCGCATTGGCCAGCATGCGGGCGCAGATGCGCAGGCGGTCCTCGGTCAGGGCCGGATGAATGTCCCACGGAAGCCGGGCAGGCGCAGCGGTGTCGTCCATGATGTCCCTGATCCCGGTGCGCCGAGCCTAGACCGCCCGAACCATGTCAGGCCAGCGCGTCATGGCCGACGGGGTGGTAGCCGCGGCCATACCAGATCAGCGCGCGGCCCGGCTGGCCCTGCCGAATCGCCTGGATTTCCGCGAAGAACACGCTGTGCGTGCCCTTCTCCACCACATCGGCGATGCGGCAATCGAAGGACACCACCGCCGAATCCAGCACCGGCGCGCCGGTGGCCAGCGTGGTCCAGTCGCCGAAGCTGAAGCGCTGTTCACCCGCCAGCCCGCCAAGCCCGGCGAAGGCATCCGAGATCGGCCGCTGCCCGGCCGCCAGCGTGTTCACGCAGAGCACGCCATTCGCCTTGAACAGCGCATTGCCGGAGGAAGACCGGTTGAGGCAGACCAGCAAGGTCGGCGGGTCGTCCGTCACGCTGCACACCGCGCTGGCGGTGAAGCCGCCACGGCCGGCGGGGCCGGCGCTGGTCACCACGTTCACCGCGGCGCCGAGGCGCGCCATGGCATCGCGGAACTCCTCCCGGCTTACGGTCATCTGGGCAAGGTCATGGGTCAGGCGGCTCCGGTCTGCGACCAAGATGGGGGGTGGCAGGCTGGATGGGAAGCCGGCCGTCTCAGCCCCGGGGAATCAGTTGCAGGGCACCAGCCGGATATTCTCGATCCGCGCATCGACGGCGCTGCGCGTGTCGTCGGTGTCGGTGCCGACCGCCACCTCCTGCAAGGCCGGCACCGTCTCGCCGCCGAAGGCGGCGCGCCAGTCGGCCGCCAGGTCCACCCGTTCCTCCACCCACTGTCCGCGCGGCGCATCGGCCGGGCGCAGGATGCGGGCGCGGGACAGGGCGCTGCTCCAGGGGTTGACGAAGAAGCCGCGCGGCGTATCGGCGGCTTCCCGGCCGGTGCCGCCCCAGACATAGGACAGCATGCTGCGCGGCAGCCGATGGTCGCCGGCCACCGCCTGGGCGATGGTCAACTGGGTCCGCGCCGCGATCCCGGCACCGGGTCCGAAGCCGTTGAAGCCGACGGTCAGCGTGATCGCCCGGTCGTCCCCGCCGCGCCGGGCGAGGTCGGTCGGCGGCGGCCCGGCATCGACGCGCCAGCGCCAGGCGAGGCAGGTCGCCGGCCCTTCGACCGGACGGAACACGAAGCCGGCCTGCGCCTGGCCCTGCACCCGCACGCCGCCGCCCGGTGTCGCGCTGAAGGTGGCCGGCGGGATGCCCTGCCAGACCACCTTGCGCCAGCCGAGCCGGAGCAACTCCGCCGGCGTGTCGCCCGGCGATGCGGCCGCGATCAGGAAGGGGGCGACACCGGCTGCCGCCAGTGCCAGGGCCAGTCGTTTCATGCCGAACAGGGTGGGGCCGCGGCCACGAATGGACAAGCGGTAACCTTCGCCCGTTCAGCCGCAGGGGCGCTGCGCGAGCCAGTCGGTCCGTTCCGATTCGTACCAAAGCTGCGTGCGCAACGGGTGCCCCTCCGCCAGCCGCGGATGCTCGAACGCGCCCTTGTGGCGCATCCCCAGCCGTTCCATCAGCCGCCAGGACGCCTCGTTGACCGGCGCCGTGAAGGCCACGATGCGCTCCAACGCGAGCGGCCCGAACCCATGCGCCAGCGCCAGCCGCGCCGCTTCCTCGGCGAGACCCTGGCGCTGGAAGCGGGTGGCGATGCGCCAGCCGATCTCGACCGCGGGGGTGAAGGGCGCCTGCCACGGGATGTGCATCAGCCCGACGATGCCCGCGACCCTGCCCGCGATCGGCGCCGCCGTCGTCTCCACCACCCAGAAGCCCCAGCCATGCTGGGCGAAGTGGCTGTCGAGGCGGGCGGCCCAGGCGTCGCTTTCGGCGCGGTTCATCACGGCGGGGAGGTGGCGCATCACCGCGGGATCGCCGTTGATGGCGTGCAGCGGGCCGAGATCCTCCGGCAGCCGCCAGGGGCGCAGCCGCAGGCGCGGGCCTTCCAAAATTACCATGGGTCGCACTCCGGACATCCTGCCTGCACGCCCCCTCTTCGCGCCGCTGTCATGAAGGGTTAGTTAGACGCGACGAAGGAGACAAGCATGGAAGCGCCGACCGTCGATGCGCTGGCCGCCACCATACCGGATGGCGCCCTGCTGGCCCTGCCGCCCGACAACTCGCTGCCCTCCGTGGCGCTCGCCCGGGCGCTGGTGCGGCGCGGCGCGAAGCGGCTGCGGCTGCTCGGCGTGCCGGTGTCCGGCTTCGCGACGGACCTGCTGATCGGCGCCGGCTGCGTCGCGGAGGTGCAGACCAGTGCCGTATCGCTCGGCGAGGCCGGCTTCGCGCCGCGCTTCTCCGCAGCCCTGAAGGCGGGCACCATCACGGTGCGCGACGCCACCTGCCCGGCGATCCACTCCATGCTGCAGGCGGCCGAGAAGGGCGTGCCCTTCATGCCGCTGCGCGGCCTGATCGGCAGCGACATCCTGGCGCACCGGCCAGACTGGAAGGTGGTGCCCAACCCCTTCGGCGACGGCGTCGGCGATCCCATCGTGCTGCTGCCCGCCCTGTCCCCCGACGTCGCGCTGATCCATGGCGTGATGGCGGATGAGGCCGGCAATGTCTGGGTCGGCCGCCGCCGCGAACTGGCGACGCTGGCGCATGCCTCCCGGCGCGTCCTCGCCACGGTGGAGCGCCTGGTGCAGGGCGACATGCTGGAGGATGAGCGCCTCGCCCCCGGCTGCATCAGCGGCACCTACATCGAGGCGGTGGCGGTGGCGGAACGCGCCGCCTGGCCGGTGGCGCTGCTGGACGAGTATCCCTTCGACGCCGCCCACGTCGCCGAATACGCCCGAATGGCGAAGACCGAGGCCGGCTTTGCCGACTACCTCTCCCGCTACGTGCTGGCGTCCCGCGCCCAGGCCGCCGAATGACCATCAAGTCGGAGGAACGCCTGGCCACGGCCCTGGCGCGGCTGATCCTGGACCCCGCCGCCCCGCCGGCCCGGCACATCGCCGTCGGCGCGGCCTCTCCCATTCCGGCGGCGGCCTGCTGGCTGGTGCGGAAGCAGGGCCACAGGGTGCGGCTTTCGCTGCTGCACAAGCGCACCGGCAACCCGTTCAGCGAGGGCTCGCGCGAATTGTTCGACCTGACCGGGCAGGGGCGGATCGACCTGTTCTTCCTCGGCGGCGGGCAGATCGACGGGCAGGCCAACCTGAACCTCGTCGGCACCGGCGAATGGCCGGGAACAGGCGTCCGCTTCCCCGGCAGCTTCGGCTCCGCCTTCATGTACTTCATGACGCCGCGGACCATCCTGTTCCGGGAGGAACACTCGCCCCGCGTGCTGGTGAAGCGCGTGGACAACATCTCCGCCCCCGGCGTCTCCGAGCCCGGCGTGTTCCGCCGCGGCACGGCGCAGGCGCTGGTCACCGGCCGATGCGTGTTTTCGTTCGACCCGGCACGCGCCCGGTTTTCCCTCGCCAGCATCCATCCTGGCGAAACGATCGAAAGCATCCGGGCCGCGACGGGCTTCGACTTCGACGCCACGGATGACGTGCCGCAGACGCCCGATCCGACACCGGGGGAGCTGGCTTTGCTTCGCGGCCCGGTCTGCGACGAGATGCTGGAAACCTACCCGGAGTTCTGTGCCCGCGTGTTCGACAGGAAACTCGCCGCATGACCGATGCGATCCCCATGACCGAGGGCAAGGGTCTGGCGCTGTCGCCCGGCGCCCTGGCCGGGCTGAAGGTCATCGACCTCACCCGCGTCCTCGGCGGTCCCTATTGCACCATGATCCTCTCGGACCATGGCGCGGAGGTCATCAAGATCGAGCCGCCGCAGGGCGACGAGGTGCGCGACTGGGGCCCGCCCTTCCAGGAGCAGACGGCGAGCTACTTCCTCGGCGTCAACCGCAACAAGCGCTCCCTCGCGCTCGACCTCGGCAAGCCGGAAGGCCGCCAGGTGCTGCTGCGGCTGCTGGAAGGCGCCGACGTGCTGATCGAGAACTACAAGCCGGGCGCGATGGAGAAGTGGGGCATCGGCTACGTCGACACCCTGTCGAAGCGTTTTCCGGGACTTGTCCATTGCCGCGTCTCCGGCTTCGGCCCCGATGGCCCGCTCGGCGCGCTGCCGGGCTATGACGCGATCATCCAGGCGATGGTTGGCCTCATGTCGATCAACGGCGATGCCAGCACCGGGCCGACCCGGATGGGCACGCCGATCGTCGACCTCGCCACCGGGCTGTATTCCGCCATCGCCATCCTGATGGCGCTGCAGGAACGCACGCGCAGCGGGCAGGGGCAGTTCCTCGACATGTCGCTGCATGATTGCGGCATGGCGCTGCTGCACCCGCAGGCCGCCAACTATTTCCTGAATGACCGGCGCCCCAAGGCCACCGGCAACCCGCATCCGAACATCGCGCCCTATTCGAAGTACCGGACGAAGACCTGCGAGGTGTTCCTCGCGGTGGGCAACGACCCCGCCTTCCGCAAGTTCTGCACCTTCCTGTCGCTGCCGCATCTGCCGGACGACCCGCGCTTCCGCACCAATGGCGACCGCCTCGACAACCGCGAGGCACTGACCGAAATCCTCGAGGCGCGACTGGCGGCGGAGGACGGGCACGACCTGTGCGACCGCATGCTGAAGGCCGGACTGCCCGCCGGCCCCGTTCTGCATGTGGACGAAGCGATGAATGCGCCCCATACCGCACATCGCCAGATGGTCACGGAACTCGGCAGCTACCGGGGCCTCGGCACGCCGATCAAGATGAGCCGGACTCCGGGCGGCACGCGCGCCGCCCCGCCGCGCTTCAACGAACATGGCGACGACATCCTCGCCCGCCACGGCTATACGGCGGAGGAGGTGGCGGCGTTGAAAGCACAAGGGATTGTGGTGGCGGCACGCCGGACATGAGCACGACCAGACCTGACGCCCCCCGCGCCCTGCGCGCCATCGAACAACCCGCGGAGATCGAGCGCCTGCTCGCTTTGTGGGTTGCGGCCTTCGACGAGAAGTCCATCCCCGCCCGCGCCCGCCCGCGCCTGCGCCCCGCCGCCACCGGCCGCAAGGCCGGCTGCACGCTGTGGCAGGCCAAGGTCTCGGGCCTCGACATGAACATCTGCCTGGAGGAAGTGACCAGCGACCGCTGGCGCCTCGACCATGGCAACCAGGGCGCCCTGGCGATGATGGACGGCACCCCTGTGCTGCTGCGCCAGTGGTACGTGAAGCGCGCACCCTCCGACGCTTCGCTCACGGCCGCCGAGATCGCGCAGGTGACGGAAATCGCGCCCTTCTACGTGACGCCCGGCGTGCATCGCGGTGCGCCCTCGGAACGCCGGCTCTACCAGCTGGTGGCGGACCTCTCGGCGGATCCGGAGACCATCCGCCAGCAGACCACCGAGGCGATCGCCCGCCAGACGGCGGCGACCGAGAAGTTCGGCTTCGCCTGAAGGGCCGCGCGGGGCAGACCCGCGCAACCTTCGGATGGCGCGGCCACCGCGCCGCGGCCTATCGGGATGGGCATGTCCACCCCGATGAACGCCCGGCTCTGGACCCTGCTGCTGGCGCTGTCGGTGGTCTGGGGCGGGTCCTTCTTCTTCATGGCCGTCGCGCTGCGCGGCTTCCCGCCGCTGACCATCGTCTTCGCCCGGGTGGCGCTGGCGGCACTGGCGCTGGCGCTGGCCTGCCGCGCCCTGGGTTTGCGCCTG
This sequence comes from Falsiroseomonas sp. E2-1-a20, assembly GCF_051433195.1. Classification (NCBI taxonomy): domain Bacteria; kingdom Pseudomonadati; phylum Pseudomonadota; class Alphaproteobacteria; order Acetobacterales; family Roseomonadaceae; genus Falsiroseomonas; species Falsiroseomonas sp. E2-1-a20. Next base: position 91,178 of record NZ_JBHMFT010000019.1, on the reverse strand, counting down.
CCGCGTTCCCGCGCCGGGTTGCTGGCTTGCGCCGGCATGGGGCTGCTGAACAACGCCATCCCCTTCACGCTGATCGTGCTCGGCCAGCAATACATCCCCTCCGGCCTCGCCGCCGTGGTCAACGCTGCGACGCCCATCTTCGCCGTGCTGGCGGCGCATGCGCTGACCACGGACGAAAAGCTGACGCCGAACCGCCTGGTGGGCACGCTGCTGGGCCTGGTGGGCGTCGCCATCCTCGCCGGCCCGGCCGCATTTGGGCAGGGCGCGGCGGCGGAGGCGCTGGGCATCGCGCTGTGCCTCGGCGCCTGCCTGTCCTACGGCCTGTCCGGCGTCTGGTCGCGCCGGCTGCGCCGCGCGGGGCTGGCGCCGCTGCCGGCGGCGGCCGGGCAGTGCATCGCGTCGAGCCTGATGATGCTGCCGCTGATGCTGGCGCTCGACCGGCCCTGGACCCTGCCGGCGCCGGGCGTCGATGCGGTGGCGGCGCTGGTCGCGCTCGGGCTGCTGGCGACGGCGCTGGCCTATGCGCTGTACTTCGCCATCCTGGCCGGGGCAGGGGCCACCAACACCATGCTGGTGACCCTGCTGGTGCCGGTGACGGCGCTGCTGCTCGGCTGGCTGGCGCTGGGGGAGGCGCTGGCGGTCCGGCACCTGGTGGGCATGGCGGTGATCGGACTGGGCCTGCTGGCGATCGACGGCAGGGTGTTCCGCGCGCTCAGGGCCAGCGAAAGTCCCGCGCCATCGCCTCCTGCGCCGGCGTCTCCGCCGCATGCGGCAGGTAGTGCGCCCGGACATGCGCCAGCGCATCGCCCTCCACCCCGGCGGCCATGGCCAGGCAGGCCATGAACAGCCCGGTGCGGCCGACCCCGGCGCGGCAGCCGACATGCACCGGCCGGTCCGGGTTCGCCCGAAGCTGCGCCAGGGCGGCGCCCACTGCCGCGCGCAGCGCCTCCGGGTCAGGCAGCCCGTAATCGGCGGTGGGCAGCAGGATGTCCGCCTGCGCCGCCTTGGCTGCCCCCGCCTCCAGGCAGATGCCGAAGGCCCCGTCGGGAAGGGAATCGAACGGGCCGCCGGTGATCGTCACCGGCTGGCCATTGATCGTCAGGGGCAGGCTGCCGCGGAGGCTCATGGCTGCGGCGGCAGGCTGCGGAGGTAGGCCACCATGTCGGACAACTCCTGCGGCGTCATGCTGGCATAGGCCGCGAAGGCCATCGGCGGTGCAAGCGGCCGACCATCGGCGGAGACACCCTTCGTGACCGCCTCGATGATCTGCGCGTCGGTCCAGCCGCCCAGCCCGTTGGCATGCGGCGTCAGGTTGCGCGCCACCGAAAGCCCCCAGGGACCGCGGAACTCCATGCCGCCGGCGCCGAGCCGCGTGCGGTCGTTCTGCCCGGTGGGCAGCATCGGCGTATGGCATTCCATGCAGTGGGCGACGGCATTGGCCAGGTATTCGCCGCGCGCCAGGGGCGTGTCCGCCGGGTCCGGCACGCGGCCCACCGGCGGGCCATAGGCCGGCGGCAGGCTGATGCGGTAGACGCTGCGCTCGACCGCGTTGCGCACCGGCGGCACTGTCCGCAGATAGGCCACCATCGCCGCCACGTCGCGATCCGACAGGCCGCGATACAGCGTCATCGGCATCGGCGGGCCGATCAGGCTGCCATCGGGGCGGAGACCCTCGCGGATCGCGCGGGCGAGTTGGGCGTCGGTCCAGCGGCCGATGCCGGTCTCGGGGTCCGGGGTGATGTTGGGGGCGACGGCGCGGAAGGGCGGTTCGTCGAACACCGTCCCACCGGCGAGCGTCAGCCCCGCCACCGGGCCCTGCGGCCCCATCGGCGTGTGGCAGTTGCCGCAGGCGCCGGTCACCTCCACCAGGTGCTTGCCGCGGGCCAGCAGCGCCGCGTCCTGTGCCCCAACCTGGGCCCGAACCGACGGCGCCAGCATCATCACCGCGGCCAGCGCGGCCGCGGCCAGACCTGTCCTCGAAGCCATGGCGATGCTCCCTCCCGCCTGCGCAACAAGCTAAGCTTTGCGCGGAGGCGGGAGGGTCGCAAGGCCGACGTGGCGCGGCGGGGTCAGCCCCAGGGATCGTCCTGGGCCATCCGCAGCCCGAGCGGCTCAGCCAGGTCCGCAACGCTGTCCAGCACCTCCAGCCCCGTGACCTCCGCCAGCCCGCGCACCACCTGCTGCGCGGTCAGGCCGATCACGGCGTTGCCGGCGACATCCGCCCGCACGTCGGTCTGGTTCAGCAGCAGCGCGGCGCTCGGCGACTGCAGGGCGTTCACCACCTGGTTGCCGGAGATGGTCAGGCTCGACCCGGCATGCGCCTCGCCTTCGCCGCCGAAATGAATGATGGCGGGGTTCCCGGACTGCGCGGACTGCTCGATGACGTTGCCCGCGATGACGGCGCGGCCGCCCACCGGCAGGTCGATCGAATAGCTGCCCGTCCCGCCCTCGCCGTCCGCAATGCGGCTGCCGGTGATGCTGGTCTCCAGGGCCCGGCTCTTGATCTGGTGGCCCACCACGGCGTCGCGAAACTGGCTGTCCTCGATCGTCAGGCGGGCGATCTCGCCCACATACAGGTTGTGGGTGCGGCCATCGCCGGTGCCGTTGCCGGCGAACTCGCTGCCGCGGATGGTGATGCTGCCATCCTCCACCGCGCCGGACAGCAGGCCCATCTGGTTGCCCTCGAAGAGGCTGTCCTCGATCACCAGGTCGCCGCCCTCGAAGCGGATGCCGGCGCCGTTGCCATCGGCCACCTCGGCGCCGGAGAAGCCGAGGTTGCGGATGGTGACGTCGGCGCCGATGGTGAGGATCGCCTTGCCGTTCGGCGGCGCCTCCGTCGCTTCCAGCAGCGCCATGCCGCCGACGCCTTCCAGGGTGATCTGCTTGGTGATGGTGGCGAAGTCGTTCCGGTAGGTGCCGGCCTCGATGGCGAGGAAGTCTCCATCCTTCGCGGCCGCCACGGCGGCGGCAATGGTCGCGAATTGCTGGCCTTCGCCAACGGTCAGTCTGCTCATTCTGCTATTCCTGATGGGTCCGCCGCAGGTGGCTGCTCGAGTTGGACTGCGGGGATGCTGGTGCCGGTCGGGCCGGTCGGGCGGCGTCGTGCCGCGGCGTGCTGAGCGTTCCCCCTGCCAGGTGAGTCGGAGTTCAAGGCAGGCAGGAAAGCCCAGCCGCATCGCCCCGATGCGCCTGTCTGCAAGGGTTCCGCGGCCGCGTCAATAAAACCACGGCCGGTACAACAGTATCAGGAACTTGGACTTCAAACGGATAGAATTCAGGTCGAGACATTTCGGTGGGTACGAGGGTTATTTCTCGACGGCGACGCCCTGCCAGAAGGCGATATGGTCGCGAATATTGGCAGCGGCGTCCTTCGGTTCCGGGTAATACCAGGCGGCGCCGGCATTGATCTTCCCATCGACCACCACGTCGTGATAGCGCGCCGTGCCCTTCCAGCCGCAGACCGTGGTCTTGCTGGCCTCCCGCAGGTATTCGGGCTTCACCGCCGCGCGCGGGAAATACACGTTGCCCTCGACGAGTTCGAAGCGATCGCTCTCCGCGATCACCGTGCCGTTCCAGCTTGCCCGCGCCATGCCGAGATCCTTTCCAGATCAAGGGCAGGTGGCGCGGGGCGGGCCCGCTTCAAGCCGGGTCCGGACCGGGTTCCTGCACGTAGAGCGATTCCGCCTCCCGCTTCAGCGTCAGGTAGGAGCGCACGGAGAAGGGCAGCATGCCGAGATAGATCAGCCCGCCGGCCGCCAGCGCCGCCCAGGGCTCCGCCACCAGCAGCGCCACGTACAGCCCGGCGCCGAGCAGCAGCGGCAGCACCGCGGCGCGCGGCACCCGGAAGTTCTTGAACGACCAGGTCGGCAGGGTGCTGACCATCAGCACGCCGCAGACCACCAGCACGATTCCCACCAGCACCGGATGACGGATGGCCAGCCCGGTGTTGATCCAGCCCCATTCGGAAAACGCCAGCGCCCCGAACAGCGGGAACAGCGCGCAGCCCGCGCCGGCCGGCGCCGGCACGCCGGTGAAGAAGTTGTAGGCATAGGCCGGCTTCGGCGCCGGCCCGATGTCGAGCGAGGCATTGAAGCGCGCCAGCCGCAGCGCGGAGCAGACCGCGAACAGCAGGCAGGGCACGAAGCCCAGCGGCCCGAGGTCCTGCATCGACCACAGATACAGCACCATCGCCGGCGCCACGCCGAAGGACAGGAAATCCGCCAGGCTGTCGAACTCCGCGCCGAAGCGGGACGTCGCCTTGAGCAGGCGTGCCAGGCGCCCATCCAGCCCGTCGATCACCGCCGCCGCCACGATCAAGGCGGCGGCCAGCGCGAAGCGGTCCTCGATGGCGGCGCGGATGGCGACCAGCCCGGCACAGAGGCCGAGCATGGTCAGGATGTTCGGGATCAGCCGGTTGAAGGACAGCCCCTCGAACCGCGGCCGGGTGCGCGGGCGGAACCGGCGCAGGCTGGCCAGGGCGGGCGGCCGCGCCTCGCGCTCCTCGCTCACGGATGCACCGGGGCGGTCATCGGCAGCAACTCGGCGACCACCGTCTCCCCGCCGATCATGATCTGGCCGAGTTCCACCAGCGGGCGCGCGCCTTCCGGCATGTAGACATCGGTGCGGCTGCCGAAGCGGATGATGCCGAAGCGGTCGCCCGCCTGGACCCGGTCGCCCTCCCGCACATGGCACAGGATGCGCCGCGCGATCAGGCCCGCGATCTGCACCACCGCCACGTCGCGGCCATCCGGCATCCGGATCGCCAATGCGTTGCGTTCATTGTCCACGCTCGCCTTGTCCAGGCTGGCGTTGAGGAAGGCGCCGGCGCGGTAGGCGATGCGTGTCACCACGCCATCCACCGGCATGCGGTTCACATGCACGTCGAGCACCGACAGGAAGATGCAGACCCGGAAGCGCGGCTGCGGCCCGAGGCCGAGTTCCTCCGGCGGCACCGCGGGCCCGATCAGCACCACTCGGCCATCCGCGGGCGCCAGGACGACCTGGCCGCGGGAGGGTTGCACCCGTTCCGGGTCGCGGAAGAAGTAGAAGCAGAACAGGGTGAAGGCGGTGCCCAGCCAGAACAGCCAATCCCCCAGCAGCCAGCCGCCGACCACGGCCACGGCGATGCCGCCATAGATGAAGGGACGGCCGGCCGGATGCGGCTTGGCGACGACGAGGCGGATCGAGGAGAGAAGGCTCATCCGCTGGTTATGGTATGTTCACCCTTCCCGGACAACATGCGTCCATGGAACACCTGCCCCACGGACCCTTCCTGGTCGCCAATGACGGCTCGCTGACGGCGGTCCGGCAGCCTGCGCTGCGCTTCGCCTGGCGGGGGCGTGGCTGCGAGGCGACGCTGACGCCGGGGCTGATCAGCCTCGGCATCCAGGCCGGGGCGGTGCCCTATACCGTCGACCAGGTGGCGGCGCGGCCCGGCGCCTTCGCGGAACTGGGCGCCCTGCCGGGGGACCTGCCGGAAGGCTGGCGCCTGCGCCTGATGCCGGACCACCGGGTGCGGCTGGAGACGGCGGTGGAACTGAATGGCGCGGCCACCGCCACGGCGCTGGTCAGCGCCATGGTCGGCTTCGCCCTGGCCACCGACCCCTATCTGGACCGGCTGGAATCGGCGGGCATGAGGGCCGGCACGGTGAACACCTGACCCGGGAAGATCAGGTCCGGATTGCGGATCTGGTCCCGGTTGGCCTGGAAGATGGTGGTGTAGCGCACGCCGCTGCCATAGGCGGCGCGCGCCAGCCGCCACAGGTTGTTCCCCGGCTGCACCACGACCCGGCCTTCCGCGACGCTGGCGGGCGAAACCTCGTCCCGCTGGAACGGCCATTCGATCCGCGCGGACACCGCGCCATTGGCCGCGATCTGGTCCACGCGCAGCCGGTGCCGGCCGATCTCGGGCGCAACGGGCGGCACCACGGCCCAGCGGCCCTCGGCATCGGCCTGGGCATCGCCGGCATGGGTGTCGTTGACATAGACGCGGATCGCCGTGTTGGGCGGAGCGGTGCCGGCGAAGCGGATGCTGCCCGCCGTGTCATAGTCCACGACGTCGAGCGCCAGGCCCGCCACGGCATCGGCCGCCGCGCTGCCGCCCTGCAGGATCCGCGGCGTGGACGCCTCGGTGGCCGGCAGCACCACCACGAGCGGGCGTGACACCTGCGCGACAACCGCGGCCGGCGGGGCGGCGGCGTGGTCCTGCCGCGCGGTGAGCGCCTGGGCCTCCGCAACCCGTGCGACGGCTTCCGCGGCTTGCACCGCCTGCTGCGCCAGGCGCACCGCCTCCTCCAGCCGCCGGGTCGCGAAGTCCTGCGCCTGCCGCTCGAGGGCGGCGGCGCGGGCGAGCGCTTCGCCGCGCGCGGCGTCCTGTGCCAGGCGTGCCGCCACCGCGGCGGCGGCCTCCCGCGCCAGGGCGTCGGCGCGGGCGGCCTGCTCGGCGGATGCGGCGCGGGCGGCCTGCTCGGCGGATGCGGCGCGGGCGGACTGTTCGGCGGAGGCGGCGAGCGCGGCCTGCTCGGCGGATGCGGCGCGGGCGGCCTGCTCGGCGGCTGCGGCGCGGGCGGCCTGCTCGGCGGCTGCGGCAAGGGCGGCCTGTTCGGCGGATGCGGCGCGGGCGGCCTGTTCGGCGGATGCGGCGCGGGCGGACTGTTCGGCGGATGCGGCGCGGGCGGCCTGTTCGGCGGATGCGGCGCGGGCGGCCTGCTCGGCGGATGCGGCGCGGGCGGCCTGCTCGGCGGCTGCGGCAAGGGCGGCCTGTTCGGCGGAGGCGGCGAGCGCGGCCTGCTCGGCGGAGGCGGCGCGGGCGGCCTGCCCGGCGGCTGCCGCGAGGGCGGCCTGTTCGGCCGATGCGGTGCGGGCGGCCTGTTCGGCCGATGCGGCAATCGCAACCTGTTCGGCCAGCGCAAGGCGGGCAGCCCGTTCGGCCGCCTGGGCCTGGGCCACGGCTTCGGTGCGCGCGGCAGCTTCTGCGCGGGCCTCGGCTTCGGCGCGTGCGGCGGCCTCGGCGCGGGCGGCGGCATCGTCAGGCCGCGGGGCTTCCGCCACCAGCGTGGGCTCCGGGACCAGAACCACCGCCGTCTCGGCGCCGGCCACCTCCACGCCGCCCAACCTGGCCCGCAGGGAAAGCTGGTGGTTTCCCGGGCGCAGCGGCTCGGCGGGCAGGATGACCCAGTCGCCGCGACCATCCGCGCGGGCCCGGCCCAGATCGCGGCCATCCTGCAGCAGGATCACCTCGGCCCCCGGCGCCGCACGGCCGGCGACCACCACGCCGCCGCGCGCCCCAACCCGCACCACGTCGAAGCGCGGGGGTTCCGGCGGCGCGGGCGCGGCGGGCACCACGGCCGGCTGTGCCGCAACGGGCGGTGCGGGTACGGCCATCGGCGCCGCCGCCTGGGTGCTGGTGGCCTGGGCCGAAGCCGACGGCGAGGGCGCCTGCGCCGGCGGCGTTCGTGCCGCGGACGCGGCCGGCTGCGGCGCGGCCGGCACCGCCGCGACGGGCGGCGCCGCGCCGTCCGGGATGAACCGGGTGGCGACGAAGGTGGCGAGGCCGACCGAGACCACCACCACGATGAGAAGGGCGCGCCCGCTGGCCGTCATGATCGCGTAACTAGAACGTGATGCCGTTGCGGCACAAGGCTTTACCTCGCCAGACGATGCTTTTCCCGCATCGTTCCGGTTAAGGTTGCATGGTCGTCATCTGGCGTCCGGTTCAGCCCGCCTGGGCGCCCGATGCCGCCACCACGCGTCCCCACTTGGCGCGCTCCGCGCCCAGGAAAGTGCCGAATTCGGCGCCCAGCCGCGCCCCTGGTTCCGCGCCGCCCTCGGCGAAGCGCGTCCGCAGCGTGGCGTCGGCCAGCGCCTGGCCGCAGGCCTGTTGCAGCCGTTGCAGCACGGCGGCGGGCGTCGCGGCCGGCGCGACCAGGCCGAACCAGGCTTCCGCCTCGAAGCCGGGCAGGCCGGACTCCGCCACCGTCGGCAGGTCCGGCAGCGCCGCGGCGCGGCCGGTGCCGGCCACCGCCAGGCCGCGCACGCTGCCGCCGCGCACCTGCGGCAGCGCGGCCGGCATGTTGTCGAACATCATCTGGATGGTGCCGCCGACCAGGTCCGTCATCGCCGGCGCCGCGCCGCGATAGGGCACATGCGTGATGTCGATGCCGGCCATGGTCTTGAACAGCTCCCCCGCCAGGTGGTTGGTGCTGCCATTGCCGGAGGAGCCGAAGGCCAGCCGGCCGGGCTGGCGCTTCGCCAGCGCCACCAGCTCCGCCACCGTCCGTGCCTCCAGCCCCGGCGTCACCATCAGCACGATCGGCACGCTGGCGACCAGCGCCACCGGGGCGAAGTCGCGCTCCGGCTTGAAGGGCATCTCGCGGAACAGGTGCTCGTTGATCGCCAGCGGGCCGGGGGCGGCGAGCAGCAGCGTGTGGCCATCCGGCGCCGCCTTCGCCACCGCATCGGCGCCGACATTGCCGCCGGCGCCGGCCCGGTTCTCCACCACCACCGGCTGGCCGAGCAGCGGCCGCAGCGCCTCCGCCAGTTGGCGGGCGATGATGTCGTTCGACCCGCCGGGCGGGAAGGGCACGACGATGCGGACCGGGCGATCCGGCCAGCCCTGCGCCGTCGCGGGGCCGGCGAAGGCAAGTGCGGCCGAGGCGGCGAGCAGGTGGCGACGGTGCAGAGACATGGTTGGCGTTCCCCCGAGGCGGCTCTGGCGGCCGATGATTTCGCTTATCGGCAGGCTGCGGGCCGCGCAAGCCACGGCGCCGGCCGGATAGGATTCGCTGATCGGCGGCCACGCAAATTTCTCGTTTGCCGTCGGCGGGCCCGGGCCGCGAAGCTGCACCCTGGCAAGGGCAGGGGCGCATGCAGCAGGCAGGGACCGGGCTTCCGGCAACCGGGCGCGACATCCGCGTGGCGGTGGATATCGGCGGCACCTTCACGGATTTCGAGATCTTCGATCCCGCAGCCGGCGCCGTGCACCAGCACAAGGCACCGAGCACGCCGGCCGATCCCTCCATCGGATTGCTGGACGGCCTGCGCCAGGCCGCCGCGCGCTTCGGCTTCGCGCTGGCCGATGTGCGCCAGGTGCTGCACGGCACCACCATCGCCACCAACGCCGTGCTGGAGCGCAAGCTGCCGCGCGGTGCCGTGCTGACCACCGCGGGGTTCGAGGATCTGCTGCAGATCGGCCGCCACGGCCGCCGCGACATCTACGCGCTGACCGCCACGCCGCCGCCGCCGCTGGTGCCGCGCAATCTGTGCCTCGGCGTGGTCGAGCGCCTGCGCGCCGATGGCAGCGTCGCGACGCCGCTGGATGAGGCGAGCGTCCTCGCCGCCGCGCATCGGCTGCGGGAGGCCGGCGTGCAGGCCGTGGCGGTCTGCCTGCTGCATGCCTATGCCAACCCGGCGCATGAACGCCGCATCGGCGCGATGCTGGCCGAGGCGCTGCCCGGCGTCGCGGTGTCGCTGTCCAGCGAGATCAGCCCGGAACTGCGCGAATACGAACGCCTGTCCACCACCGTGCTGAACGCGCTGCTGGTGCCGATCGTCGCCGGCTACATGGCGAAGCTGGAACGTCGCCTGGCCGAGGCCGAGTTCGGCGCGCGCATCTACCTGGTCCAGTCCAATGGCGGCGTCAGCGGCACGGCGAAGGCCGGGCGGGAGCCGGCGCGGCTGCTGCTGTCCGGCCCCAGCGGCGGCGCGGCCGCGGCACGCCGGCTGGCGGGTTCGCTCGGCCTGCCGAACCTGGTCGCCATCGACATGGGCGGCACCTCCTTCGACGTATCGGTCGTGCATGGCGGGCAGGTCGCCATGGTGACGGAGGGCGAGATCGACGGGCTGCCGGTGCGGCTGCCGATGGTGGAAATGCGCACCATCGGCGCCGGCGGTGGCTCCATCGCCTGGGTCGACCCCGGCGGCCGTCTGCGCATCGGCCCGCACAGCGCCGGCGCCGATCCCGGCCCGGCCTGCTACGGCCGCGGCGGCACCGGCCTGACGGTGACGGATGCGAACCTGCTGCTGGGCCGGCTGGACGGCGAGAATTTCCTCGGCGGCGCCATGCGGCTGGACCGCGCGGCCGCCGCGCGCGCGGCGCAGGACATCGCGGGCCGGATCGGGCTGGAGGCTGATGCGACGGCGGCGGGCGTCATCGCCATCACCAACGCGTCGCTCGCCGGCGCCATCCGGCTGAGCCTGTTCGAGAAGGGCCTCGACCCCGAGGATTTCTGCCTGCTGTCCTTCGGTGGCGCCGGCGGCGTGCATGCCTGCGAGGTGGCCGAGGAACTCGGCATTTCACGGGTTGTCTTCCCGCCGCATGCCAGCACGCTGTCGGCCTGGGGGATCCTGTGGTCCGACATCGCGCATGACCTGGCCGCGACGCAGATCCTGCCGCTGGCGGAGGCCGGTCCGGCCCTGGCCGAGGCCGCCGCGCGGCTGCGCCAGGATGCCGCGGCGCTGCTGGCGGAGGATGGCGTGGCGGAGGGACAGCGGACGCTGGAATGGTCCGCCGATTGCCGCTACGCCGGCCAGGCCTTCGAACTGGCGGTGCCGCTGGCGCAGGCCGATTTCTCCGACGCGGGGCTGGTCTCCATCGCCGAAGGTTTCCACGCCCTGCACCGCCAGCGTTTCGCGCATGACGATCGCGGCGTGCCGGTGGAGATCGTGGCGCTCCGCCTGACCGCGCGCGGCCGGCTGCCGAAGCCGGAGCGCGATGCGGTGGAGGCGCAGGCCGGCACGGCACGAACGCAACGACCGGTGCTGGTGGAGGGTGCTTGGGTGCCGGCCACGATCTGCGGCCGCGGCGCGGTGGGCGCGGTTCTGCACGGCCCGGCGGTGATCGAGGAAGCCTATACCTCCACCTGGATTCCCCCTGGCTGGAAGGTCTCCGCCCATCCCTCCGGCGCCCTCATGGCGGAGCGCAGCGCATGAGCCCGATCGACCCGGTCCGCGTCGAGGTCATCCGCAACGCGCTGGTCACGGCGGCGGAGGAGATGAGCCTGACCATCTGGCGCACCGCGCGCTCCACCGTGGTGCGGGAAATCCTGGACTACTCCACCGCCGTGTTCGACGCGGGCGGCCACAACGTCGCGCAATCCGCGCGCATCCCCGTCCACCTGAATTCCATGTCGGACTGCCTGCGCCACATCCTGGACCATGCGATTCCGCTGGAGCAGTGGGAGGATGGCGACGTCGTCGTCACCAACGACCCCTACAGCGGCGGCCAGCACCTGCACGACATCCAGACCTTCCGGGCGGTGTTCCTGGATGGTGCGCGCATCGGCATCGTCGGCACGCTGTGCCACCATGTCGATATCGGCGGCGGCACCGCGGGCAGCTACCTCGCCACCGCGACCGAGGTCTTCCAGGAAGGCATCCGCATTCCGCCCCTGTACCTGGCGCGACGCGGCGAATTGAACACCGGCGTGTTCGAGATGCTGCTGCACAATGTCCGGCAGCCGGACGAGACGCGCGGCGACCTGAAGGCGCAGATCGCCGCACTCGGTATCGGCGAACGGGCCGTGGCCCGCATCGCGCGCAAGTACGGCAGCGCTCCGCTCGCGGCCGCCATGGCGCAGATCCAGGACGGGTCGGAGCGCATGGTGCGCGCCGCATTGCTTGCCCTGCCGGATGGCGAAAGCACCTTCACGGAACTCGTCGACGATGACGGTCAGTCGGAGGATCCGATCCGCCTGTGCGTCACCGTCCGCAAGCAGGGCGATGGCATCACGCTGGATTTCGAGGGCTCCAGCGTGCAGGTGCCGGGCCCGGTGAACAACACCCGCGCGATGACCGCCTCGGCGGCGTATTTCGCGCTCCTCGCGGCGCTCGGCGGCGATATCCCGGCCAATTCCGGCTGCTACCGCGCCGTCACGCTGGTGCTGCCGAAGGGCAGCGTGGTGGATGCGCAGTTCCCGGCACCGGTCGCCAGCCGGATGGTGGTGAACCACCGCATCGCCACCGCCGTCTTCGGCGCCCTGGCGCAGGTGATGCCGGCGCGCATCCCGGCCGCCTACTATGCCATCTCCTACGTCTATGCCCTGTCCACCACGCGCGCCGATGGGCGCCGCCAGGTCTATTTCGACATCGAGGTCGGCGGCTGGGGTGGCCATATGGGTGGGGACGGCGCCAGCGCGCTGTCCTGCGGCCTGCACAACAACACCAACGCCCCGATCGAGATGGTGGAGGCGCGCTATCCCGTGACCTTCCTGCGCTACGGCCTGCTGCCGGATTCCGGCGGGCCGGGCGCGCATCGCGGCGGCCTCGGCCTGGTGCGCGAATGGCGGCTGGATGCCGAGCAAGGCAGCTTCGGCACCAGCTTCGAACGCTTCCGCATCCCGCCCTACGGGCTGGCCGGCGGCAGGCCCGGCTCGCTCAGCCGCACCACGCTGACGCGCGCCGATGGAACGACGGAAAGCCTGCGCTCCAAGGTCTCCGGCGTGCCACTGCGCCGCGGCGATGTCGTCACCATCGAGACCAGCGGCGGCGGCGGCCATGGCGACCCGGCGGCGCGCGACCCGGCGGCGATCGACGCCGACCTGGCGCTGGGGCTGGTGACGCGGGAAGGTGCCGCCCGCGACTATGGTTTCGCGCAGGAGAATCCGGCATGAAGGTTTCGATGACACTGGAGGAGGTCGCCGACCTCACCCGCCGGGCATTGGCCGCCAGCGGCGTCGCCGTCGCCAATCTCGGTCCGCTGGTCGCCTCCGTGGTGGCGGCCGAGGCGGATGGCATCCACAGCCACGGCCTCGCGCGCCTGCCGACCTATTGCGAGCATGCCCGCTGCGGCAAGATCGATGGCGCCGCCACGCCGGTGCTGGACCAGCCACGCCCGGGCCTGGTCCGCGTCGATGCCCGGGATGGCTTCGCGCATCCTGCCATCGAACTCGGCCTGCCCGCGCTGGTCGCCGCCGCCCGCAGCCAGGGCATTGCGGCGCTGGCCGTCACCAATTCGTACAATTGCGGCGTCGTCGGACACCATGTGGAGCGCATCGCGGAGGCCGGGCTGCTGGCGCTGGGCTTCGTCAACGCCCCGGCCTCCATGGCCCCGGCCGGCGGGCGCGTCCCGGTCTTCGGCACCAACCCCATCGCCTTCGCCGTGCCGCGCGCCGAGGGCCCGCCGCTGGTGCTGGACCAGTCCGCCAGCGTCGTCGCCAAGTCCGAACTCATCGTCCACCAGCAGCGCGGGGAGGCGATTCCGCTTGGCTGGGCGCTGGACCAGGACGGCCAGCCCACCACCGACCCCGCCGCCGGCCTGGCCGGCAGCATGCTGCCTTCCGGCGGCTACAAGGGGGCCGGGCAGGCGCTGATCGTCGAGATGATGGCCGCCTGGCTGACCGGCGCCAGCCTGTCGCTGGAGGCCTCCTCCTTCGCCGACAACAAGGGCGGCTCGCCGCGCACCGGGCAGTGCTTCCTGGCGCTGGACCCCGGCCCGCTCGCCGGCCCCGAGGCCGCCGCAAGGCTGGAGCGGCTGGTGGCGGCCATCACCGGCCAGCCCGGCGCCCGCCTGCCCGGCAGCCGCCGTGCCGCCGCCCGCACCCGGACGGCGAAGGACGGCATCAGCATCCCGGCGGCGCTGCATGCGCGGCTGGTGGGGTATGCGGGCGGCTGATCCGGCCGGTTTCACCCCATCTGCCGGGGGCGTGACCCCGAAATCCGCAGCTTTCCGCGCTTCGTCACGCTTCACACGTTGAAGCGCGGCCATGGTCACCTATACTGCCCCGCAGGCCCGCGGGCCGTGCCGCCTTCCCGGGCTCGAATCCACGAGACGGCAGGGCGGTTGCGTCCGCGGCCGAACAGGCGAGTCCAGAGATGACCAACACGCACGACTGGCGGCGAGACCGCAAAGCCCGCAGCAAGCGGGGGTTCGATGACGACATGCCGCAGGAGGGCGGCTGGGCGGCGCCCACTCTCCCCAGTTTCTCGCCCTCCGCGGCTCCGCGGCGGCCGAGTTCCTCCCCCGTCGCCTCCGGCCCGGATGTCGGCGCGGTGGTCAAGCGCTTCGACCCGGAGCGCGGCTTCGGCTTCGTGGCGGTCGAGGGTGGCGGCGGCGACGCCTTCCTGCATGTCAGCGTGCTGCAGCGCGCCGGCGCGGACAGCGTGGCGCCCGGCACCAAGCTGCGCGTCCGCACCGGCCAGGGCGAGCGTGGCCCGCAGGTGACCGAGGTGCTCGAGGTCGGGGAGGTCGGCGAGATTCCAGCCTCTCCGCCGCGTGGCGGCATGGGTGGTGGCATGGGCGCGGGTCCGCGCCCGGGTGGCGGCGCCCCCTTCCGCGCCCCGCCGCCGCCCGGCGCCGGCGAGGAAGTGCAGGGCACCGTGAAGTGGTACAGCGCGGAGAAGGGCTTCGGCTTCGTGACCCCCTCCGATGGCGGCAAGGATGTGTTCGTCCACGCCACGGCGCTGGAGCGCAGCGGCCTGCGGCCGCTGACCGAGGGCCAGTCCGTCACGCTGCGCGTGGTGCAGGGCAAGAAGGGTCCGGAAGCGGCCTCCGTCACCGCGGCCTGACCTTCCACCGCGTGCTGGCCAGGGCGGCGATCGGGAACGGTCGCCGCCCTTGGCATGTCCGGGTGCCGACAAGCAAAACTTGTCCGCCGCGACAGCGATTTTCTGTTTGAACCGGGCTCGCCGCTGGCCGAGGCTGGCCGCAACCGGCATCCTCGTGCGCCGCCGCCCCGCCTGGCGGCCGGTGTGTCGTGACGATGCGGGCAGGGCAGGCTTATCGGTGTGGCGAAGGAGAGACCGGCATGACCATTTCGCGCAGGACGCTGGGGGCAGGCCTTGGGGGCGTGCTGGCGGCGCCGTTCATCCGCCCGGCCTTCGGCCAGGAACGCAGCATCACGCTTGCCGCCTATAGCGGCATCTTCCAGGAGAACTACGAGGCGGTGGTGGTGGAGCCGTTCCGGCGCGCCAACCCGAACATCAAGGTCACCTACTTCGCCATGCCGAACTCGGCCCAGACCCTGGGCACGATGCGCGCGCAGAAGGCGGCGCCGCAGTTGGATGTGGCGATGTTCGACATCACCATCGGCAAGGCCGCGACCGATGAGGGCCTGCTGGACCCGATCACCCGTGCCGAGTTCCCGGTGCTCGCCGACCTCGCCCCCGGCGCCTTCGCGGAAGGGGTCGCCGCCGTCGGCGTGACCTTCGACAGCCTGTCGCTGCTGTATTCGCCGGAGACCGTGCGCCCCGCGCCGACCTCCTGGCGCGTGCTGTGGGAGCCGGCCTATCGCGGCAAGATCGCCATGGCGGCGGCGCCCGACATCGTCGGCATCGGCATGACGCTGATCGCCAACCGGCTGTTCGGCGGCACCGACTACAAGGACTACGCCCGCGGCGTGCAGGCGCTGGCGGACCTCGCGCCGCATGTCCTGTCCTGGGACCCGCGGCCGGATGCCTATACCTTCGTCACCAACGGCACGGCGCAGCTCGCCGTGGGCTGGAATGCGCGCGGGCAGCTCTATTCGCGCCAGTCCGGCGGCAAGCTGGCGGCGGCGCTGCCCGAGGAAGGCTCGCTGTTCCAGATCAACACGCTGGGGCTGGTGAAGGGCTCCCGCCAGACGGAGGCCGCCAAGGCCTTCATCGCCTACGCCCTGTCGCCCACCGCGCAGTCCGCCTTCGCGGAGCGCATGTTCTACGCGCCGGTGAACACCAAGGCGCAGGTTTCCGCCGAGGCGCTGTCCGCCACCGCTGCCTCCCCGGCACGGATGGAGAAGATGCTGGCGGTGGATTGGCTGGAGGTCGCCAAGTTCCGCAACCAGTTGAACGAGCAGTGGCGCCGCCGGATCCTGACGCGTACCTGACCGGATGCCGCATCTGGAGTTGCACGGCCTGGAAAAGCGCTTCGGCGCGACCAGGGCCGTGCAGGCGCTGTCGCTTTCGGTCGAGAAGGGCGAGCTGATCGGGCTGCTCGGCCCTTCCGGCTGCGGCAAGACCACCACCTTGCGCATGATCGGCGGGCTGATGCCGGCGACCGAGGGGCGCATCCTCGTCGCCGGGCGCGACGTGACGGCGCTGCCGCCGCACAAGCGGGACATGGGCATCGTCTTCCAGAACTACGCGCTGTTCCCGCACATGGATGTGGCGGGCAACCTCGCCTTCGGGCTGGAGATGCGGAAGGTGTCCGCCGCCGAGCGCGAGCAGCGCGTGCAGCGCGCGCTGGCCATGGTCCGGCTGGAAAGCTTTGCCAGGCGCAAGCCGCGCGAATTGTCCGGCGGGCAGCAGCAGCGGGTGGCGCTGGCGCGCGCGCTGGTGATCGAGCCCAGCATCCTGCTGCTGGACGAACCGCTCTCGAACCTCGACGCGAACCTGCGGGAGGAGATGCGGAACGAGATCCGCGACATCCAGCAGCGCCTCGGCATCACCGCGGTCTTCGTCACGCATGACCAGGCGGAGGCGCTGGCGATCTGCGACCGGATCGCCGTCATGCGGCTCGGTGTGCTGGAACAGCTCGGCACGCCCTTCGAGATCTACGAGCGTCCCGCCAATGAATTCGTCGCCGGCTTCGTCGGCCGGGTGAACCGGGCGGCCGGCGTCAGGCTGGCGCAGGGCCGGGTGCAGCTCGGCGATGTCGTGCTGCACGGCACGGGGGAGGCGCCGCCCGGCCCGGTCACCATCATGATCCGCCCGCACCGCATCGGCCTCGGCGGCGCGGCACCGGAAGGCGAGGGCTGGAACAGCGCCACCGGCACCGTCACCCGCCGCACCTTCGTGGGCGACCTTCTGTCCATCGAGGTCCAGGTCGGGCCGGCGACGCTGCTGGTCGAACAGCACAGCTTCGCAGGTGCCCCCGGCCCGGCGCCGGGGGAGGCGGTGCGGCTGTCCTGGCGGGCGGAGGACACGCTGGTATTCCCGCGGGCCGTGCCGGCGTGAGCAGCGGCGGCACACGGATGGGCGGCTTCGGGCTGCTGCCGCTGCTGGTGCTGCCGGCGGTCGCGGTGAACCTGCTGGTGTTCCTCTGGCCCATGGTGAACCTCGGCAGCCTGTCCTTCCGCGAGGGCCTGCCGGGCGGCGGTATCGGCGCCACCTTCAGCCTGGCGACCTGGGTGGAACTGGCGGGCGACAGCTTCTTCCGCGAGATCCTGCTGCGCTCCATCGGCATGTCGCTGGCCATCACCTTGTTGGCCCTCCTCGCGGCCTATCCGCTGGCTTTCTTCGTGCACCGTGCCGATCCGCGCTGGCGCAGCGTGCTGGTGGTGGCCTGCATCTCCCCCCTGCTGATTTCCGCCGTGGTGCGGACCTATGGCTGGCTGGTGATCCTGGGCGACCGTGGCTTCCTGCCCAGCATCCTGCGCGCGGTCGGCGTGGAGCCGGGGCGGCTGGTGTTCAACATGACCGGCGTGGTGATCGGCCTGGTCGAGATCCTGATGCCCTACATGATCCTGTGCCTGCTGGCCGGCTTCGGGAAGCTGAACCAGACGCTGGAGGAAGCCGCCGCCAGCCTCGGCGCGCCGCCGCTGACGGTGTTCTGGCGCATCGTGCTGCCGCTGACCCTGCCGGGCATCCTGCTCGGCTGCCTGCTGACCTTCGTGCTGACCATCTCGTCCTTCATCACGCCGAAGCTGCTGGGCGGCGGGCGCGTGCTGCTGCTGGCGACCGAGATCTACGACCAGGCCATCGTCACGCTGAACTGGCCGCTGGCGGCGGCGCTGTCGGTCATCACGCTGGTCGTCTTCGGGCTGGCGATCCTGGTCTATGGCCGGATCG
Organism: Falsiroseomonas sp. E2-1-a20; assembly: GCF_051433195.1. Taxonomy (NCBI): domain Bacteria; kingdom Pseudomonadati; phylum Pseudomonadota; class Alphaproteobacteria; order Acetobacterales; family Roseomonadaceae; genus Falsiroseomonas; species Falsiroseomonas sp. E2-1-a20. Next base: position 73,478 of record NZ_JBHMFT010000019.1, on the reverse strand, counting down.
CGCGGGCGGCCGAGAGGGCGATCGCGTGATGGCGCGGCGTCTTCATTCGGGAAAGCCCTCTCCCCCCAGGGGGGGAGAGGGCTTCAGGGCACCCGCATGATCACCTCCGGCCCCGGCCGCTACCTGTTCTGGCTGCTGGTGGCGGCGCTGTTCCTGTTCCTGCTGGGGCCGGTGCTGCTGGTCTTCCCGATCTCCTTCTCCGCCGACAGCTTCATCGGCTGGCCGCCCTCCGGCTGGTCGGTGAAGTGGTACGTGGCGATGCTGAACCAGCCCAACCTCGGCATCGCGCTGCGCAACAGCCTGATCCTGGCCGGCATCGTCACAATCCTCGCGCTGGTCATCGCGCTGCCCGCCGCCGTCGCGCTGTCCCGTGGCAGCTTCGCGGGGCGCGATGCCATCATGGCCTTCCTGACCGCGCCGCTGCTGCTGCCGACCATCGTGCTGGGCCTCGCCCTGCTCATCATCTTCGTGGGCCAGGGGCTGATCGGGTCCTGGCCCGGGCTGATCCTGGCGCATCTGCTGATCACCGTGCCCTATGCGCTGCGCGTGCTGATGACGGCGCTCGGCACGCTGCCGGCCTCGGTCGAGGAAGCGGCGGCCAGCCTCGGCGCCTCGCCGCTGTCGGTGTTCTTCCGTATCACCCTGCCGCTGATGACGCCGGGGCTGGTGGCGGCGGCGGCCATCGTCTTCCTGGTATCCTTCGACGAGGTGGTCATCACCCTGTTCATCGTCGGCCCGCAGCTCACCACCCTGCCGGTGGCGCTGTTCCACTATGTGGAGGCGCGGACGGACCCGCTGGTGGCGGCGGTGTCCGTCATGATGGTGCTGTTCACCCTGGCCCTGGTGGTGGTGCTGGAGCGCGCCATCGGGCTGCGGCGCGCGATCGGCGGCAAGGGCGGTTGATACCAAATCCCGCGGATCTGGACCAATCCGCCCTCAGTTGCTGGCGCTTCGCTTGGCTACGCGCCACTTGGCGCGGCGCCCATCCGGGCGCTCGGCCAGCTTTGCTGGCCGCAGGTTGTGACCGCATCGGTTGACCTTGCGGCGGCGCGCGCCTTGGATGCGGCGCGCTGACTTCCGGACCGCCTTGATGAACCTCCGCTTTCTCGAAACCTTCCTCTGGGTCGCCCGCCTCAACAGCTTCAGCGCCACCGCGGACCGCCTGCACACCACCCAGGCCGCCGTTTCCAACCGCATCGCGGCGCTGGAGCGGGAGCTCGGCATCCGGCTGTTCGACCGCGACCTGCGCTCCGTCCGCCTGACGCCCGAGGGCCGCGCCGCGCTGTCGCGGGCGGAGGAGATCGTCCGCCTCGCGCAGGAATTCCAGGGCGCGGTCAGCAGCCGGGACGCGCTGCGCGGGCGGCTGGCGGTGGGCGCCATCGATTCGGTGGTGCACACTTGGCTGCCACGGCTGATCCGCCGGGTCCACCAGACCTATCCCTGCATCGAGCTGGACCTCACGGTCGATACCAGCCTGACGCTCTCCGGCCATTTCCACCGCAACGAGATCGATCTCGCGATCCTCATGGGCCCGATCATCGCACCCCAGGTGGAGACCATGCCGCTCGGCAGCCTGTCCTGTTCCTGGTACGCCGGGCCGGGGATGGACCTGCCGGAGGGGAGGCTGGGCCTCGAAAGCCTGGCGGCCTGGCCGATCTTCGCCTTCTCCCGCGGCTCCAAGCCGCACCAGGATGTGCTGCGCCACTTCGCCTGCGCCGGGGTGAAGGCGAAGGCGGTGTCCAACTTCAACTCCATCGCCACCATGATGATCCTGGCGCAGGACGGCCTCGGCGTGACGCTGCTGCCGGATGCCGCCGCCGCCGGGGCGGTCACTGCCGGCCGGCTGCGCCGCCTGGACGTCTCGCCGCCCTGCCCCCCGATCGAGGTGCACGCGGCCTACAGCAACCAGCCCCGCAACGTCATCGCCGCCGCCGTCGCCGTGATGGCCCAGGAGGAAGCGGGCACGGTGGCCTGAAGCCCTCAATACCCCCGGCCAGGATCCACCAGCTGGTGCAGCGGCTCGCCGGCGCGGAAGCGGAGCAGGTTGGCGCGGAACGCCTCCAGGCAGCGCGGCGCGTACTCGGCCGGGTCGTACAGGCCGCAATGCGGCGTGACGAACAGGTTCGGCGTGGTCCACAGCCGGTGGTCGGGCGGCAGCGGCTCCACCGGCAGCGCATCCAGCACGGCGCCGGCCAGGCGGCCATCGTCGAGCCGGTCGGCCAGCGCCTCGGCATCCAGGATCTCGCCGCGGCCGATATTCACCACCCCCGCATGGCGGGGCAGCAGGTCCAGCTCGGCCGCGCCGACCAGGCCCTCGGTCGCCGGCGTCAGCGGCAGGGCGATGACCAGGACATCGGTTTCCGGCAGATGCGCGCGGAAGCCGTCGCCCCGCGTCATCAGCGCGACATCCGGATGCGGCCGGCCGGAGTGGCTGTTGCCGATGACGTGCATCCCCTGCCGGGTCAGTGCCCCGGCCGCCGCACCGCCGAGTGCGCCCATGCCGAGGATCAGCGCGGTCCGGCCCGCGACGGTACCGGCCGGCTTCGGCGCCCAGCGCCCGGTTCGCGCCGCGGTGGCGAAGAACGGGATCTGGTTGTTCAGCATCAGCACCGCCAGCAGCGCGTATTCCGCCGCCTTCGGGATGTGCGTGCCGCTGGCATTGGTCAGCGCCACCTGCGGCGGCAGTGCTGGCTTCAGCAGCCATTCGACGCCGGCGCTGGTGTAGCCGATCCAGCGCAGGCGCGGGGCGCGGCGGGGCAGGTCGTGCAGCGGGGCGTGGCCTGCCAGCAGCAGCACCTCCGCCTCGGCCAGCCCGGCCTCCAGCGCATCCGGCGTCGTGCCGAAACTCAGCGCCGCCTCGGCCTCCGGCAGCGCCGCGCGCAGCCGCGCCTCGGTGAAGGCCTCCGCCAGGGAGGAGGCCGGGTTCACCTGCACATGCAGGCGCGTCGGCCGCATCACTCGAGCCGGATGTTGTTGGCGCGGATGATGCGGCCGTAGCTTTCGGTCTGCTCGGTCAGGATGCGGCGGAAGGTCGCGGCGCCCTCGGCCCGGACCTCGCCGCCCAGCTCGCCGATGCGGCGGACGATGTTCGGCTCCTCCAGCACCTTGGCGATTTCCTGCTCCAGCCGCGCGATCATCGGCGCCGGGGTGTTGCCCTGGGCGAGCACGCCCTGCCAGGTCCCGGCATCGGGCTCCGGCCAGCCGAGTTCCCGGAACGTCGGCAGGTTCGGCACCGCGGCCAGGCGCTTCGCGCCGGTCACGGCGATGCCGCGCATCTGGTTGTTCACCACGAAGTTCTGCGACTGCGTGGCGCCGGCCATGGTGAAGTTCGCCTCGTTCGTCACCAGCGCGGTCAGCGCCGGGGCGCCGCCGCGATAGGGCACATGCGTCACCTCCCCACCCCAGGCATTGGCAAGCGAGGCGGCGACCAGGTGGGTCAGCGTGCCGGTGCCGGAATTGGCCGCGTTCAGCTTGCCCGGATTGGCCTTGGCATAGGCCGCCAATTCCTGCGCGTTCTGCACCGGAAGCTGGTTGTTCACCGCCAGGATGTAGGGCGCGTAGACCACCATCTGCACCGGCGCCAGGTCGCGCAGGCTGTCGAAGGGCAGGCGCGGGAACAGATGCGGGTTGGTGGCGAGGACGGAAATGTCCAGCAGCACCATGGCGTGGCCATCCGGCCGGCTTTTCGCCACCAGGTCGGCGCCGATGTTGCCGCCGGCGCCGGCGCGGTTTTCCACCACCACGGATTGCCCGATTCGCTGGCCGAGCGAGGGCGCGATCAGCCGCGCCAGGATGTCGCTGGTGCCGCCCGGGTTGAAGGGGACGATCAGGCGGACGGGCTGGGTGAACTCCTGCGCCCGCAACAGGCCGGGGGTGGCCAGCAGCGGCGCGGCGGCGGCGGCCTGCAGGATGGTGCGGCGGTTCATGGCGCTGGTCTCTCTCCCGATGGAGGCGCCTCTGGCGGGCGCCGCGGCGGCATCCTGGCGCCGCGCCGGGCGGGCGGGCAAGGCCGCCGATGGGCGGCGGGGGTTCGTTTCGTTCACCGGAAGTCCCGGCTGGCGGGCAGCCGCGCCTTCTTCGGCGCGCGGGCGCCGGGGTCCGGCCGGCGCACCTCGTCGGCGCGGCCGATGTTGCGCTCGGCCCAGGCGGAGCTGCCTTCCGCTTGCGGCAGCGCGTCCAGCAGCCCGGACCAGTCGGTCAGGCGGCGGATGATGACGTGCAGGATGGGGATTTCCGCATGGGTGTCCTCGCGTTCCAGCACGCCCTCCGCCAGCAGCAGGCGGCCGGCGACCAGCGCGGCGCGGTCGCGCGCCGCGACATCCTGGAACACCACGAGGTTCGCCACGCCGAACTCATCCTCGATGGTCAGGAACACCACGCCCTTGGCGGAGCCCGGCCGCTGGCGCATCAGCACCAGGCCGGGCAGGCGAAGCCGCGTGCCGGCGCGCGCGGCCTCCAGCCGGCGCGTGTCGTCGCAGCCCTGCGCGTCGAGGCGCGGCCGCAGCAGCGCCAGCGGGTGCCGGCGCAAGGTCAGCCCGGTGGCGAGGTAGTCGCCCACCACCGCCTCGCCTTCCGTATGCGCCGGCAGTTTCGCGACCGGCTCCGGCAGCATCGGCGCCTCGTCCGTCAGCGCCGCCGCCACGGAGTCCTGCGCGATGGCGAACAGCGGCAGGTCGCGCGGGCCGGAGGGCACGCCGCGCGCATCCCAGGCCGCGTCGCGCCGCACCAGCCCCGCACCTGCGAAGGCATCCGCCGCGGCCAGGTTGTTCAGCGCCCGCTTGCCCGCGCCGCTGCGCCAGGCGAGGTCCTCGACCGAGGTGAAGGGCGCGCCGTTGCGCGCCTCCCGCGCTGCGACGATGGCCTGCGCCTCCTCCTCCGCCAGCCCCGTCACCAGCCGCAGGCCGAGCCGCAGCGCGAAGCCGGTGGCGCCAGGTTCCAGCGTGCAGTCCCATTCGCTGGCGTTCACGTCCACCGCGCGGATTTCGACATTGTGCTCGCGCGCGTCGCGGACGATCTGCGCCGGGGCGTAGAAGCCCATGGGCTGGCTGTTCAGCAGCGCGCAGGCGAAGATCGCGGGGTGGTGGCATTTGATCCAGGACGACGCATAGACGAGATGCGCGAAGCTGGCGGCGTGGCTTTCGGGAAAGCCGTAGCTGCCGAAGCCCTCGATCTGGCTGAACACGCGCTCGGCAAACTCCTGCCGGTAGCCGCGGCCGACCATGCCGGCGACCAGCTTGTCGCGGTACTTCGCCACGCCGCCGGTCATCTTGAAGGTCGCCATGGCGCGGCGCAGCAGGTCGGCCTCATCCGCCGTGAAGCCGGCGGCGACGATGGCGAGCTTCATCGCCTGTTCCTGGAACAACGGCACGCCCAGCGTCTTCTCCAGCACCTTCTGCAATTCGTCTGGCGGATGCGGCGGCGCGGGGGAGGGATACTCCGGCACCTCGATCCCCTGCCGCCGGCGCAGATAGGGATGCACCATGTCGCCCTGGATCGGCCCCGGTCGGACGATGGCGACCTGGATCACCAGGTCGTAGAATTTCTCCGGCTTCAGTCGCGGCAGCATGTTCATCTGCGCCCGGCTTTCCACCTGGAACACGCCGACGGAATCCGCGCGCCGCAGCATGGCGTAGGTCGCCGGGCAATCCGGCGGCAGCGTCGCCAGCGCGTAGTCGAGGCCGCGATGCTGGCGCAACAGCGCGAAGGCGCGACGGATGCAGGACAGCATGCCGAGGCCGAGCACATCCACCTTCAGGATGCCGAGCGCGTCGATGTCGTCCTTGTCCCATTCCAGCACGGTGCGGTCTTCCATCGCCGCATTGGTCACCACGGCGAGTTCGGTCAGCGGCCCGCGCGTGATGACGAAGCCGCCGACATGCGTGGCCGCGTGGCGCGGCACGTCCTGCAATTCCTCCGCCAGTTCCAGCGTCATCGCCAGGCGCGGATCGCCGACATCCAGCCCCTCGCTGGCGGCAAGCTGGTGCAAATCCAGCTCCCGCCCCGGGCCCCAGCTCGCCTTGGCGAGGCGCGCCGTCACATCCTCCGTCAGCCCCATGGCGCGGCCCACTTCGCGGATGGCGCTGCGGGCGCGGTAGCGGATGATGGTGGCGCAGATCGCGGCGCGGTGGCGGCCGTAGCGTTCGTACAAATGCTGGATCACCTCCTCGCGCCGCTCATGCTCGAAGTCGATGTCGATGTCGGGCGGCTCGCCGCGGCTGGCGGAGACGAAACGCTCGAACAGCAGGTCGTGCTTGTCGGGATCCACGGCGGTGATGCCGAGCACGTAGCAGACCGCGGAATTCGCCGCCGAGCCACGGCCCTGGCAGAGAATCTTCTCCCGCTTCGCGAAGGCCACGATCTCATGCACGGTCAGGAAATACGGCGCGTAGCCAAGCCGGCCGATCAGCTCCAGTTCATGCGCGACACGGGCGCGGATGTTGGCGGACCGGCCGAAGGGTTGCGTCGCCAACGCCGCCGCCACCCGCGCCTCCAGCGTCTGCTGCGCGGTGCGGCCGGGCTCCATCACCTCGTCGGGGTATTCGTAGCGCAGCTGGTCGAGCGAGAAGCCGGCGCTGGCGTCGAGCACGCGCAGCGTGTTGGCCAGCGCCTGCGGGTGGCGCGCGAACAGCCGCGCCATCTCGGCGGGGGATTTCAGATGGCGCTCCGCATTCGGCTCCGCCGCATGGCCCAGCGCATCGACGGTGGTGCGCAGGCGGATCGCGCTCAGTACGTCGGCGAGGCGGCGGCGCGCCGGGTGGTGGTAGCGGATGTCGCCGATGGCCAGCAGCGAATCGCCGGCTATGCCCGCGAGAGCATCCAACCTTTGCTGGTCGTCGCCGGCATAGGGGCAGGACGCCGCGAGCAGCAGCGGCAGTGCCAGCTTGCCGTGCAATGCCGCGGCATCCGCCTGCCATTGCGCGGCATCAGGCGCGATGGCCGCCAGCACCAGCCCCTCCGCCGCCTCGAACAGATCCTCCCGAACCAGCGCGCATCCGCCCTTCGGCGCCCGCATCCGGCCGTGCGACAGCAGCGACGTCAGCCTTCCATAGCTGGCGCGGTCGGTCGGCCAGGCGAGCCATGCGGTGCCATCCGACAGCACCAGCCGGCAGCCCACCGCGAAGCGCAGCCCGGCTTCCTTCGCCGCGACATGGCCGCGCACCACGCCGGCCAGGCTGTTGGTGTCACACAGGCCGAGCCCCGCCAGCCCCAGCGCCGCCGCCGCCTGCGCCAGCTCCGCCGGATGCGAGGCGCCGTCGAGGAAGGAGAAATGCGAGCGTGCGGCGAGTTCGGCGTAGCCTGTCACGGCAAATGGCCATGCAGCCGCCAGGCGGATTCGGCGCCGCCACGGCAGACCCACAGCCGCATGCCGCAGGTGAGCTCCACCCGGTAGCCGTCCCGCCGGTAGCCATGCGGCAGGCGCCACCATTCCGGCTCCAGCCGCCGCGGCCCCTCCGCCCGCAGCACGCGATGCGCCGCGCCGTGCCAGCGGAGTTGCGCCGGCGGCGCATCCGGCAGCAGCGCCACCACCTCCAGCGCCAGCGGCCGGCGCAGGCGCAGCACCGGCGAATCGGGGCGGGACCAGCCGGGCGGCGGCTCCGGCGGCGTGGCCTGCGGGTCCAGCGCCATGACGCTGCGTTCCGGCCAGTGGCTGGCCAGCGGCGCCACGCGATGCACGCGCAGCCGCTGGCCCAGCCGGTCCAGCAGCTGCGCCAGCAGCACGGCTTCTTCCCGCCGCGCCCCGATCCCGAGGCTGATCTGGCTGCCGGCCTGCATCGGGTCCGTCGCCTGGGCCTCCAGCGCCATGCGTTCGAAGCCGAGGTCGGGTTCCAGCTTTTCCAGCCGGTCCGCGAACAGCCGCCGCAGATGCGCGGGGTCGCGGGTCGGCTGGCCGGTGCCGATCGTGATGTCCTGCACCACCCCATCCACCCGCCAGGCCAGCAGCGACAGCCGGCGCACGCCGCGGCCGGTGCGGCGCAGCGTCTCGGCCAGGTCGGCCAGCAGCCGGTCGAGCGCGGCCTCGATCGCCGGCCGGGTCACGATCGGCTCCAGCAATTCGATCGCGGAGGCGAGGTCGGGCGGCGGCAGCACCGGCTGGATGGCGTGCGGGCGGCGGCCGGTGACCGCGTCCAGCGCGTCCAGCAGCTTCTGGCCGAAGCGCCGCGCCAGCGGGCCGCGCGGCTGGTCCAGCAGATCCCGCACCCGGCGCAGGCCGAGTCGCGCCAGATCCTCCCGCATCGCCGCATCCAGCCGCAGCGCCGGGCCGAGCGGCAGCGGCGCGGCCAGCGCCGGCTCGATGCCGGACGCGGCGATGGGGTTGTCCGTGCGGGCGCGGGCCAGGGCGGCGGCGGTGGCGGCGGCGCCGGCCACGGCGCCCTGCGGTGCCAGCCCGGCACGGCGCAGGCGCGCCAGCGCATCGGCCAGCAGCGCGGCCTCCCCGCCCCACAGATGGTCGCAGCCGGTGATGTCGAGGATCAGCCCCTCCGGCGGATCAACCGCCGCGAGCGGCGTGTAGCGGCGCGCCCACAGCGCCAGGGCGCGCAGCGCGCACGCATCGGCCTCCCGCGCCGCGGGGCGCAGCAGCAAATCGGGCGCGATGGCCTGGGCATCGGCCAGCGCCTGGCCCGGGTTCAGCCCGAGTTCCGCGGCGGCGGCGTCCACGGCGACCAGCAGGCGGCGACTGCCGATGGCCTCCCAGGTCGCCAGCGGACGCTCCGGCAGGTCCGGCTCCGCCCGCCGCAGCCGCGCGATGGCCAGGTCCGGCAAATGCAGCGCCAGGAAGCGGCGAGTCATGTCCACCTCAGGCGCCGGCGGGCGCTCCGCGCCCTTGGCTCGTCATGCCGAAGGCATGCCTGCGGCATCACGCACTTGCGGCGGGCGCCATTCGGCGCCTCAGCCGCCTCCAGCGTCTGCAGGTCGGCGCTTGCCATCATCTCCGGGCGCGCCGGGTGCGGGTCGGTTCGGCCGACACCTCCGTCTCCTCCAGGTCGAGCGCGCCGGAGGCGGCGCGCCAGGTGACGGACCATGGCCCGCCCGGCTTGCCGCCGCGCGCGCGCAGCAATTCCAGCTGCCAGCGCGGATCTTCCAGCCCATGCCCGGCGCCGCCGGAGGGCAGCGGCGCGACCCGCCAATGCGTCGCCGCGGCGCTGGGGTCCGGGTTCGGCAGGTCCGGCCGCAGCACCAGGCCGAGCGCGCCGCCGGTCTCGGCGGCCAGTTGCAGGCGGCGGGTCGCGGTCAGGTCCAGCCGGGCCGGCGCCTCCCACCCCGTGGCGAGCAGCGCGCCGGTGACGGCGGGGCAGCGCAGCGCCTCCTCCATCGCCCACAGCGCATCCGACCAGCGTTCCGCCCGCACCAGCACCAAATTGGCCGGCGACAGGCCGCAGCGGGCGAGGCCGGGCGGCCAGGCCTGCAATTCGTCCCGGTCGGTGGCGATCCACAGCACCGTGCCGCCGCTGCGGGCCAGCAGCATGGCGCAGAAGGCGGCGGCGCTGCCGGGGCTGGTGCCGGCCACCTCATGCATCGCGGCGCGCGCCAGCCCGCCGCCGGGCAGCGCGATGCCGTCGCACACCGGCACCGGCGCCACGCCATGCCGGGCGCGGCCACCACCCTCCAGCCGCGCCACGCGCGCACGCAGCGCGGCCAGCACCGCCGCCTGGTCGAGCGGGGCCGAATCCGGCGGAGGAGGAGGAGTCTCGACAGGCTGCATCGCGCCGACGATGGCCGAGCGATCCGAACAAATCAAGAACAACCAGGGCGACAAAAAGTCATCCTGCGCGACGGGGTTGCCGCATCGGATGCGGCGCGGCGGGCATCGCGCTGAAACCCCTGGCATCCCGGCCCGCCACCGGCCCCGCAAATTTTTTCGCGCCCTTCGCGGCGGGCGGCAAGCCCAGCCTAGGGCGGATTTCACCTGTGCCATGCACAGGTGAATCCGCCCTAGCTGTTGATTTGGCGCATTTTCCGAGTCGTCAGGCGTATCCGCCTGACTTGAAAATGCTCTAGCCGATCTGCAGGCTCTGCAACGCCTCCTCGAGTTCGGCGAAGCTCGGCATGGAATGCGAGGGTGCGGCCTTGCGCCCGGCCTCCACCGCCACCTGCGGCGCATTGCCGTGCAGGTGGGCGACGAGCACGGCGCGGATCACCTCGTAGTATTTGCAATCCTCCTCGATCACGCCGTTCAGCCGCGACGCCATCGGCCCCATCACGCCATAGGCCAGCAGGATGCCGAGGAAGGTGCCGACCAGCGCGCCGCCGATCATGCCGCCGAGCACGGCCGGCGGAGAATCGATGCTGGCCATGGTCTTGATGACGCCGAGCACGGCGGCGACGATGCCGAGCGCCGGCAGCGCATCCGCCGTGGTCTGGAAGGTGTGCGCCACGTGCAGTTCCTCCGCCCGCACCTTCTTCAACTCCTTGGACATGATGTCCTCGATCTGGTGCGGATCGTCGGCGTTCATGCCGACCATGCGCAGGTAGTCGCAGATCATCGCCACCGCGATCTTGTCCGCCATGATCTTCGGGAATTTCTGGAAGGCCGGGCTTTCCGAGGGCTTCTCGATATGCGCCTCCAGCGCCATCGCGCCCTTGGTCTGGGCCAGCCGCACGAACCAGTACAGCATCGACAGCAGGTCGACGTATTCGTGCTTGTGGAAGCGTTCCCCCTTCAGGATCTTCCCGAAGCCGCCGAGCGTGTGCTTGATGCCGGCGACGCTGTTCGCCATCACGAAGGCGCCGATCGCGGCGCCGCCGATCATCATCATCTCATAGGGCAGCGACTTCAGGATGATGCCGAACTTGCCGCCGGCGATCATGTAGCCGCCGAACACCATGGCCAGCAGGAAGACCAGGCCCCCGATCGTCGTCATGGCGCGGCCACCTGCGGTGCGGTTCGTGCCTGCGGCGCGGGTCTGGCCTGCGGCGCCGATCCTGCCTGCGGCACGGGTGGATTTTCCCGCAGCAGCGTGATGGAGACGCGGCGATTGGCCGCCGCGTTCGGCGTCTCCGGCAGCAGCAGGTCGCGTTCCGCATTGCCGGTGACGCTGCGGATGCGTGCCACCGGCAGGCCGGCTTCCGTCAGCAGCCGGCGCGTGACGTTGGCGCGTTCCGCCGACAGATCCCAGTTGGAGCGATCGCCGCCGCCGCGGAACGGCGTGGCGTCGGTGTGGCCGGCCACCGCGATCTCGTTCGGCAGCCGCGCCACCACCTGCGTCACGCGCGCCAGCAGGCCGCGTGCGCGATCGTTCGGCGCGCTGCCGCCGAGCGCGAACATCGGCTGCCGGTCGGCGTCCAGCAACTGGATGCGCAGCCCCTCCGGCACCTGCTCCACCAGAAGCTGCTGCGCCAGTTCCGCCAGCAGCGGATCCTCCGCCACCGCGGCGCGGATCTCCTCCGCCGCGCGCTCGAAGGCTTCGCGTTCCCGCCGCTGGTGTTCGGCGCGCAGCGCGGCGTCGGTCAGCGCCCGCGCATCGGCCCCAACCTGTTGCTGGGCCAGGCGCTGCATCTCGCGCGGGTCGGCATCGCCGGGGGGAAGGTCGGCGCGCGCCTGGCGGATGCGGCGCAGCTCGGCCTCCTCATCCTCGCCCTCCGGGCCCTCGCGCCGCGGCACGGGGCGCGCGACGGTCGGCACCTCCTCCTCCACCTCGACATCCTCCAGCACCGGCACCGGGCCGTGCTGCAGGCGGATGGCGCCGGCATTCTGCGTCACCTGCGCGGTCTCGTTCGGTGTACGGCCGCCGAAGGGCTGGCCGGCGCCGGTCTGGTTCCGGCCCATCACGTTGCTCGGCGCGAAATAGTCGGCGAGGCCGCGGCGCTGTTCCTCCGTCGTCGCGTTCAGCAGCCACATCAGCAGGAAGAAGGCCATCATCGCCGTGACGAAATCGGCATAGGCGACCTTCCAGGCACCGCCATGGTGGCCGTGCCCGCCCTCCTCGATGCGCTTGATGACAATCGTCGCGCCGCCCTTGCCACCCTTCGCCATGCAGCTCCGCCCAAGGCGCCCCGGAAATGCGGCGCGGGTCGGAGACTACCGGAGGGCGGTTAAGCGCTGGCTAAATCCGGCGCGTCGGCTCGAAGCGCCAGGGGCTGGCGCCGTGCTCGTTCGGGTCGAGGTTCAATCGGTGCTCCAGCGGCGGGAAGGCGCGGCTGCGGCATTCCCTGCGCTCGCACAGCCGGCAGGACAGGCCGATGCCGACCACGGCGCGCCCCAGGTCCAGGCCATCGGCATAGACCACCTCCGCCGCGCGGGACAGGTCGCAGCCCATCGCCACCACATGCACCGGCGCCGGTTCGCCCCAGTGCGTGGTGGGTGCGGCGATGGCGCGCGCGAAGCACAGGAACGCCGCGCCATCCGGCAACTGCGCCACCTGCACGCGGGTGACGGCGGGCGTGGCGAAGGCCTGGTGGACGATCCATTTCGGGCAGGACCCGCCGAAGCGGGCGAAGGGAAAGCCGGCCGCCGAGAAGCGCTTGTCCACGTTGCCCGCCGGGTCGACGCGCAGGAAGAAGAACGGCACGCCGCGCGCATCGGTGCGTTGCAGCGTGGACAAGCGGTGCGCCGCCTGTTCGAAGGACACGCCGAAGCGGGAGGCCATCGCCTCCACCTCGTGCCGCAAGTCCCGTGCCGCGGCCAGGAAGGGCGCGTAGGGCATCAGCAGTGCCGCCGCGGCGTAGTTCAGCAGGCCGATGCGGACCAGGGCGCGCGCCTCGGCGGAGGACAGTTCGGCCGGCGCCGCCACCGCCTCCACCGCCTCCCGCGCCTCCAGCAGCATGAGCTGGAAGGCCATCTGGAAGCCGCGGCTTTCGCGCGGCAGGGATTCGGACAGGTCGAGCCGCCGCAGCGCCGGGTCGTAGCGCCGCAGCGCGCCGTCCAGCCGCCCGACGGCAACCGTGACGCCATGCGTCCGCCGCAGCCGCTCCGCCACCGCGTGGTTCATCTCGGCCGGCGCCGCGCGCAGCTCGCCTGCGATGTCCTCCGCCACCTGTTCCAGTTCAGGAAAATGGTTGGCGCGGTCGTGGAAGAAGTCGCGCGCCTCCTCGTTCGGCAGCAGCAGGCGGCGGCCGCTCGGCAGGGCGAGGCCGGAGGCATCCTCCCGCGCCACCCGCCAGGCGCGGTAAAGCGCCAGCATGGCGCGCGCGGCCTGCGGCGCGCTGGCGGCCATGGCGGCGATTTCCGCCTCCGGCACCTCCTCCAGCCCCAGCAGCGGGTCGGACAGCACTTCCCGCAGCCCGGCCTCGGTCTGGCGCTCGCCGGTGCCGGACAGCGCCGCGAGGTCCACCCGCAGCACCTGGCCGAGCTTGATCAGCAGGCTGGCGGTGACCGGGCGCTGGTCGTGCTCGATCAGGTTCAGGTAGCTGGGCGAGATGCCGAGCCGCAGCGCCAGGGCCTGCTGCGTCAGCCCTTGTTCCATGCGCAGGCGGCGGATGCTGCGCCCGATCAGCGGACGGGCCATGGGGGAGGGGTTCTCGACCGGGTCGCGGCGGAGGATTCCAGCCGCGGTCGCGGAAGGCAATGTAAATCCTTGACCGCCGGCTCAGGCCGCCAGCGCCTCCGCGAACACCGCCGGGTCGACGTTGCCGCCGCTGATCACGAGGCCGACGGTACGGTCGCGGACCTGAACCTTGCCGGCCAGCACCGCGGCCAGCGCCACGGCGCCGCCGGGTTCGGCGACGATCTTCAGGTGCTCGAAGGCGAAGCGCATGGCGCGAAAAACCTCGGCCCGCGTCACCACCACGGCACCGGCCAGGCGCGGCTGGTTCACCGCGAAGGTCAGCGCGCCCGGGCGCATCGACAGCAGCGCATCGCACAGCGTCGGGCCCTGGCCATCATTGGCGACGCGCTTTCCGGCTTCCAGCGACAGCCGCGTATCGTCCCAGCCCTCCGGCTCCACCGCCCAGATCTTCGTCAACGGCGAGGCGCCCTCGGCCGCCAGGGCGCAGCCGGCGATCAGCCCGCCGCCGCCGGTGCAGACGGCGAGTGCCTCCAGCGAAAGGCCGGCCGCCGCCGCGTCCTCGATCAGCTCCAGCGCCAGCGTGCCCTGGCCGGCGATGACATCCGGGTGGTCGAAGGGCGGCAGCACGGTGCCGCCACGCTCCGCCGCCAGTTGCTCCGCCAGCTTCTCCCTGTCCGTGGTGCTGCGGTCGAAGAAGGTGAGCTCCGCGCCCCAGCGCCGGGTGCTTTCCACCTTGATGGCGGGCGCATCCTTCGGCATCGCCACCAGCGCCCGCATGCCGAGCATCGCCGCCGCGCAGGCCACCGCCTGGCCGTGGTTGCCGGAGGAATGCGTCACCACGCCGCCCGCGCGTGCGGCCTCCGTCATGCGAAGCGCCGCGTTGGTGGCGCCGCGCAGCTTGAAGCTGCCGGTGCGCTGCAAGGGCTCCGGCATCACCAGGATGGTGCCGCCGGTCATCTCGTCCAGCAGGCGGTGGCGCAGCATCGGCGTGCGGATGATCTTGCCCGAGATTCGCGCCGCGGCGGCGCGGACGTCGTCATGCGTCGGGAGCCTCATGCCGGCACCTTCGTGAAGCGGTTCGGGTCCACCATCGGCACGACCGGCAGCAGGTCCGCCGGCACCTGCCCGGCGACCAGCCCGGCGACCAGCCGCCCCGCCGCGGGCGAGGTCTGGATGCCGTAGCCGCCCTGGCCGATCATCCACAGGAACCCGGGCGCCTGGGCATCGAAGCCGATGGCCAGGCTGCGGTCCGGGGTGAAGCTGCGCAGCCCGGCCCAGCGGTGTTCCACCCGGTGCACCGGGATATCCAGCGCCTGCTGCATGCGGTCGACGGCGATTGCGACGTCGATCTCGTCCGGCTGCACGTCATGCGGCGGCATGTCGGTCTCGTCGGCAGGGGAGACCATCAGCTTGCGCCGCGCCTCCGGCCGCACGTACCAGCCATGCGCGGCATCCCCGACCAGCGGCCAGTTGGCGCAATCAATCCCATCGGCATGCGCGCCGGGGTCGATGATCAGCGCCGTGCGCCGCTTCGGTTGCAGGCCGATCGGCCGCAGCCCCGCCAGCACCGCCACCTCGTCGCCCCAGGCGCCGGCGGCGTTGACCAGGACGGGCGCGCGGAACACGGCGCCGCCGGCCCCGCTGCCCCGGGCCTCCGCATGCCAGTGGCCCTTGTCGTGCCAGATGCGCCCGGCCCGCGCGCGCAGCGCCAGCACGCCGCCGGCGGCGCGCGCCTGCTTCAGGAAGCCGGCATGCAGGGCGGCCACGTCGATGTCGAAGGCATCGCGCTCGATGGCGGCGGACACCGCGTAATCCGCCCGCAGCGGCGGGCCCATGGCGATGACCTCGGCGAGGCTGATCGGCTCCAGCCCCTCGCCGCTGTCGAGCAGGGCCTGCATCGCCGCCGCCTGGTCGGCCGGCGCGATGGTGACGACCGGCCGCTGCGCCAACAGCGGCGCGCCGGCGAAACCTGGCGGCGGGCTGGCGAAGAAGGCGCGGGAGGCGGCGGACAGGCGCCGCACATCCGGCGGGCCGTAGTTCTGGATCCAGATGGCGGCGGACCGGCCGGTGCTGTGGTAGCCGGCGGTCTCCTCCGCCTCCATCAGCGCCACGCGGCGCCCATCGGCAGCGCAATGCGCGGCGGCGGTGGCGCCGGCGATGCCGGCGCCGATGACGAGAACGTCGAAGGCCTGAGTGTCCATGCCGCGGATGGTCTCGCGGCAGGGCGGCCCCGGTCAATCCCGAAGGGTCAATCCCGACGGGTCAATCCCGAGGGTCAATCCCGACCGGGGCCAACTCGTTCAGCCGGCGCGGCCGGTGCGGTCGCGGCGGGCCGGGTCGTTGGCGGCGGCGTTCTCGTCCACGTCCACCTCGGTGCGGCGCACGGTGTCATGCACCGTCTCGGTGCGCTCGGTGGTCTCCTTGTTGACAACCACCTCGCCGGTCACGCGGACGTCCTTCCGCACCACGGCTTCCTCGGTGCTTTCCTCGGCCTCGATGACGCGGTCCTTGAACAGGTTCGCCTCATCGGCGGTGGCGGCACGGTCGGCCGGCACGCGCTGGACGTGCACATGCTCCTCGCGCAGCGTCACCTGCTCCTCGGCCGGCGTCTCGACGACATAGGACCGGACGCGGACGCGGCCGGCATGGCTTTCGCGCTTGCCGACGCGCAGGCGCTCCTCCGCCATCGGGATGCGCTGCTCGCCTTGCAGGTCCTGGCTGGTGGTGGATTCGGTCCCCGTCGCCGGGGTCGTGGCATGGCCGCCACCGGCCGCCGTCGCGCCGTAGGCGGAATGCGGGTCGCCCGTGACGACCCCGCTGGAACCCTGCGCGGGAATGCCGGTATCGACCCCGGTGCGCGCATCCGTATCCGGCATCACCAGCGAGGATTCGACCGAGCCGGAGCTGATGCCGGCCATCGAGCCGCCGCTCCAGCCCTGCTGGCGCCAATCGGCCTCCCGCGCATCCAGGTCCACGGCGCCGGCGGCTTCCATGGCGTCCATCGCCTGGTGCATCCGGCCTTCGTCCACCTCGGCCAGCAGCAGCGTCGAGCCGCGGCGCAGGCCCTCGCTGTAGGTGGCGCGGTCGTCATCGGGCATGAACAGGTCCGCGATGGCGCCGAAGAAGCCGCGATCCTCGCGCCGGTCCGCGGCGGAGGTGGCGACGGTGCCGCCCTGGCCGCTGCCGGCCTCGGCCTGGTGCATGCGGATGTTCTCGGCGCCGAGGCCGAGGCCGCGCAGGGTCTCGGCGGCGCGCTCGGCTTCGGCGCGGGTGTCGAACATGGCGGTCAGCGTGCGTTGCATAAGCTGGTCTCCGTGATGTGCTGTTCTATCGTCGAAGGCTGTCGCATCGGGCGGTGGCAGGCGGGTGACGGACACGTCCTGGCGCAGCAGGGGCAGGGACAGGGTCACCGGCTCCTCCTCCACCGTCAGGCGGAAGCGGACCTCCTCCGTCACCACCAGGCGGCGGACCACCACCAGCCGTTCCTCCAGCACCGGGACGATCACCAGGTCGCCCTCCTGCCGGACCGGCGGCGGGGACTCGACCTCCTGGTCCACCGGCACCCGCTCGACCTCCACCAGCCGGCTCCGGCGGGTGGTGTGGACCTCGCCCGGCGCTTCCGTGGTCGTCACCGAGACCCGCACGCCGCCGGTGACGCGGCGGCGCCGCAGGATGCGCGGGACCTCCTCCATCAACGGCAGGCGACCGATCTCGGTCACCGACTCAGGCTCGGCCATGGATGTCCCCCCTCCGGCGTGCCGCAACAGAACGAGGGGCGGTCCCAATCTGTTCCATGCGGCCGCGCATCATCGCGGCGCGCGCCGCGCATCATCGGGATCATCATGGCGCGCGCCGCATACCATCGGGCTTGCTAGGGGCGCGTCCGGATGCCTAACCTTCCGACCGCAACCACGCACGGTCGGCAAACGACCGGTACCAAGGGCAGGAGAGAACAGGGATGGTCCAGGGAATGAACCGGCGCGACGTGCTGCGCGCGGGCGCGGCGCTGACGGCGGGAACCACGCTCGCCGCGCCGACGGTCTTCGCGCAGGGCACCGGCGGCAACCTCCGATTTGCCTTCTGGGACCATTGGGTGCCCGGCAGCAACGAGGCCCTGCAGGTGCTGGGCCGGCAATGGGCGGAAGCCAACCGCGTCAACCTGACGCTGGACTTCATCAACACCACCGGCAACCAGCTGCAGCTGACCGCCGCCGCGCAGGCCCAGGCCCGCAGCGGCCATGACGGCATCTCGCTCGGCCCGTGGGACATCGGCGCCTATGCCGACCAGCTGGAGCCGGTGGACGACCTGATCGCCAAGCTGATCGCAGCGCACGGCCCGATCAACCCGGTGGCGGAATTCCTGGCCAAGCGGGATGGCGCCTGGCGTGGCGTGCCGGCGACCTCCGGCACCCAGAACAAGCCGGCCTGCGTGCGCTTCGACCTGATGCAGCAGCATGCCGGCATCGATGTGCGCGCCATGTGGCCGGCGAAGGCCGAGCGTGGCCCCGGTGCCGAGAACTGGAACTGGGACACCTTCCTGATGGCCGCGGAGAAGTGCCACGCCGCCGGCGTGCCCTTCGGCCTGCCGATGGGCCAGTTCACCGATGCCGTGGACTGGGTCGGTGCGCTGTTCCTGTCCTATGGCGCGGCGATGACGGATGCGCGCGGCAACCCCACCATCCGCAACAATGCCAAGCTGCGCTCCGCCATCGACATGGCGGTGAAGATCAGCAAGTTCCTGCCGAACGACGTCTGGGCCTGGGACGATGGCAGCAACAACCGCGCGCTGATCTCCGGCCGCTCCGCCCTGGTGTTCAACCCGCCTTCCGCCTGGGCGGTGGCCAAGCGCGACGCGCCGCAGGTGGCCGAACAGTGCTGGACCATCCCGATGCCGGCCGGGCCGGAGGGGCGCTTCATCGCCTACCTGCCCTGGACCACCGGCATCTGGGCCTTCGGCCGCAACAAGGGCGCGGCGAAGTCCTTCCTGGAATTCATCTCCTCCCGCGAGGCGGCGGAGGCCACCACCAACCGCAGCGGCGGCTACGACATCCCGCCCTTCGCGAGCATGAGCAACTTCCCGGTGTGGGAGCGCGAAGGCCCGCCGGTCGGCACGATCTTCAACTATCCGCTGAAGCCGCACCACCAGGCGACGGCGTCGATCGCCTTCGCCCCGGCCCCGCCGGAACTGGCAAGCCAGCTGTATATCCAGGCGATGAACACCAAGGTCATCGCCCGCGTCGCGCAGGGCGGCGAGTCGATGGACCAGGCGCTCGGCTGGCTTGAGCGCGAGATCAACAACATGCGCCGCGGCGGCTGACGGACTTGCCCGGGGCGCGCGCGCGCCCCGGGATTTGCGTCACGGCTGAGGAGGAGGCCGCATGGCCGACGGTTCGACCATCCCGATGCAGCGTGCTGCGGCCGGCGGCGGGTCCCTGAAGCGCTTCGCGCGGCAGAGATCCACCGTGGCCTTCCTGATGACGCTGCCGCTGATCGCCATCATCGGCGGGCTGGTGGTCTGGCCCGCGGGCTACGCCATCTACCTGTCGACGCTGAACCGGCGGATGACAGAGTTCATCGGGCTGACGAACTTCGACATCCTGCTGGAATCCGAAACCTTCAGGATGGTGATCTTCCAGTCGATGTTCTTCGCGGTCACCGCGGTGATCCTGAAGGCGCTGATCGGCTTCTGGTTGGCCCACATGCTGCATCACCTGCCGACCAAGGGGCAGCGCAAGTGGCGCGGCATGCTGCTGGTGCCCTGGGTGATCCCGCCGGCGCTGTCGACGCTCGGCTGGTGGTGGATGTTCGAGCCATCCTACTCCTCGATCAACTACGTGCTGGCGATCTTCGCGGTGCCGGCGGTGCCCTGGCTGGGCGAGCCGTGGTGGGCGCGGATCTCCGTCATCATCGTCAACGTCTGGTACGGCGCGCCCTTCTTCATGATCATGTACCTGGCCGCGCTGAAATCGGTGCCGGAGCAACTGTATGAGGCGGCGATGATCGATGGCGCCACGTCCTGGCAGCGGCTGCGCTACATCACGCTGCCGATGATGCGGAACATCATCTCCATCACCGTGCTGTTCAGCCTGATCGTGACCTTCGCGAACTATGACATCGTCCGCGTGCTGACCAATGGCGGCCCGCGCGACCTGACGCATGTGTTTGCGAGCTATGCCTTCCAGGTCGGCGTGCTGTCGGGGAACATCCCGCGCGGCGCCGCGGTTTCGCTGTTCATGTTCCCGATCCTCGCCGTCATCGCCTTCTTCGTCCTGCGCGGCGTGACGCGCCGCAACCAGCAGGAGGCCTGATGTCCGCCACCGCCGTCAAACGCACGGGCCTGACCGAGTTCGGCCGGGCCGGGTCGCTGCGCAAGGAGCGCCGCTGGGCGCTGATCGTGGCCTATGTCTCGCTGGTGATCGCCGCGATCATCATGCTGGCGCCGCCTTTCTACATGTTCCTGACCAGCCTTAAGACCAGCGCGGAGGTCGCCGACCTCGGCGGCAACCCCTGGATCGTCAAGTCGCCGACGCTCGAGAACTACACCGCGCTGATCGGCGACCCGATGTTCCGCGGCTTCTTCTGGAACAGCATCAAGGTGACGGTGCTGGTCGTGGCGCTGAGCATGATCATCTCCGTGCTCGCGGCCTTCGCGCTGGCGCGGATGAAGTTCTGGGGCAGCCAGGTGCTCGCCACCGGCGTGTTCCTGACCTACCTGGTGCCGGACACGCTGCTGTTCATCCCGCTGTACCAGATCGTCGGCGGGCTCGGCCTGCTGAACTCCACCTGGGGGCTGGTGCTGGTCTATCCGACGCTGACGGTGCCGTTCTGCACCTGGATCATGATCGGCTACTTCGCCTCCATCCCGAAGGAGTTGGACGAGGCGGCGCTGATCGATGGCTGCGGCTGGTGGCAGATGCTGATCCGCATCTTCATCCCCGTAGCCCTGCCCGGCATCATCGCGGCGACCATCTTCGCCTTCACCGTATCCTGGGCGGCCTTCGTCTATCCAACCGCCTTCATCACGCGGCCTGACGAGATGCCGCTGACCATCGGCGTGGTCAGCCAGTTGATCCGCGGCGACACCTTCGCCTGGGGCCAGCTGATGGCCGGCGCGCTGCTCGCGGCGCTGCCGCCGGTGGTCGTCTACGCCTTCCTCATGGACTACTACATCGCCGGGCTGACCGCCGGCGCAACGAAAGGCTAGGGGCTCCCTATGGCGCAGGTTTCCGTCCGCAAGGTGGTGAAGGCCTATGAAGGCGGCGTGCAGGCGGTGAAGGGCATCGACCTGGAGATCGCGGACCATGAGTTCGTCGTCCTGGTCGGCCCCTCCGGCTGCGGCAAGTCCACCACGCTGCGCATGATCGCGGGGCTGGAGGAGATCACGGCAGGCGAGATCGCGATCGGCGGCACCGTCGTGAACGACATCCCGCCGCGCGACCGCGACATCGCCATGGTGTTCCAGAACTACGCGCTGTACCCGCATATGTCGGTGTACGAGAACATGGCCTTCGGGCTGACGCTGCGGAAGATCGCGAAGGACGAGATCGCGCGCCGCGTCAACAACGCCGCCCGCATCCTGGACATCGAGCCGCTGTTGCAGCGCAAGCCGAAGGCGCTGTCCGGCGGCCAGCGGCAGCGCGTCGCCATGGGCCGCGCCATCGTGCGCGACCCCAAGGTGTTCCTGTTCGACGAGCCGCTGTCCAACCTCGACGCCAAGCTGCGCGTGCAGATGCGGACCGAGATCAAGAAGGTGCACCAGACCGTCCGCACCACCACCGTCTACGTCACCCATGACCAGGTGGAGGCGATGACGCTGGCGGACCGCGTGGTGGTCATGAACCACGGCGTCATCGAGCAGGTCGGCCCGCCGCAGGAGCTGTACCACACGCCGAAGACGCGCTTCGTCGCCGGCTTCATCGGCAGCCCGGCAATGAATTTCATGCCGGCCCGGGTCGAGAATGGCAGCGGCGCCCTGCGCGTCGTGCTGCCCAACGGCACCGTCTTCCCGGTACCGGCGGAGCGCACCGCGCGCTACCAATCCGCCGTGGGGCGGGAGACGCTGTTCGGCCTGCGGCCGGAGCACATGACCGAGCCCAAGAACCTTGACCGCGACAACATCGCGCTGTTCGAGGTGATGCCGGAGGTGATCGAGCCGATGGGCATGGAAACCCTGGTGCATCTGTGGATGGACGGCGCCGAGATCTGCGCCCGCATCGACCCGACCACGCCGGCCGAGCCCGGCCGCCCCCTGCAACTGGCCGCGGACCTCAACCACATGCACCTGATCGACGCGGAAAGCGGCCGGGTGCTGTAGGCGGGGCGCGCGGGGCTGATCTAGACTGGCGGCCAAGTCAGTCGAGGAAACCCCATGGCCGCCACCTACGTCACCGTCCCCGCGCCCGCGCTCGAAGAGGTCGTGGAGAAGATTTTCGGCGCCGCGGGGTGCGATGGGGCGGAGGCCAATCGCATCAGCACCCACCTGCTGGGCGCCAATCTGGCGGGCCATGACAGCCACGGCGTGGCGCGGGTGCCGCGCTATGTCGAGTGGCTCGAAGCGGGCTTCGTGCTGAAGGGACAGACGGCCGAGATCGTCACCGATGGCGGCTGCTTCGCGCTGCTGGACGGGCATTTCGGCTTCGGCCAGACGGTGGCGCCGCAAGCGGTGGACCTCGGCATCGCCCGCGCCCTGCAACACGGCATCGCGGTGGTGGGCCTGCGCAACGCCGGCCATATCGGCCGCGTCGGCGAGTATTCGGAAAAGGCGATCGCGGCGGGGCTGATCTCCGTCCACTTCGTCAACGTCGCCGGCAGCGTTCTGGTGGCGCCCTTCGGCGGCACGGAACGGCGCTTCTCCACCGCGCCCTTCAGCGTCGGCGTGCCGCTGCCGGGCCGGCCGCTGATCCTGGATTTCGCGACCTCCCTGGTGGCGGAGGGCAAGGTGCTGGTGGCCTCCAACGGCGGCAAGGCGCTGCCGCATGACGCGTTGATCGAGCCGGACGGCACGCTCTCGGCCGATCCGCACACGCTGTATGGCGACTACCCGCAGATCGGCCCGCGCAACCCCTCCAACGGAAAAGGCGCGATCCGCGCCTTCGGCGAGCACAAGGGCAGCGGGCTTGCCTTCATGTGCGAGATGCTGGCCGGCGCGCTGACCGGCGGCGGCACCTCCGGCCCCGTCGAGGCGCGCGGGCGCATCGCCAACGGGATGCTGAGCTTCTATGTCTCGCCGAAGCATTTCGGCACACAGGCGGAATTCGAGGCGACCGGCCGCGCCTATGTCGACTGGGTGATGGAGACCAGCCCGGCGAATGCGGACCAGCCGGTGCTGGCGCCGGGCGACAAGGAGGCGCAGACCCGCGCCGATCGCCTGGCCAACGGCGTGCCGCTGCAGCCGGATACCTGGGAGAGCATCCTGCAGGTGGCACGGCGCCTCGGGGTGCCGACCAACGGCTGATGGATCCGCTGACGCGGATCCTGTGGCGGATGGCGCAATGGTGGCGCCATCCGCCATCCCGCACCTATGTGCGCATCCTGATCGTCGTGTTGGTGCTGGCGATGGTGCTGGTGCTGATCGAGCGCTTCATCGGCTGGCCGGCGTGGATGACGACCGACCGCGTGCCGATCCGCCGCATGTGACGCTACAGCAGTTCCAACTGCCGGGCGGGCGCGCGGGGCGGCTGGAACTGGCTGCAATCCAGCCCTTCCGACATGCCGCCGCCGGTGCTGCGTCCACCGAGCCCATGGCGCCGCAACGCGATGCGGAACCGCTGCGCCAGCAATTCGGCATAGGGGCCGGTCCCAGTCTGGCGCTGGCCGAAGCGGGCATCGTACAGCCGCCCGCCGCGGGTTTCCCGCACCAGGGCCAGCACGCGGGCGGCGCGGTCGGGGTGGTGCTCGGCCAGCCAAGCCTCGAACATCTCCTTGATCTCGAGCGGCAGGCGCAGCAGCACGTAGCCGGCCCGGCTGGCGCCGGCGCGGGCGCTGGCTTCCAGGATGCGCTCCAGCTCCATGTCGTTCAGCGCCGGGATCATCGGCGCCGCCAGCACGCCGACAGGGATGCCGGCCTTCGCCAGCTCCGTCACCGCCGCCAGGCGCTTCAGCGGGTTGGCCGCGCGCGGTTCCATCGCGCGCGCCAGCTTCATGTCGAGCGTGGTGATGGACAGGCACACATGCACCAGGTTGCGTTCCGCCAGGCGTTTCAGGATATCGAGGTCGCGCAGCACCAGCGCGCCCTTGGTGACGATGGTGACCGGATGGCCGAAGCGTTCCAGCACCTCCAGCACCCGCCGCGTGATGCCGAGCGTGCGCTCCACCGGCTGGTAGGGGTCGGTATTCGCCCCCAGCGCCACCGGCCTGGCCACGTAGCCCGGCTTCGACAGCTCCTTCTCCAGCAGCTCCGGCAGGTTCGGCTTGAACATCAGCCGCGTCTCGAAATCGAGGCCGGGCGACATCCCGACATAGGCATGCGCCGGCCGGGCGTAGCAGTAGATGCAGCCATGCTCGCAGCCGCGATACGGGTTCAGCGAGCGGTCGAATCCGATATCCGGGCTGTCGTTCCAGGACAGCGCGCTGCGGGCGCTCTCCCGCGTCAGCGTGGTGGGCAGCGGCGGCAGGTCGGCGAATTCCGCGGCCAGCGTGCCCCAGCCATCGTCCTGCAGCTCGGTGCGCGTCGTCTCGTAGCGGATGCCCGGATTGGTGACGGCACCCCGGCCCTTGCGGGCCAAGGAAGGCATGGCATTGGCTCCCCCATCCGGCATCGTCGTGTCCTCTGTTTGTTCCTGCTTTCATTGAGATCACGGCGGGGCCTGCCGTCAAGAACAAAATGCGAATAGACACTCTTTCCGTCGTCATTCCCGCGCTGAACGCCGCCGGCACCCTGCCGGCGACCCTGGAAGCGCTGGGGGAGGTGCCCGCCGAGATCCTGCTGGTCGATGGCGGCAGCACCGATGGCACCGCCGCAATCCCCGGGCCGCGCATCCTGGCCGCGCCGCGTGGCCGTGGCATCCAGCTCGCCACCGGCATCGCCGCCGCCCAAAACCCCTGGCTGTTGCTGTTGCACGCGGACACCATCCTCGCGCCGGGGTGGGCGGAGGCTGTGGCGCGGGCGATGCAGGAGCCCGGCCGCGCCTGGTACTTCCGCTTTGCGCTTGACGATGCCACCCCGGCCGCGCGCCGCCTGGAACGCGCCGTCGCCTGGCGCTGCCGCAGCCTCGGCTTGCCCTATGGCGACCAGGGGCTGCTGATCCACCGGGACCTGCTGGACAGCGTCGGCGGCCTGCGGCCGCTGCCGCTGATGGAGGATGTGGACCTGGTCCGCCGCCTGGGCCGCGCCCGGCTTGGCGCCCTGCCGGTGGCGGCGGTGACGAGTGCGGCGCGGTGGCGGCGGGATGGCTACCTGGCGCGGTCGGCGCGCAACATCCTATGCCTCAGCCTCTGGTTCGCCGGCGTGCCGCCGCGCATCATCGCGCGGATCTATGCGGGCAAGGGCAGGGGCAAGACCGGGGGATGAAGCGCGACCAGCTGGTGATCTTCGCGCGGGCGCCGCGCCTCGGTACCGTCAAGCGGCGCCTGGCGCGGGGCATCGGCGCCATGGCGACGCTGCGCTTCTATCGCGGGCAGTTGGCGGCGCTGCTCGGCGCGGTGGGGCGGGACCGGCGCTGGGCCACGGCCATCTCCGCCACGCCGGACCGGGTGCGGGCGCGCTGGCCGCGCCGCCTGCCCATCCTGGCGCAGGGGCGTGGCGGCCTCGGCCAGCGCATGGCCCGCGCGATGCGGCCGCACCGGCGCGTCGTCATCGTCGGCAGCGACATTCCGGAGGTGGGGGCCGCCGACATCGCCGCGGCGTTCCGGGCGCTTGGCCGCGCCGATGCGGTGTTCGGCCCGGCGGAGGATGGCGGCTACTGGCTGGTCGGGCTCGGCCCGCGGCGGCCGGCCACGCCCTTCGCCAAGGTGCGCTGGTCTACCAGACACGCCCTGGCCGATACGCTGGCCAATTTCCGCAACCACCGGGTTGCCCTGCTGCGCCGGCTGCGCGACGTGGACACTGCCGAGGACCTTCGGGCGCTGGAGAAGACCCGCCGATGAGCAACCCGGATTGGAGCCGCACCAGCGCCGATTATGCCCGCCACCGCCAGGGCTTCCCGCCCGGCCTGTACGACCTGATGGCGCACCACGCCCTGCTGCGCCCGGGTATCGCGGCCCTCGACCTCGGCACCGGTACCGGCACGCTGGCGCGCGGCCTGGCGGCACGCGGCGCCACCGTGCTCGGCCTGGACCCGGCGCCGGGTCAGGTGGCCGCCGCGACGCGACTGGCCGCCGCGGAGGGCCTCGCCGACCGCGCCCGCTTCGCCGAGGGCCTCGCCGAGCGCACGGAACAGCCCGAGGCCAGCTTCGACCTGGTGGTGGCCGGCCAGGCCTGGCATTGGTTCGACCGCGGCCTGGCCGGCGCCGAGGCCATGCGCGTGCTGCGCCCCGGTGGCGCGCTGCTGATCTGCCATTTCGACTGGATTCCGCTGCCCGGCAACGTCGCGCACGCCACCGAATTCCTGATCGAGGCGCACAACCCGCGCTGGCGCATGGGCCGCGGCACCGGCTTCTACCCGGCCTGGGCGACGGATCTGGCCCTCGCCGGCTTCCAGGATCTCGGCTTCGGCGGCTTCGACCATCCGGCGCTCTACACGCGGGAGGATTGGCGCGGCCGCATCCGTGCCTCGGCCGGCGTCGGCGGCGCGCTGGAGGATGCGGCGGTGGCGCGCTTCGATGTGGAACTTGCCGGCCTGCTGGATGCGCGTTTCCCGGCGGACCCGCTGGTGGTGCCGCACCGGGTCTTCGCGATCTGGGGCTGGAAGCGTTAACCCGGCCTCAACCCTTCGCGGCGCAGGCTGGCCGCATGACCGACAGCGACCTGGCGCGGGAGGCGCGCCTTTCCATCGCCCGCCACCTGGCCGAGCTGCACCGGCTGCATCTGGCCCTGGCCGCCGACAGCCGCAGGCTGAAGGTGCTGACCATGGAGGGCCGCCCCCTCGCCGAGATCGAGATCGCGACGGAACTGCTGGAGCAGTACATGGGCGCCACCGGCGCCTTCCTGGAAAACATGCGCGGCCGGTTCGAGGCGCGGCTCGGCCTGCTGCGCCGCGGCGACCCGGTGGGGCCGGATGCCGCGCCGGGGCAGGGGCCGATCGGCCATGGCCCCTTCTGGTACGCCTTCTCCCGCCTCTGCGCCGCGCTGCGGGTGGCGCAGCGGCGCGCGGGGTAGAGCAATTCAGGTGTAGCCGCGGTGCTCCGGCTCGGCCGCTTCCTGCCGCGCATCCTCCTGCGCCTTCTGGTCCACCTGCTGCGTCTTGCCTTCGGACTTCGGCGGAGCGTCCGCATCCTCCGCCGGCTCGAAGTCGAAATCGCCGTGCCGGGACTGCCAGCTTTGTACCGTCAGCAGCTTCGCGCCACCGCGGCTTTCGTGCGGGCCGTGCACCACGCCGGCGGCATGGGTCAGGCAGGTGCCGGGGGCGACCTCCTGCCCGGCCTCCGTCATGTCGCCCTCCAGCAGGAAATGCATCTCGGACCCCGCCTGGTGCTTGTGCGCCGGGATGCGCCCGCCGGGGGGCAGGTGGACGATGGTGGTCACCACGCCGGCCTTGGCGTCCTCGTTCAGGATCTGGATGCGGAAGGCGCCGCCTGTGGCGCCGGGAATCTGGAACGGTGTCGGCTCGACCTGGTCCGCCACCACCTTCAAGCTGCCCGAATTCATGCATCTTCTCCCGCTGTCGCGGGGCGAACGCCGCGGCGCGGTGGCGGGTTGCGCCGGCGGGCGCTATCCCTTGACCCATGCCGGACTACAGTTTCGAGCGCGAAGCGGGCGGCCGCGTGGCCGGGGTGGACGAGGTCGGGCGCGGGCCGTTGGCCGGGCCGGTGCTGGCGGCCGCCGTGGTGTTCACGGGCCCACCCGACGCCGCCCTCGCCGCGCTGCTGGATGACAGCAAGAAGCTGACCGCCGCCCGACGCAATGTCGCCTTCGCCGCGCTGCTGCAGGCGGCACGGGCGGGTCGGCTGGACTACGCGATCGCCGCCGCCAGCGTGGCGGAGATCGCCCGCCTCAACATCCTGCGCGCCAGCCACCTGGCGATGGCGCGCGCCCTGCACCGGCTGCGGGCCCCCTGCGACCTGGCGCTGATCGACGGGCCCATGGCGCCCACTCTGCCGTGTGCCGTGCGTTGCGTGGTCGGTGGCGATGCGCTGAGCCTTTCCATCGCCGCGGCCTCGATCCTGGCGAAAGTCACGCGCGACCGGGCCATGGCGCGGCTCGGGCTGCGTTTCCCCGAATGGGGCTTCGGGCGCCACCAGGGCTATGCGACCGCGGAACACCGCGCCTGCCTCGCCCGCCTCGGCCCGACGCCGCACCACCGGCGGGGCTTCGCGCCGGTCGATCAGTTCTTCCTTGAGCTGCCCGCGCCAACCGACTGAGTTGACGTGGCGACTCGGCGCAACGCATTGTGCAGCCTCGATTCGCGGGGGTGGGTGGCGGAGGCATGGGAACCGGGCTCGACCTGCCGCTGGATCAGGTGCTGGTCGGCGACTGCATCGCCATGCTGAAGCGGCTGCCGCCGGCCTCGGTGCATGCGATCTTCGCCGATCCGCCCTACAACCTGCAATTGAAGGGCACGCTGCGGCGGCCGGATGACAGCCTGGTGGATGGCGTCGACGACGAATGGGACCAGTTCGCCGATTTCGCGGCCTATGACGCCTTCACCCGCGAATGGCTAATCGAATGCCGCCGCGTGCTGCGCAAGGACGGCACCATCTGGGTGATCGGGTCCTACCACAACATCTTCCGGCTCGGCGTCGCGATGCAGGACCTCGGCTTCTGGATCCTGAACGACGTGGTCTGGCGCAAGGCCAACCCGATGCCGAACTTTCGCGGCCGGCGCTTCACCAACGCGCATGAGACGATGATCTGGGCGGCGCGCGGGCCGGAATCGCGCTACCGCTTCAACTACGCCGCCATGAAGTCGCTGAACGAAGACGTGCAGATGCGCAGCGACTGGTATTTCCCGCTGTGCACCGGCGCGGAACGCCTGCGCGGCGCGGATGGCGCGAAGCTGCACCCGACGCAGAAGCCGGAGGCGCTGCTGGCCCGCGTGCTGATGGCCTGCACCGCGCCGGGGGAGGTGGTGCTGGACCCCTTCTCCGGCACCGGCACCACGGCGGCGGCGGCGAAGCGGCTCGGCCGACGCTACATCGGCATCGAGCAGGACCCCACCTACGCCGCGGCCGCCGAGGCGCGGCTGGCGGAGGTGGTTCCGATGGATGAGAGCGTCGCGCTGGCGCTGCCGAACAAGCGCGAGCAGCCGCGCATTGCCTTCGGCGTGCTGGTGGAGCGCGGCATGGTGCCGCCGGGCAGCACGCTGGTGGACCGCAACCGCCGTTGGCGCGCCGTGGTCGGCGCCGATGCGACGCTGCGCTGCGGCGAGGCGGTGGGGTCCATCCACAAGGTCGGCGCGGCGTTGCAGGCGGCGCCGTCCTGCAATGGCTGGACCTTCTGGCATGTCGAGACGCGCGACGGGCGGCTGCGGCTGCTGGATGAACTGCGGCAGGAAATCGCCCAGGACGGGCGCGGGGTCTAGCCCAGGATGGGCGCCGACACGCCGACGCTGTGGCTGATTGCGGGGCCGAACGGTGTTGGCAAGACGAGCTACGCCCGACGCTACCTGCGGGCGGTGGCGGGAACGGAGCGCTTCGTCAACCTCGACGAAATCGCCCGTGGCTACTCGCCGCTGACGCCAACACCGGATGCCGAGACGGCGACGAAGGCGGCGCGATCCGTGCTGCACCACATTGCAGATCATATCTCGCATCGGCGCAGCTTCGCCCTGGAAACCACCCTCGCGGGCAGGACCCACCTGCGCACGCTCGCCGCCGCGCGCGCGGCCGGCTTCGCGACGCGGCTGGTGTTCTGCATCCTGCCCGATGTGGAAACCGCGCTGTCCCGCATCGCCGCCCGCGTCACCGCCGGCGGGCATGCGGTGCCGGAGGCCGATGCGCGCCGGCGCTTCCCGCGCGCCTGCGCCAATTTTTCCCAGTACGCCGCCGCCTGCGACCTGTGGCGCGTGCTGGATACGCAGATGGCGGAACCGCGGCTCGTCGCGGCCGGACCGCCGCCTGCCATCGCCGACGCGGCGCTGCTGGCGGGGCTGCCGGATGCGTTGCGGGCGCAGCTAGCGGCGTAGGGCGCGCAGCAGCGCCACCGCCAGCGCCGTCTTCACCAGCGTGCCGGGGATGAACAGCAGGAACCCGGCCTCGAAGGCGCGCGCCAGGCCGACATAACCCGCGAGCCACGCCACGCCCGGCACGAACAGCAGCAGATGCGCCGCCAGCAGCACCGCCGCCTGGCTCCAGGCGCCGAGGCCGCGCGCATGCCCCGCAACCCATGCCGCCAGCGCGAAGCCCAGCAGGTAGCCCGCCGTCGGCCCCATCAGCACCGCGAGGCCGCCCGTGCCGCCGGCGAACACCGGCAGCCCCGCCGCGCCCTGCGCCAGGTAGGCCGCCACCGCCGCGACACCCGCCGCCGGCCCGCCCAGCGCGCCGAGCAGCAGCACCACCAGGCTTTGCAGGGTGGCCGGCACCGGCCACATCGGCAGCGTCACCTGGGCGGAGGCCGCCAGCAGCCAGGAGCCGAGCAGGGCCATGCCGCAGAAGCGCAGCGCAGTGGGGCGTGTGGCAAGGGATGCGATGGCCATGCTGGCGTGCCTCTCAGAAGCTGTCCTGGCCCCGGTCTGCCATCGCCGCGGCCGGGCTGTCCAGCAGGTCCAGCAGCCTGTGCATGACGCTCGGCATGCCGGCGCGGGCCTCGGCGGGGTTCATCCAGGCATGGCCCGGCAGCGCGGCCTCACCGGGCAGGCGGGCGGTCAGCAGTGTCATGCGCAGTTCGAAATGGGTGAAGCCGTGCCGCGCCTCCCCAGGCAGGCGGCGCCAGTCGGGGCCGGGCAGGGGGGCATGGGCCAGCGCCTCCGCGTCCGGCCAGGGCTCCGCGCGCCAGGGCGTTCCGGGTACTTCGAGCATGCCGCCGAGCAGGCCCTTCTCGGCCCGCCGCCGCACCAGCATCCGGCCAGAGTCGTCGAACAGCAGGAAATGCACGCCGTGCCGCGTCGGCCGCGCGGCCTTGGCCGCCTTGCGCGGCAGGCTGGCCTGCACGCCGGCCGCCTGGGCCGCACAGCCCTCCCGCCACGGACACAGCGCGCAGGCCGGGTTGCGCGGCGTGCAGAGGGTGGCGCCGAGGTCGAACAGCGCCTGGGCGAAATCCCCCGGCCGCGCCCGCGCGCCAGCGTCCGTCATCCAGCCCTGCGCCAGCTCCGTCAGGCGCTTCTTCGCCGCCGGCAGCGGGGTTTCCACCCGAAAAATGCGCGCCGCCACCCGCTCCACATTGCCATCCGCCGGCACCACCGGCTGCCCGAAGGCGATCGCGGCGACGGCGGAGGCGGTGTAGGGGCCGATGCCCGGGATCGCCCGCAGCCCCTCCCCGGTTCGTGGAAACCCCTGCGCCGCCAGCGCCTTGGCCCCCGCATGCAGGTTGCGCGCGCGGGCGTAGTAGCCGAGGCCGGCCCATTCCTCCGCCACCTCCTCCCACGCCGCGGCCGCCAGCGCCGCGACGGTCGGAAACCGCGCCAGGAATCGTGTATAGCGGGGTCCGACGGCGGCCACCGTCGTCTGTTGCAGCATGACCTCGGACAGCCAGACGCGGTAAGGGTCGGGCGTCCCGGTCGCCAGCCGCCAGGGCAGCACCCGGCGGTGGCGGTCGTACCAGTCGAGCAGCAGGGAAGGGGAGGGAGGGGTCACGCATGGCAGAGAATGGCGAAGGCCGCCGCTTTCCGACAGGCCCCCTGCCGGTTTCGGTGATGATCCACCGGCTGACCCGCCCGGCCTTCCGCAAGCGCAGCCCGGCCGGGGCGCTGCTGATGGCGGATTGGGCGGCGATCGTCGGCCCGGCGCTGTCCGCCGTCACCCAGCCGCTGCGCATCACCGCCGGCACGCTGACCCTGGCCTGCGCCGGCCCGGTGGCGATGGAATTGCAGCATTTGGCGCCGGAACTGATCTCCCGCATCAACGCCCATCTCGGGCGGGTGGCGGTGGAGCGGCTGCGGTTCGTGCAGCAGGCCGTCGCTGGCGGCACCCCGCCCAGGCCGCGCCCGCGCCCGGTGGTGCTGCCGGGGGATGTCGAGGCCCGGCTGGCCGCGATGCCGGAGGGTGAGTTGCGCGATGCCCTGGCAAAGCTGGCGCTCGGCGTCTATCGGAAGCGGTGATCATGCGGGAACACCCCATATACCGGGCTGTTCCACCTGCCGGAGGCTCCACGATGCTGCACCGCCGCACCCTTCTCACCCTCGCCGCCGGGGCTTCGGCCGCCCTGCTGCTGCCCGCAGCCGCCTGGGCCCAATGGACCCCGCCGGCGCCCGAGGCGCTGGCCGCGGATGACCCGCGCATGACGGAGCGCAGCCTCGGCCGTGCCGACGCGCCGGTGACGGTCATCGAGTATTTCTCCCTCACCTGCGGCCATTGCGCGGCCTTCCACACCCAGACCTGGCCGCAGGTGAAGAAGGACCTGGTGGAGACCGGCCGCATGCGGATGGTGTTCCGCGACTTCCCGCTGGATGCGCTGGCGCTGGCCGGGGCCGCGGTGGCGCGCAGCCTGCCGCCGGAACGCTACGAGCCCTTCATCTCCGCGCTGCTGTCCTCGCAGGATCGCTGGGCCTTCAGCCGCAGCGCCGACCCGCGGGAGGAGCTGTTCAAGCTCGCCGCTCTGGCCGGCATGGGGCGCCCGCAATTCGATGCCGCGATCACCGACCAGGCCCTGGCGCGGGCGATTTTGGCGGCGCGGGTGGCGGGGCAGCAGCAGCACAACGTGTCCTCCACGCCGAGCTTCGTCTTCGGCAACCGTACCGTGCCGGGCAACATGGCCTTCGGCCGTTTCGCCGCCCTGGTCGCCGAGACCCGCTGAACCCATGGAAGTGGCGCCGACACCCGAGACTCCCGAGGAGCCGGCCCGCAGCGATGCCCAGGCCGAAGCCGCGCGCCACGCGAGGCTGACCCGGCTGCGCATCGCCGGCTTCAAATCCTTCGCCGAGGCGACGGTGGTGGAGGTGATGCCGGGCCTGACCGGCATCGTCGGCCCGAATGGCTGCGGCAAGTCCAACGTGGTGGAGGCGCTGCGCTGGGCGATGGGCGAGACCAACGCCCGGTCCATGCGCGGCGGCGAGATGGACGACATCATCTTCGCGGGCACCTCCACCCGGCCGGGCCGCAACCTGGCCGAGGTGACCCTGGTGCTGGAGGAAGCGGCCGGGCTGGCGCCGCCGCCCAATGCCGAAGCCACCGACCTTGAAATCTCGCGGAAAATCGCGCGGGGCGAGGGCAGTTCGTTCCGCGTCAACGGGCGGGAACTGCGCGCCCGCGACGTGCAGACGATGTTCGCCGATATCGGCTCCGGCGCCCGGTCCTCCGCCATGGTCAGCCAGGGCCGCGTCTCCGCGCTGATCTCCGCCAAGCCGGAGGAACGCCGCGCGGTGCTGGAGGAGGCCGCCGGCATCGCCGGGCTGCGCGCCCGCAAGCACGAGGCCGAACTCAAGCTGCGCCAGGCCGAGACGAATCTCGGCCGCGCCGAGGACCTGATCGGCCAGATGGAGGCCGGGCGCCAGAACCTGCAACGCCAGGCCCGCCAGGCCGCGCGCTACCGCAACCTGTCCGGCCTGGTGCGGGATGCGGAGGTGGAGTGGCTGGCGATCCTGCGCGCCCGCGCCCAGGCCAGCCTGCGGCACGCCCGCGATGTCTTCGGCACCGCCCGCCGCGCCACCGCGGACGCCGAGGCGCAGGCCGAGGCCGCCGCACGCCGCGCCTTCGACGCCGAGCGCGGCCTGCCCGCGCCCCGCGCCGCCGAGGCCACCGCCCGCACCGCGCTGGAGCGTCGCCGGGTCGAGGCCGAGACGCTCGGCGCCGAGGAGACCCGCGCGCGGGAGGCGCTGGCCGGGGCCGAGTCGCGCCACGCCGCGCTGGCGCGGGACCTGGAACATGCGGCGCGCGTCGATGCCGATGCCGGCGCGGCCGAGGCCCGGCTCGATGCCGAGGCCGAGGAACTGGTCGCCGCCGCCGCCGAACTGCCGCAGCGCCTGGCGCGCGCCGAGGCGGCGGAGACCGCGGCCATTGCCGCCGTCGAAGCCGCCGCCGAGGCCGCCGACCGCGCCACCGAACACGCCGCCGAGGCCGCCGCCCAGGCCAATGCGCTCGCCGCCGCCGAGGCCGAGGCGGCGACGCGCGCCGAGCGCCTGGCGCACCAGTTTGCGAAGATCGCGGCGGACCATGCGGCCGCCAGTCGTGCCGTGGTGCCCGGTTCGGCGCTGGCCGCTGCCGCGGACCAGGTGGGCGCTGCCGAATCGGCCCTCGGCAACGCCGAATCGGCGCTGTCCGCCGCCGAGGCCGCCCGCGCCGGCGCCCAGGCCGCGCACGAATCCGCCCGCCGGCTTTCCGCCGAGGCCGAGGCGACCGAATCCCGCGCCTCCGCCGAATTGCAGGCCGCCGAGACCGCTGCCCGCCGCGCCGCCGAGCAGGCTGCCCGCCTGACCGCCGAGCGCGACGCCGCCCGTGCCGGCGCGGTGCCGGAAGCCGACCTCGCCGCCGCCCGCACCGAAGCCACCGCCGCCGCCGCCGCCTTGGCCGAGGCGCGCGCCGCGCTAGAAGCGGCCGAGAAGGCCCGCACCGCCGCGCAGTCCCGCCACGAAGCCGCCCGCGCCGCCGCCAGCGAGGCCGAGGCCGCCCGCGCCCGCGCCGCCGCCGAGGCCGCCGCCCTGGCCGAGGTCCTGCGCGCGCGCGAGGTGGGTGGTGGCGAGGCGGTGCTGGACCGCATCGGCGTGCCGCCCGGCCTGGAAGCGGCCCTTGGCGCCGCGATGGGCGATGGGCTGGACTCGGCGCTGGACGAGGATTCGCCCCGCCACTGGCGCGCGCTGCCGCCGCTCGACCCGATGCCCCCGCTGCCCGCCGGCGCCACGCCGCTGGCCCGGCTGGTGGAGGCGCCGGATGCGCTGTCCCGCGCGCTGTCCCAGGTCGGCCTGCTGCCGAAGGGCACGGATGGCGCCGCGCTGCTGCCGCTGCTGAAGCCCGGCCAGGCCCTGGTGACGGAGGATGGCGCGGTCTGGCGCTGGGATGGGCATTGCCTGGCGGCGGGCATTCCCACCCCCGGCGCCGTCCGCCTCGCCCAGCGCAACGCGCTGCGCGCCGCCGGGGCCCGGCTGGACCAGGCGGAGGCGGCCGCCGCCACCGCCGCCGCGACCCGCGCCGAGGCCGCCGCCGATGAACAGCAGGCGCGCGGCGCCGAAGCCCGGCACCGCGACCAGCGCGCCGCCGCCGAACGCCGCCAGGGCGCGGCCGCGACGGCGCTGGAGCGGCTGACCGCCCGCGACCAGCAGGCGCAGCAACGCCTCGCCGCCCTGGCGCCGCAACTGGCGCGGCTGGAGACGGAAACCCAGGCCGCCGCCGCGGCGCTGGAAACGGCGCGGCTGGCTCGCGCCGCAGCGCCCAATGCGGCCACAGCCCGGCAATCCCGCACCACCGCAGCGGCCGAGGAAGCCGCTGCGATCCGCGCCGAATCGGCGGCGCGCGAGGCCCGGCGCGGGGCAGAACAGCGCCTCGCCGCCGCCCGCGACGCCGCCCGCAGCCTGTCCGCCCGCGCCGCCGAGGCCGAGGCGCGGCTGGCGGCCCTGACCCCCGAACTCGCCCGCACCACCGCCGAGCGCGATGCCGCCGACGCCGCCCTGGCGGAGGCCCGCGCCAGCCGGCAGGCCGCGCCGGACCTCGCCGCGCTGCGCGCCGAGGTGGAGCGCGCCCGCGCCGGGCTTGCCGCCGCGCGCGCCGACGAGGCCGGTTGCCGCGACGCCCGCGCCACGCTCGGCGCCGAATCCGGCCGCATCGCCACCCGCCAGGCCGCCATCGGGCCGGAGCGCGCCGAATGGGCGCGGCGCCGCGCCGAGGCCGCCAGCCGCCGCGCCGACCTCGCCACCCGCGCTGCCGAGGCCGCCGCCGAGCGCGACGCCTTGGCCGAGGCGCCCGAGATCGCCGCCGCGCAGCGCGCCAGCGCCGGCCGCGCGCTGGCCGAAGCCGAGGCTGCCCATGCCGCCGCCGCCAGGACGCTTGCCGCCGCGGAGGCCGAGGACCGCGAATCGGCCCTGGCCCGCCGCAGCGCCGATGCCGCCTTCGCCACCGCGCGGGAGGCGCAGCTGCGCGCGGAAGGCACCGCCGGCCAGGCGGAGGCCGCCGCGCTGGCGGTGGAGGAACGCATCGTCGAACGGCTCGGCGAGGCGCATCCGCCGCTGCCGGAGGAGGTCGCCGACCTCACCGACCAGGCCGAGGAGAAGTCTCGGAAAAAACTGGACCGCCTGACCCGCGAGCGGGAAGAGATGGGCCCGGTCAACCTGCGCGCCGAGACCGAGTTGAACGACCTGGATGCGACGCGCGCCCGCATCGAATCGGAACGCCAGGAAGTCGCCACCGCCATCGCCAAGCTGCGCGGTTCCATCGGCCACCTGAACCGCGAGGGCCGCGAACGCCTGCGCGTGGTCTTCGACAAGGTGGATACCGAGTTCCGCGCCCTGTTCACCCGCCTGTTCGGCGGCGGCCGCGCGCATCTGGCGCTGGTGGGCTCCGACGATCCGCTGGAGGCGGGGCTCGAGATCTTCGCCGAGCCGCCGGGCAAGAAGCTGTCCTCGCTCGCGCTGCTGTCGGGCGGCGAGCAGGCGCTGACGGCGCTGTCCCTCGTCTTCGCCGTGTTCCGCTGCAACCCGGCCCCGGTCTGCGTGCTGGACGAGGTGGATGCGCCGCTGGACGACGCCAATGTGGAACGGCTGTGCGACCTGCTGGAGGTGATGGCGGCCCCCGATGCCGCCGGCCGCGGCGGCACCCGCTTCCTGATCGTGACGCACCACCCGCTGACCATGGCGCGGATGCATCGCCTGTACGGCGTGACCATGCAGGAACGCGGCGTCAGCCGGCTGCTGAGCGTCGATCTCCAGCGCGCGGTGGAGATGGTCGAGGCGTCTTAACGCATCGTTCACCCTTGCGGCCCATACTGTCGGCTCCGGCGGAAAAACTGCGCGCGGCTTCCGCTTCCGGAGATCTCGCATGCACCGCCGCGCCCTTGCCGCCCTCCTGACGCTCGCCGTCTGGCCGCCCCGCGATGCGGCGGCCCAGGGCCGGCCGGTCCTGCGTGTCACCGGGACCTTCGCCGGCGTGCCGGGGCGCGAGGCCGTCTTCGACCTGCCGCGGCTGGAGGGCCTCGGCACCGTCCCGCTGGTGACGCGCACCGCCTGGACCGGATCGGCGCCGCAGCACTTCTCCGGCGTCCCGCTGGCGCGGGTGCTGGAGGCGGTGCGGGCCGAGGGAGACAGCCTGCGCGCCGTGGCGCTGAACGACTATGCCGTGACCCTGCCGGTGGAGGACGCGACGCGGCACGGCGCCATCCTGGCGACGCGGCATGACGGCGTGCCGATGCGGGTCCGCGACCGCGGTCCCATCTGGCTTTTGTACCCCTGGACCGAACGGCCGGAGTTGGACACGCCGGTGTTCCGCGAACGCGCCATCTGGCAGCTTGCCCAGATCCACGTCGGCTGAGCCGGCATGCCGCGGTCGGGCCGCAAGGCGCAGGTGAGGCCCGCCCGGGCCGCGCTGCTCGGGCCGCAGCCCCGGATCACCGCGGCCCTGCTGCTGGCGGCCGGCGTGCTGTTCGTGCTGTCGGTGGGCCTCGCGCTGCAACGGGCGCGGGAGCAATCGCGGCTTGAGGCCAGCAGCCAGCGCGTCTCGGTCTGGTTCAGCACCCAGGCGCTGGTGGAGTTGCACCGCTTCGAGGCGGCGCTGCTGCGGCTGGGGCGCGGCACCAGCGGCGCCGACCTGGAGCAGCGCTACGAGATCCTGCTGAGCCGGCTGCCGCTGCTGGCCGGTGCCGAGGAATCGGCGACCCGCAGCATCCTGGACCATGCCGATATCCTCACCGGCCTGCAGGACGCGCTGGAGCAGATCGAGCCCGATGTTGCGCTGCTGGGCACCGCCTGGGCCGAGCTTGAGGCCCGTCCCGAAGGGCAGGCGCAGGTGGCGCCCGCGGCCCGGGCGCGCGTCGTCGCGGTGATCCAGGAGGCGGATCGGCTGCTGACGCATCTCAACCTGGCGCTGCACCTCGAACGCCAGGCGGCGATCCGGGCGGCGCGCGCCAATTCGCGCACACTGACGCCGTTCTACCTGGCGAGCCTCGGCGGATTGACGCTCAGCGTGGTGCTGCTGCTGGTGCTGATCATCCGCGGTGCGCGCCGCGCCTCGGAGGCGGAGCACACGCTGCGGGTGCTGATGGATGCGCTGCCGGTCGGCATCGCCGCCTATGATTCCAGCGGCCGGGCCCTCAGCATGAACAAGGTGGCGCTGCGCCTGTTCGGCCTGAGGCGGGAGGCGGAGGTGCTGGGCCGGCGCCCCAGCGAATTCGGCGGCGTCGCCGATGCCGAGCGCGACATCGCCGAGGTGGTGGCGACGGAGCGCGCGGTGCCGCCGCATGAATGCCTGTTGCCGGGCGAGGCGGGGCAGGAGCGGGTCATGCTGATCTCCACCGCGCCGGTGTTCGGCCGCGGCGGCGCGCTGACCTGCGTGGTGCGCGTGCTGCTCGATGTCACGGCGCAGCGCGCGGCGGACCGCCGCATCCGCCACCTGGCGGAACACGACACGCTGACCGAGTTGCCGAACCGGCTGCTGTTCGGCAACCAGCTGAAACTGCAACTCGGCCGGGCGTCGGCGGCGCGGATGGTCGCGGTGCACTGCATCGACCTCGACCACTTCAAGGAGGTCAATGACAGCCTCGGCCATCCGGTCGGCGACCAGCTTCTGCTGGCCGCCGCCGCGCGCATGCGGGCGGCGATGCGGGACGGGGACCTGCTCGCCCGGCTCGGCGGCGACGAATTCGCCGTGATCCAGCCGGGGCTGGGCGAGGCGGCGGAGGCCACAAAGCTGGCCAACCGGCTGACGGAGGTGCTGGGGCGGCCCTACCGGCTGCAGGGCTACACGCTGCGCGCCGGTGCCAGCATCGGCACCGCCATGGCGCCGCAGCACGGCACCACGGTGGAGGCGATGCTGAGCCGCGCCGACATCGCGCTGTACCGCGCCAAGGCCGCCGGCCGCGGCCGCGCCGTGCTGTTCAGCCTGGACCAGGAGGCCGGGCTGCGCGAGC
This sequence comes from Falsiroseomonas sp. E2-1-a20, assembly GCF_051433195.1. NCBI lineage: Bacteria > Pseudomonadati > Pseudomonadota > Alphaproteobacteria > Acetobacterales > Roseomonadaceae > Falsiroseomonas > Falsiroseomonas sp. E2-1-a20. The sequence continues at coordinate 34,799 of NZ_JBHMFT010000019.1, read as the reverse complement.
GGCGGCGGATCGAGGAGGATCTGCGGCGGGCGCTGGTCGAGGGCCAGTTGTCGCTGGCCTACCAGCCGAAATTCGCCTGCACCACGGGCCGCATCAAGGGCTGCGAGGCGCTGCTGCGCTGGCAGCACCCGGAGCGCGGCCTGATCTCGCCCACCGACTTCATCCCGGTGGCGGAGGAAACCGGGCTGATCCACCCGATCACGCAGCTGGTGCTCGACCTGGCCTGCCGGCAGGCGATGGCCTGGCGGGCGCAGGGGCTGGAGATGCCGGTCGCGGTCAACCTCTCGGCCGGGCATTTCAGCGCCGAGCAGGGCGTGCGGCTGGTGGAGGAAGCGCTGGCCGCGACCGGCTGCGATCCGGCGCTGCTCGAGGTCGAGGTGACGGAAAGCGTGTTCCTGCGCAGCGCGGAGGCGGCGGCGCGCAGCTTCCAGGCGCTGCGGGCGCTGGGCGTGCGGGTGGCGCTGGACGATTTCGGCACGGGATACTCCTCGCTGGGCTATCTCCAGCATCTGCAATTCGACGTGATCAAGGTCGACCGCGCCTTCATCGCCGGTTTGGAGCCGACGGGACTGGAGCCGACGGGTCTGGAGCCGGCGGGGCGTGATGGGGCGCGGTCGGAGGCCGGTCCGGGCCGGCGCATCCTGGATGCCATCCTGCGGCTGGCGCATGGCCTCGGCGCGGAGGTGGTGGCGGAGGGGGTGGAGACGCAGGAACAGTTGCTGGCCCTGCGCCAGCTCGGCTGCGACGTGGTGCAGGGCTTCCTGCTCGGTCGGCCGATGGCGCCGCACAGCCTGGCGGAGCTGGCGCGGGCGCAGCCGGTGGCGGAAGGCAGTCGCAGCGCCGCTTGACCCTGCACGACGCCGCGCCAACCATGCCGGCGCCCGCCGCAGCGCGGCGGCATTCGACAAGGCGGGACAACCGCCGCTGCATGGGGAAGACCGGCCGATGACCACACGTCGCTGCCTGCTCGGCGCCACCCTGGCGCTGCCCACCTTGCGCGCCGCCCAGGCGCAGGACGCCTGGCCCGAACGCCCGGTGCGGATGATCGTGCCGTTCCCGCCCGGACAGGCCGCCGACATCTTCGCCCGCGTCATGGCGGATGAACTTTCGAAGCGCTGGCCGCAGCGCGTGGTGGTGGAGAACCGCGCGGGTGGCGCCGGCGCCATCGGCATGGATGCGGTGGCCCGCGCGACGCCCGATGGCTACACGCTGGGCATCGGCACCTCCGGCACCCTGGGCGTGAACCCCTCCGTCATGGCGCGGCTGCCCTACGACGCGGAGAAGGATTTCGCCGCGATCACCAACATCTTCACCCTGCCGCTGGTCTTCGTCGCGCATCCGTCCTTCGAGGCGGCGGACATCGCCGGCTTCGTGGCGCTGGCGAAGGCGCAGCCGGGGCGGGTGCAGTATGCCTCCGCCGGGCCGGGCACGGCGCAGCACATGACGGCGGAGATGCTGGCGCACCGGCTCGGCCTGCAGATGCAGCACGTGCCCTATCGTGGCAGCGGGCCGGCGATGGCGGACCTGATCGCCGGCAACGTGAAGGTGATGGTGGACAGCCTCGCCTCCGCCCTGCCGAACATCCAGGGCGGCCGCATCCGGGCGCTGGCGGTCACCGGGCGGGCGCGCACGCCACAACTGCCCGATGTGCCGACGGTGGCGGAGACCGTCTCGCCGGGGTTCGAGGCGCTGGGCTGGTCCGGCATCGTGGCGCCGGCGGGCACGCCCGCCGCGGTCATCCGGCGGGTGAACGCCGATGCGGTGGCGATCCTGCGCGACCCGGCCGTGTCCGCCCGCATGATCCAGCTCGGCGGCTTTCCGGACCCCGGGACGCCGGAGGAATATGGCCGCTTCATCGCCGCCGAGATCGCCAAGTGGCGCGAGGTGGCGCGCGCGGCGAATGTGCGGCTGGACACCTGAGGCGCCGGGCCGGCTGTTGACGCCGACGCCGGGGCGGCGCTTCTAGCCGGATGTTCCTGTTCCGTCTGTTCGAAGGCGCCGTCGATCCGGTGGCGCCGCCCGGTGCCCGTGCCTCGCGCTGGGCCGGCGTGCCGGTGCCCGAAGCCCCGCCGCCACGTCGGTTGCTCGGCTTCTACTGGCACTTCGCGCGCCAAACCCGCGCGCTGTTCGGCCTGCTGTTCGCCACCGGGCTGACCGTCGCGCTGCTCGACCTGCTGATCCCGATCTTCATCGGCCGCGTGGTCGGGCTGCTGGAGGCGCATGGGCCGGAGCGCATCTGGGACGCGGCCGGCGGGACCCTGGCCGGCATGGCGGCGGTGCTGCTGTTCGCCCGGCCCACCGCCATCCTGTGCCAGAACCTGGTGACCCAGCAGGCCATCATCCCGGCGGTGACCGCCATGATCCGCTGGCAGAGCCACTGGCAGGTGGTGCGCCAGGGCTGGGCCTTCTTCCAGGAGGATTTCGCGGGCCGCATCGCCAACCGGGTGATGCAGGCCGGGCCGGCGCTGCGCGAAAGCGTGGTGCAGTCGGTGAATGCCGTCTGGTACATCCTGGTGTATGGCACCGGCGCGGTGCTGGTGCTGTCCGCGACGGATTGGCGGCTGGCCATCCCGATCCTGGTCTGGTTCACGCTGTATGCCACGCTGCTGCGCCTGATCGTGCCGCGGATGCGCGACCGGTCCCGCAAGGCGTCCGAGTCGCGCAGCCTGCTGACCGGCCGCGTGGTGGACAGCTACACCAACATCGTGACGGTGAAGCTGTTCGCCCGCGCCGAGCAGGAGGACGCCTGGGTGCGGGAGTCCCTGCAGCAGCTGAACCGGGATTTCGCCCACCAGACCCGGCTGGTGACGCTGAACGGCTTCCTGCTCTCCACCCTGAACGCCCTGATGCTGACCAGCACCGCGGCGCTGGCGATCTGGCTGTGGTCGCGCGGCGAGGTGCCGCTGGCGACCGTCGCGGCGGCACTGCCGATGGCCTGGCAGATCGCCAACATCTCCGGCTGGGTCGCCTTCAACGTGGCCGGGATCTTCGAGAATATCGGCGTGGTGCAGGAAGCCATGGGCAGCATCGCCGTGCCACGCACGGCGCCGGACCCGCCTGGCGCCAAGGCCCTGGCGGTGCCGCGCGGCGCCATCCGGTTCGAGGAGGTTCGATTCGGCTATGGCCGGGTGCCGGACGGCCCGGACGCGCCCGTGCGGGGTGCGGTGCTGCATGATTTCGACCTGGAGATCGCGGCCGGGGAACGCGTCGGCCTGGTCGGCCATTCCGGCGCCGGGAAGACCACCGCCATCAACCTGCTGCTGCGCTTCTTCACGCCGGAGGGCGGCCGCATCCTGGTCGATGGCCAGGATATTGCCCGGGTCACGCAGGAAAGCCTGCGGACCTCGATCGGCGTGGTGACGCAGGACACGGCGCTGCTGCATCGCTCCATCCTGGAGAACATCCGCTACGGCCGGCCCGATGCCAGCCCGGCGGAGGTGGTGGAGGCGGCGAAGCGGGCGGAGGCGCATGACTTCATCATGGCCCTGTCCGATTGGCGCGGCCGCACCGGCTACGACGCGCATGTGGGGGAGCGCGGCGTGAAGCTCTCCGGCGGGCAGCGGCAGCGGGTGGCGATCGCCCGCGTGCTGCTGAAGGACGCGCCCATCCTGCTGCTGGACGAGGCGACCAGCGCCCTCGACTCGGAGGTGGAGGCGGCGATCCAGGCCAGCCTGGAGCGGCTGATGGCCGGCAAGACGGTGATCGCGGTGGCGCACCGCCTGTCCACTTTGGCGCGCATGGACCGGCTGGTGGTGCTGTCCGAAGGCGCCGTCGCCGAACAGGGCAGCCATGCGGAGCTTCTCGCCAGGGGCGGCGTTTATGCGCGGCTGTGGCAGATGCAATCGGGTGGATTTATCGGGGCTTAAAGCCCTCTCCCCCCGAACGGGGGGAGAAGGTTGGGTGAGGGGGGCCGTGCCACGAGACAAGCGTTCCCAGATCCTGCACATCCCCCTCACCCAACCCTCTCCCCCAAAGAAAGCGGGGGAGAGGGCCATGCCGCAGACATGTTGCAGCGCGTTCATCACCTTGACACTCCTGCCCCTACGCCGTAGGAGCGGGCCGCCTTCCGGGCGGGGCAACCGCAGGGGAAAGCAACGGATGGCGGAAGACGACGGCTTCGAGAAAAGGCTCCGGCAGGCCCGGGCGCGGCAGGGGATGGATCCCAAGCCGGGCCTCAACGGTCCCCTGCCATCGAGCAATTGGGGTGTCGGTTTCCGCGCAGGTGTCGAGGTCGTCTCGGCCCTGATCGTGGGTGTGGCCATCGGCTGGTTCCTGGACCGCTGGCTCGGCACCTGGCCGTGGCTGTTCCTGTTGTTCTTCGTGTTCGGCGGCGTCGCCGGGGTCATGAACGTGTTTCGGCTGTTCAACCCGCGCAACGCTGCGAAGAAGTAGGCACTGATTGAGGCTGCCGCGGTGGCGGCGTCGGGAGATATCGCGTGGCCGCCGAAGGACAGACGATCGACGCGCTGAGCCAGTTTCAGCTGATCCCCATGCTGGGCCCGGTCGGCGCCTCCGTGGGCTTCTCGCAGTCCAACGCGCATATGCTTCTGGCGGCCGGGCTGATCACGGCGCTGATCATGTTCGGCATGTCGAAGCGGGCCGTGGTGCCGGGGCGGCTGCAGTCGCTGGCGGAGGCCTCCTACGAATTCGTCCAGGGCCTGGTCGTGGGCCAGGTCGGGCAGGAGGGGAAGCGCTTCTTCCCCTTCGTGTTCACGCTGTTCATGTTCGTGCTGTTCGGCAATCTGCTGGGCCTGCTGCCCTACGCCTTCACCTTCACCAGCCACATCGCGGTGACCTTCGCGCTGGCGGCTTTGGTTTTCGTGCTGATCACGGTGGTGGCGCTGGCACTGCACGGCACGAAGTTCTTCGGATACTTTTTCCCGGAAGGCGCGCCGATCTGGCTGGCGCCGATCATCATTCCGGTCGAGATCGTGTCCTACCTCTCGCGGCCGGTCAGCCTCTCGATCCGGCTTTTCGCGAACATGGTCGCCGGCCACGTCATGCTGAAGGTGTTCGCCACCTTCATCGTGCTGCTCGGTGGTCTTGGCGCCGTGGGCCCGCTGGTGGCGGTGCTGCCGCTGACGGTCAACGTCGCCCTGGTCGGGTTCGAGGTGCTGGTGGCGTTCCTCCAGGCCTATGTGTTCGCCATCCTGACCAGCATCTACCTGCACGACGCGGTGCACCTGCACTGATCGCTCGGACAGATTTCCTGACAACTTGAATCAGCAAAGGGCAACCTGATGGATCCCGCAGCCTACGTCGCCGCCTACAAGGCCCTCGGGGCCGGCATTGCCGTTATCGCGCTGTTCGGCGTCGGCCTCGGCATCGGCAACATCTTCTCCGCGCTGATCACCAGCGTGGCGCGCAACCCTGCGGCCCGCGATGCGGTGTTCCCGATCGGCATCCTGGGCTTCGCGCTCACGGAAGCCGTCGCGCTGTTCGCACTGCTGATCGCCTTCCTCATCCTGTTCACCTGATCCGCCGGCCGGCCCCTGGGGGCCGGCCAGTGCAGGGGTTCGGGGCGCGCCGCCGGTCTGGCGGCGCGCGGTTGGGACGCTGACGAGGGACACCATGCCGCAGCTCGATTTCGGCAACCCGTTGATGATCGCCCAGATCGTCTGGTTGTTCATCATCTTCGGGGTCCTCTACTACGTGCTGTCCACCTACGCGCTGCCGCGCGTGGAGGCGGTGCTGGAGGATCGCCGGCGCCGGATCGAGGGTGACCTCGAAGCCGCGCAGGGTGCCAAGGCGGAGGCCGATGCGGCCATCGCCGCGCATCGCGAGGCGACCAACAAGGCCCGCGCGGAAGCACAGGCGGCCATCGCCGCCGCCATGCAGTCCGCGCAGGCCGAGGCCTCGGCACGGTCCGAGGCGCTCGCCGCGAGGCTGGCCGAACAGATCAACGCGGCCGAGTCGCGCATCGCCGCGGCACGGGATTCGGCCATGGGCGCGCTACGCCAGGTCTCGACCGAGACCGCGGAGGCGCTGATGCAGCGCCTGACCGGGCAGTCGGAGCCGGCCGCCGTCGGCGCCGCCGTGGATCGTGCCCTCGCCGCCCGCGGCCAGGGCTGAGGAGCGCCCCATGGACACCACCTATCACGGCTACGAGCATTTCTGGCTGAACCCGACCTTCTGGGTCGCGATCTCCTTCATCCTGTTCGTGCTGCTCGTCGGCCGCACCGCCTGGGCGCGCATCACCTCGATGCTCGATGCCCGCGGCGCCCGCATCCAGGCTGATTTGGCCGATGCCTCCCGCCTTCGGGCCGAGGCCGAGGCGCTGCGCCAGCAGGCGGAGGCCGACCGGGCCGCCGCCCTGGCCGAGGCCGAGGACATGATCGCCCGCGCCCGGGTCGAGGCCGGCCGCGTCGCCGAGGCCGCGGCGCTGGAGGCTGAGCAATCCGCCAAGCGGCGCGAACGCATGGCGCTCGACCGCATCGCCGCAGCGGAGGCCGGCGCCATCGCCGAGGTCCGCAACGCCGCCGCCGAGATCGCCATCGCGGCGACGCGGGAAGTGCTGACGGAGACGATGGACGCGAAGAAGGACGCCGCGCTGATCGACAGCGCGGTCGCCGACCTGCCGCGGGCGCTGCGCGCCGCCTGAGGTCGCGCACAGCGCCGTGCCTGCCCAAGGGGGTCTCCGCAGGGAGGCCCCCATTCTATTTTGTTGCTACCGGGGGTAGGCTGAGGAGGTCTATCGTTCGGGAGAACTTCGTGCGCCGTAGTCTTATTGCCGCCGCGCTCATTGCCGGCACTGCCCTCGCCACGCCATCCGCCGTCCAGGCCAATCTGTTCCGCTGGGCCAATGACGGCGACGTCAATTCCATGGACCCCTATGCCCGGCAGGAAACCTTCCTGCTGATGTTCAACGGCAACATCTACGAACCGCTGGTCCGCCGGAACCGCCAACTCCAGGTCGAGGCCTCCCTCGCGGAGCGCTGGGAACAGCCGAGCCCGACCGTGTGGCGCTTCCACCTGCGCCGCGGCGTGACGTTCCAGGACGGCACGCCCTTCACCGCCGATGACGTCGTCTTCTCCTTCGAGCGGGCCAAGGGGCCGGGCTCCAACGTCGGCGGCAGCCTGGCTTCCGTGAAGGAAGCCCGCGCCGTCGATGCGCACACGCTGGATGTCGAGACCACCGCGCCGAACCCGATCTTCCTCGAGGAGATCACCGGTATCGGCATCATGTCGCGCGCATGGGCGGAGGCGAACAATGCCACCCGCAGCGCCGACCTGACCACGGGCGCCGAGAATTTCGCGACACGCAACGCGATGGGCACCGGACCCTTCCGCCTGGTCAGCCGTGAGCCCGACCGCCGCACCGTGCTCGCGCCGAACCCCGGCTGGTGGGACAAGCCGGAGCACAACCTGACCCGCGTCGAGTTCAACGTCATCGCCAACGACGCGACCCGCGTCGCCGCGCTGCTGAGCGGCGAGGTGGACATGGTCTACACCGTGCCGCCGCAGGACACGCAGCGCCTGTCGCGCACCGCCAACATCACCATCCACCAGCAGGCCGAACTGCGGACCATCTACTTCGGCTTCGACCAGCAGCGCGATGAACTGCTGAAATCCGATGTGCGCGGCCGCAACCCGTTCCAGGACGTGCGGGTGCGCCGCGCCGTGAACCACGCCATCGACCGCGCCGGCATCGTCCGCACCGTCATGCGCGGCCAGGCGCGCGCCACCGGCCTGATGATCGGCCCGGGCGTGAACGGCCACACCGATGCGCGGGACCAGATCCCGGAGTACAACCCGGACCTGGCGCGCCGCCTGCTGACGGAGGCCGGCTATCCGAACGGCTTTGGGGTGACGCTGGACTGCCCGAACGACCGCTACGTGAACGACGAGGCGATCTGCACCGCCGCCGTCGCCATGCTGGCCCGCATCGGCATCCGGGTGACGCTGAACGCGCAGACCCGCGCGCGCTACTTCGCCGAGATCCTGGGCCCGCGCTACAACACCAGCTTCTACATGCTCGGCTGGACGCCCAACACCTACGACGCCCACAACGCCTTCTTCAACCTGATGGCGTCGCGCCAGGGCAACCGCGGCCTGTTCAACGTCGGCGGCTTCAACAACGCCCGCTTCGACGAACTGGTGGGCCTGATGGCGGTGGAGACCGACATCGCGAAGCGCCAGGGCATGATCGAGGAGGCCATGCGCATCCACACCGAACAGGCCGGCCACGCGCCGCTGCACCAGCAGACGGTGATCTGGGCCGCGCGCAGCAACATCCAGTTGCAGCAGCTCGCCGACAACTGGTTCCCGCTGCGCTTCGTCCGCGTCGGCAACTGACTCTCCCACTGGGGGAGGGCGCTCGCGCCCTCCCCATCTACGTCAGCCAGGCTGACTTATCATGCCCCCGGCGCATGGGTGCATTGTTCCCCTTGGTGGCTCCGCCGCGACCGGCTATTGCGATAGCATCCAGCCGCACGCAACAAAGGCCAAGCGCCATGACCGCTTCCTTCAGCACCACGCTCACCCGCACGCCGAAGCCGCGCCCGGACGATGCCGCGCTGATCTTCGGCAAGTCCTTCACGGACCACATGTTCCTGATGGACTACGAGGACGGGAAGGGCTGGCACGACCCGCGCATCGTCCCCTACGCGCCGCTGGTGCTGGATCCCGCCACCACGGTCCTGCACTACGCCCAGGCGGTGTTCGACGGGCTGAAGGCGTTCCGCGGACCGGATGGCGCCATCCGCCTGTTCCGGGCGCAGCGCCACGCCGAGCGCCTCGGCAAGTCCTGCGCCGGCCTCTGCATCCCGGCCCCCGATGCCGAGCTGGTGCGGCAATCCTTCGAGGCGCTGGTGGCGGTGGACCATGAATGGGTGCCGCGCACCCAGGGCACCGCGCTGTACATCCGCCCGATCGTGATCGCGACGGATGTGATGCTCGGCGTGCATCCCTCGCACCGCTACACCTATTTCGTCATCTGCTCCCCTGTCGGCGCCTACTACAAGGAAGGCGTGAAGCCGGTGCGCATCCTGGCGACGGATACGCATGTGCGCGCGGTGCAGGGCGGCCTGGGCGAGCTCAAGGCCGCCGCCAACTACGCCGCCTCGCTCGCCGCGCAGCAGGAGGCCGAACGGCAGGGCTACACCCAGGTGCTGTGGCTGGATGGCGTGGAGCGGCGCTGGATCGACGAGGTCGGCACCATGAACATCATGATGCGGATCGGCGACGAGGTGGTGACCCCGCCGCTGGCGGGCACCATCCTGGACGGCGTGACGCGTAACTCCATCCTGACGCTGCTTCGCGACTGGGGCATGGCGGTGTCCGAGCGCCGGGTCAGCATCGAGGAGGTCATGCAGGCCGGCCGCGACGGCACTTTGACCGAGATGTGGGGCACCGGCACCGCCGCCGTGGTCTCCCCGATCGGGGAGCTGGGCTACAAGGGGGAGCGGATGCGGATCGGCGACGGCAACACCGGTGCGCTGACCCGCAAGCTGTACGATGCCATCGTCGGCATCCAGTACGGCACCGCGCCCGACCCGCATGGCTGGACCAGCACGGTGCAGGTGCCGGTGGAGGCGTAGTCCAAAGCCCTCTTCCCCCTTGGGGGGGGGTGAACGCATGCGTTCAACGGTTGGGTGAGGGGGGGGCTACCCGTCGCCCTCCAGCCGGTCGATGTCATCGTCCGAAAAGCCGAAATGGTGCGCGATCTCGTGGATCAGCACGTTGCGCACCAGCCGGAACAGGTCCTCCCCGGTCTCGACCCATTCCAGCAGGATCGGCTCGCGGTACAGGGTGATGCTGTCGGGCTCGCCCGGTGCGTCGAAGACGGATTTCTGCGTCATCGGCGTGCCGCGATACAGGCCGGTCAGTGCCCAGGGGCTTTCGAAGCCGAGTTCGGCGGCGGTCTCGTCATCCGCCACCTCCTCCACCACGATGGCGGCGCCGCGCACCAGGTCGCGCAGCTCCTTGGGGATGGCGGAAAAGGCCTGTTCGGCCATCTCCACGATGTCCTCGAGGGTCGGGGGGTGGTTGAAGCGGGTCATCCGCTGCTTCCTTCCCGCCGCCGACCGCAACGTCAAGCCCAGCCGGAGCCTGCCATGATCCGCCCCCTCGATTCCGCCGCCCGCGCCGAACTGGCGCGCAACCTGCCGCACTGGTCCCTGGTGGAGGGGCGGGATGCCATCCGGCGCCGCTTCCGCTTCGCCGATTTCTCGGCCGCCTGGGGCTTCATGTCCCGTGTCGCCCTGGTGGCGGAGCGGATGGACCATCATCCGGAGTGGTCGAATGTCTGGAACCGGGTGGAGATCCTGCTGACCACGCATGATGCCGGCGGGCTGTCCGAGCGCGATGTCGCCATGGCGCAGGCCATCGACCAGATCGAGCCGGCCCGCTTGATGTAGATGCTGGTCAGCCGCCCGGTCTCTCGCCTACCTTTCGATTCACAAGCGCCAAGCGGCGCCGCAGGCAGGGAGTGGGTGGAATGATTCAACGCAGGACGATTCTGGGCGGCGCGCTGGCCGCGCCGGTGCTGCTGGCCGGCCGTGGGGCCCTGGCCCAGGGCTCCGGCCCGATCCGCATCGCGACCGCCGGGCCGATGACCGGGCAATACGCGGCCTTCGGCGGCCAGATGCGGGAAGGCGCGCAGCAGGCGGTCACGGACCTCAACGCCGCCGGCGGCGTGCTCGGCCGGCAGCTGGCGCTGGAAATCGGCGATGACGCCTGCGACCCGCGCCAGGCGGTCTCCGTCGCCAACCAGCTTTCCTCCCGCCAGGTGGCCCTGGTCGCGGGCCATTTCTGCTCCGGCAGCTCGATCCCGGCCAGCAAGGTCTATGGCGACGAAGGGGTGCTGCAGATCAGCCCGGCCTCGACCAACCCGGCCTACACCGATGCCGGCGGCTGGAACACGTTTCGCGTCTGCGGCCGCGACGACCAGCAGGGGCTCGTCGCCGGGCGCTACATCGCGCAGAACATGAAGGATCGGCGCATCGCCATCCTGCACGACAACACCGCCTATGGCCGCGGCCTGGCGGAGGAGACCAAGAAGTCGCTGAACGCGGCCGGGGTGCAGGAGACGCTGTTCTCCGCCTATACGCCGGGCGAGCGCGACTATTCCGCCATCGTCTCCCGCCTCCAGCAGGCGCAGATCGGCGTGCTGTATGTCGGCGGCTACCACACCGAATCCGGCCTGATCCTGCGCCAGGCGAAGGAGGTCGGGCTGAACCTGACGCTGATCGGCGGCGATGCGCTGGTGACCAACGAGTTCTGGCAGATCACCGGCGCAGCGGGTGAAGGCACGCTGATGACCTTCAGCAGCGACCCCCGTAAGCGCCCGACCGCGGCGCAGGTGGTGCAGCGCTTCCGTGCCCGCAACGTCGATCCCGAGGGCTATGTCCTGTACACCTACGCCGCCATGCAGATCTGGGCGGCGGCGGCGACGCGGGCCGGCGGCACCGATCCGCGGCGGATCGCGGCGCTGCTGAAGTCCGGCGGCCCCTGGGCCAGCGTGCTCGGCGACATCAACTTCGACCAGAAGGGCGACGTCACCGTGCCGGACTACGTCTTCTACGTCTGGCGCAACGGCAGCTACGCCGAGATGTGAGGCGGGCGGGGCCGCGCCGCCGCCAGCAGCGCGGCCCCGACCAGCCCCACCAGTGCGGCCGCCAGAAGCGGCGCGGCCCTCTGGCCCGCCGCGTCGATGGCGAACGCCAGGGTCGGCGGCGCCAGCAGCAGCGCCACGCCCCGCGCGGTATACAGCCGCCCGAGCAGGGCGCCGAGGTCGCGGCTCCCGAAGCCATCCGCCGCGAAGGCCGGCAGCAGCGCCACGAAGCCCCCTTGCAGCGCCCCGAACAGCAGCGCGAAGGCCTGCAAGCCCGGCAGCCCCGGCGCCAGCGCCCACAGGCCGAGGCTGGCCGACATCGCCGCGCAGCACGCCAGGAACACCCGCGCCCGCCCCACGGCATCGGCCAACGCCGCCAGCAGGAATCGCCCGGCGATGGTGCCGAGGCCGAGCAGCCCCAGCAGCCCCAGCGCCGCATCCCGCGGCAGGCCGAGGTCGCGCGCCGTCCCCACCAGCAGCGCATGCGGCAGGGTGCTGGGCAGGGAAACCAGCACCACCCCGAACCAGATCGGCATGAAGCTGCGGGCCGCGCCTGGCGGCGCCTCGGCCGGGCGCAGTTGCACCGCGAGGGCTTCCAGCGGCGCCCCATCCAGCAGGGCCGCGCCCACCAGCCCGATCCCGGACAGCACGATCGCCAGCACCACGAAGGCCAGCCGCCAGTCGCCGAGCGCCAGCAGCGCCTCCGCCGCCGGCGGCACCAGGGCGGTGCCCACCCCGATGCCGCTGACCGCGATGCCGGAGGCGAGCCCGCGGTGCCGCCGGAAGCGGGCCTGCACCCCGGCCATCGCCGGCACATAGGCAAAGCCGGTGCCGAGGCCGATCAGCAGGCCGTAGCCGGCATGCACTTCGACCAGGCTGCGGGCGCTGGCCGCGACCAGCAGGCCGAGACCCACCAGCAGCATCCCCGCCAGCGCCGGCACCCGCGCGCCGATCCGGTCCGCCAGCGGCCCGGACAGCGGCGAGACGAAGAAGCAGGAGGCGCCGCTGATGGCGAAGACCAGGGTCAGGTTGGCGCGTCCGGTGCCGAATTCATCGGCGATCGGCTCGGCGAAGGCGGCGTAGGAATAGATCGCGCCGTAGCCGGCCAGCAGCACCAGGAAGGCGCCCGCCACCACGCGCCAGCGCGCCAGGTCCGGCCGGACCGGGGCCGGCACCGAATCGACCGCCGGTTGGGCCAGCGCCCGCCGGCTCATCGCCGCCACAGCCGGCGCAGCAGGCGCCCCATCGCGGCTCGCATCGCCTGCGCCGCCATGGTGCGCGTGGCGATCTCGGCCGCCTCCCAGGACCCGGTGCGGGCAGCCGAGCGCAGGATCGCGGCGTGGCGCTCGGGGGTCATGGCGGGGTCCGGCGCGGGCACCGCCGCGAGATCGGGCCGTGGCGGCAATGGCGCCTCCCAGGCCTCGGCCGGTGGAAGGCGGGTGGCCTGCTGCTCCGCGGTCATGGGCGTGCACCCCGCGCGGCGAACTGGTGCGCCAGCCAGGCGGCCACCTGGTCCGCGACCGCCTGGGCCGCCGCCGGGTTCGGGCTGACGCGGCGCCGGCCGCCGCGCGGGTCGGGCATCAGGGCACTACCCGGCGCCAGCTCCGGCCGCACGTCCCAGCCATGGCCGAGGCCGGGCACGCCGCGGATCACGCCGGCCGGCGGTTCCTCCAGCGCGATGCAATCCTCCGCATCCGGCGCGGCGCGGCCGAACACCAGCAGGGATGGCATCCATTCCGGCAACGCCAGCCCGGCGCAGCCGGGATCGACCGCGACGACCGGCCCACCCGCCTCCGCCGCCGCCAGCGCCGCCCGGCCCCCCGCGCCCAGCCCGATCAGGCCAAGCTGGCCCGCCGCGACGCCGGGCTGCGCCGCCGCCCAGGCCAGCGCCACGCCGGCCGCCATGGCGGAGGAGGCCGGGTCGATGCCCGGCCCGCCGCGCTCCGAGGCGATGCCGAGGCCGAGCACCAGGCTGGCGATGCCGTTGTGCTCCAGCGCCGCGACATAGGGTGCGGCGCGGCCCTCGTCGCCGAGGGCATCGGGCAGCAGCACCACCAGTGGCACCGCATGGGACCGCTCCGGCCGCAGCAACTGTGCGGTGCCGACGGGGGCGGGCAATTGGTGGTGGGTTGGCGGGCCGGCGGCGGCGGGCGCGGCCGCCAGGGCCAGCATCAGGGCGGCGGCGCGAGGCGCCAGCCTGCTGCCCCTTGGGGTTAATCCGGTCATCTGCGTGGCTCCTGTCCAGCGGACCCGGCATTCCCCGGGCTGGCGGAGCGGAGCAGCGGGCGGCGCCTTCGGTCCCGAAGCCCGCACGAAATCTTCGCGAAACCTTGCCCGGGCAGGCTTCCTGCCAGCCCAACACCGGACTCGAAGCCAGCCGAGATGACGCGCTATCCTGCCCGTCCCGTCGGGAGGTCGTTGCTGCCATGACCGCCGCGCCGCAGCTGCGCATCGGAAGCCGCTCGCTCGACCCGGACCGGGGCGTGCTGCGCTGCGCCGATGGCACCGGCGTGTCGCTGCGGCCGAAGACGCTGGAGCTGCTGCTGCTGCTGCACCGGCATGGCGGCCGCGTGGTGGCGCGCGGCGAGATCCTGGACGCGCTGTGGCCCGACCTGCACGTCACCGACGACAGCATCACGCAATGCGTGGTCGAGCTGCGCCGCGCCCTCGGCCCGGATGCCGCGCTGCTGCGGACGGTGGCGAAGCGCGGCTACCTGCTGGAGGCCGAAGCGCCCGTCACCGTCCCGCCGGCGGTCCCCGCGGCGGTGCGCAGCATGCCGGTGGTGGCGCTGCTGCCGTTCCGGCTGCTGCCGGACGCCCCGGACCTGGCCCTGGTGGCGGAGGGCATCCTGGACGGCATCGTCGGTGCGCTGGCCGGGCTGCGCGAGCCGGTGGTGATTTCCGCCAATTCGACGCGGCACCTGGCGGCGGAGGCCGACCTGCCCTCGGTCGGCCAGCGCCTCGGCGCGCACTACGTCACCGCCGGCACGCTGCGCCGTGCCGGGGACCGGCTGCGCCTGGGCATGGAGCTGGCGGAGGCGCAGAGCGGCCGGGTGCTGTGGCAGCGATCCTTCGACCTGGTGGATGCGGCGCTGTTCGAGACGCAGGACCGCATCGCCGCCATCATCGCCCACACCCTGGCGCCGCGGGTCCAGGAGGCCGAGCTGCGCGCCGCCCGGCAGGCGCCGCCCCGCGTGCTCGGCGCCTACCACCTGCTGCTGCAGGCGCGGCAGATGGTGTTCCGGCTGGAGCGCCAGGCCTTCGAGACGGCGGGCGGGATGCTGCGGCAGGCGATCGCGCTCGATCCCGGCTTCGCCCCCGGCTACGCCGCGCTGGGCGATTGGCATTCGCTGCGCATCGGCCAGGGCTGGTCGCCCGATGCGGCGGCGGAGACCGAGGCGCTGGAGGCCGCGGTGCGCACGGCGCTGGACCTCGACCCCGGCAATGCGCGGGCCCTCGCGCTGCTCGGCCACAGCCACACCGTGCTGCGCCGGCGCTACGCGGATGCCGTGACGCAGTTCGACCGTGCCTTGGAGGCGGCGCCGAACGATGCCGAGGCCTGGCTTCGCAGCAGCCCGACCTATGCCTTCATGGGCGAGGGGCAGGAGGCGCTGCGGCGCGCCGACCAGGCGCTGGCCCTTTCGCCGGAGGACCCGCTGATCTTCCGCTACCAGCACTACAAGGCCATCGCGCATTACGCGGCGGATGAGCTGGAGGCGGCGGCGGAATGGGGGCTGCGCTCGCAGCGGGCCAACCCGCACTACACCTCGAACCTGCGCCTGACCGCGGCGTCGCTGGCCGCCCTCGGCCGGCTCGCGGAGGCGCGGCCGCTGGTCGAGCAGGTGATGGCGCTGGAGCCGGATTCCCGCGCCTCCCTCGTCGCCGCCCGCACGCCCTATCGCGACCCCGCGACGCGGGAGCTGTACCGGAGGCGCGTGGCGGCGGCCGGGCTGCCGGCCTGAACCGCGCGTCTTTTCCAACTGGCTTGCAGGCCTGGAAGGAGCGGAGACGATGTCGGGTGGTGTTTCGACGGATGGTGGCCACGATGGTGGCCACGACGGGGGCCACGACGGGGGCCACGATGGCGGCCATGACGGTGGCCATGACGGTGGCCATGACGGTGGCCATGGGGGCGGCCTCGGCCTGTTCGGCGGCAACCTGCTCGCGGGCCTCGAGGCCGAGCCGGGCGAGTTCCCGCTGCTGTCCGGCGCCGGCTTCCCGAAAGCCGCCTTCGCGCCGCGCTTCCGCGCGCAGGTGCTGCTCGCGGAGTTCGCCGGCACGGATTGGCGCGCCGCGGTGCCCAGGCAACCGGACAATGGCGCGGATGCGCTGAAGGACGAGATCAAGCTGCTGCTGGCCAAGATCCCCCTGCGCGCCGGACGTGCCGCCGAGATCCGCGCCCAGTCCGACAATCTGGCGGGTGCCTGGCTGCGGCTGCTGATGGCGGATGCCGGGGGGCGGCCGGCGACGATGACGCTGGTCTCGCTGGCGCTAGCCACCGGGCACATGGTGGGCCTGCACTGGAAGTGGCACTTCCTCCGGCCCCGCCCGGTGCAGGTCTATCCGGCGCTGATGCCGATGATCCCCGCGCCGGCGCACGCCTCCTACCCCAGCAACCACAGCTTCCAGTCGCATCTGATCGCCGGCCTGTTGCATGCGGCGATGGCGCCGGGCCTGCAGCCCGGCCTTGCCGGGCCCTTCGATGCGCTGGCCGACCGCATCGCGCAGAACCGGGAGGTGGCCGGGGTGCATTTCCCCAGCGACACCAGGGCCGGCGAGGCGCTGGCCGCGGCGATGCTGCCGCGCCTGCTGGCCCTGCCGGGGGTGCAGGACCTTCTCGGCCAGGTGCGGGCGGACTATTCCGGCGTGGTCGCCGGCGCGGGCCCGGTGAACCCGCCGGCCCTGCGTCCGGTGCCGAATGGTGGCGGACCCAACCCGTGAGCGAATTCCTGCGCAGGGCCGGGGCCGAGCTTCAGCTCAACGAGCCGGAGATGCGGCTGTTCGCCCGGGCCGCGATCCGCAACTTCGACGCGCTGGCGGACCTGCTGGCGCTGAGCCCTTCGCTGTCGCGTGAGATGGCGAACCACGGCATCCGCCGCGACGCGCTGCTGCGGCGGCTGGAAGGCCTGGTCTCGCCGGCCTATCGCGAGGCCCGCGACGCGCCCTTCGTGCCGCCACCCCCGGCGCCGGGCGCCGCCGAACCCGCGCCGCGGCCACCGGCGCCCGGTGCGCCCATCCTGCAGCCGCCGCGCTGGCCCGGCCTCGGCCTGGTGCCCGGCCTGGCGGATGACGCCGAGGTTCCGGTGCCGGAGAGCCTTCTCGACTGGCCGGTGCGCAACCAGCAGCTTCGCCCCACCTGCGTCGGCTTCGCCGTGGCCTCGGCGCTGGAACGGGGGCGCGCGGCACCGGCGGCGGAAAAGCTCTCCGCCATGTTCGTCTATCAGCGCGCCCTGGCCCGCCGCCGGGACACCCTGGCGCCGGAGGCCTTCGCGGCGGAGGCCGGTGGCACGAAATTGGGCGACGCGGCGCAGGTGCTGGCGCAGGAGGGCATCTGCGGCGAGGCGCTGTGGGAGGATGACGTGCCGCTGGAGGCGGAGCCGCCGCCGCCCGTCCTCGCCGCCGCCGCGCCGAACCGGGTGCCCGGCGGCTTCCACTGGGACATCCCCTTCGGCACGCCGCGCCCGCCCAACGTCGCGCGGGTGGTGCTGGACCTGCTGGTGGATCGCGGCGTCGTCGTCATCGCGCTGCCGGTCTTCAAGGACCCCGACGCGCCGGAGGGCCTGACGAACTGGTGGTCGCCGCGGGCGCGCCGCCACGGCATCGTGCCCGACCCGCTGCTGCCGCCATGGGAGAAGGTGGCCGGCCACGCCGTCTGCGTGCTCGGCTTCCAGCCGGATGCGGCGGAGGCGCAGGGCGGCTGGTTCATCTTCCGCAACAGCGTCGGCGCCGATTGGGCGAGCGGCGCGCCGAACCGGTTGAGCCACGACCTGCCACGGGTGCCGGCGCGCGGCTGGGGGGCGATTTCCGCCCGCCATGTGGAGGGTTTCTGCTGGGAGATCTGGGCGCCACCCAGGGCGCCGGGTTGAACCTCTACTCCACCCGCATCCCGGTCGCCTGCACCACCTGCCGCCACTGGGCGGAGGCGCGGGCGACCCAGGCTTCGGCGGCGGCACCATCCCCGGCGTCGGGCGTCACCGCCCAGTTCGCCAGCCGGGCCCGCGCCGCCGGGTCCGCGAACACCGCGGCGACCAGGCGGCCGATCGCCTGGCGCTGCGCCTCCGGCACGCCGGCGGGTGCCATCAGCAGGTAGGCGAAGCGGATGTCGAAGCCGGGATGGCCCTGTTCGGCCACCGTCGCGACCTCCGGCAGCAGCGCCAGGCGCTCCGGCCCCGAGATCGCCAGCGCCCGCAGGCGGCCGTCCTTGACGAATTCGGCGCCGCCGGAGATCGCGATGAAGCCGGCCTGGACGCGGCCGGCGAGCAGTTCCGTCACCGCCTGCGCATTGCCGCGGAACGGGACGTGTTCCAGCGCGCCGCGCGGCAGGCCCAGCGTGTGGCCGAGATTGGCCATCGCCAGATGCCCCGGCGAGCCATAGCCGGCCGAGGCGTACAGCAGCGGCTGGCGCCGCGCCGCCGCCAGGAACTCGGCGAGCGTTGAAATGCCGCTGGTCGGGTGCACCAGCAGCACCACCGGATAGGTGCCGGCGACCGCCACCGGCTGCAGCGCCGAAGCCTCGAAGCCCATGCTGCCGTAGATGAAGGGGTTCACCGTGAAGGTGCTGTCGATCGCCAGCAGCAGCGTGCGGCCATCCGGCGCGGCGCGGGCGGTGAGGCCGGCGGCGATGTTGCCGTTGGCGCCCGGGCGGTTGTCCACGATCGCATTGCCCAGGCCGTGCCGCGGCGCGGCTTCCGCCAGCAGTCGGGCGATGCCATCCAGCGCCGCGCCGGGCGGGAAGGCGGCGATGATGCGCAGCGTGTCGGCCTGCGCGAAGGCGGGCCGCGCGACCAGGCTTCCGGCCAGGGCGAGCGCCAGGCGTCGGGACAGGGGCATCCGGACCTCCCAAGTTGGTTTCTTGCCGCCTATGCTGGACGCCTGACCGGGGAGGGACAAGGCCGATGGCCGTGCGCAACGTGCTGTTCATCATGTGCGACCAGCTGCGCTGGGACCACATGGGCTGCGCCGGCCACCCGTTCCTGAAGACCCCGAACCTGGATGCCCTGGCCGCCCGCGGCGTGCGCTTCGCCCAGGCCTATGTGCAGTCGGGCATCTGCGGCCCGTCCCGCATGTCGACCTATACCGGCCGCTACGTCTCGACCCATGGCGCGACGCACAACCGCGTGCCGCTCTCGGTGGGGGAGGTCACGCTGGGCTGGCACCTGAGGGAGGCCGGGCGGACGCTGGCGCTGGCCGGCAAGACGCATGTGCTGCCCGATGCGCATGGCATGAAGCGGCTGGAACTCGACGGGCAGAGCGACATCGCCGCGCTGCTGGAGGAAGGCTGGTTCACCCTGGTGGACCGCCATGACGGCCACCACGCCGAGCCCGACAGCGCCTATGCCGACTGGCTGCGCGGCAAGGGCTACGACAGCGCCGACCCCTGGACCGACTACGTCATCGCCGTGCAGGACGAACAGGGCGGCATCCACAATGGCTGGAAGATGCGCAACGCCCGGCTGCCGGCGCGCGTGGCGGAGGAACACAGCGAAACCGCCTACACCACCGACCAGGCGATCCGGTTCATGGAGGCGCAGGGGGACACGCCCTGGGTGCTGCATTTGTCCTATGTGAAGCCGCACTGGCCCTACATCGCCCCCGCGCCCTACCACGCGATGTATTCGCCCAACGAATGCCTGCCGGTGTCCCGCCACGCGGCCGAACGCGGTGTTGATATCCATCCCCTGATGCGCGAATGGCAGAAGGAGGAGGTTTCGGAAAACTTCCAGTCGGATGCGTGCATCGCCACGGTCCGCCCGGCCTACCAGGGCCTGATCACCCAGCTCGACGACCATCTCGGCCGGGTGTGGGAGGCGCTGACCCGGCTCGGCCGCTGGGACGATACGCTGGTGGTGTTCTGCTCCGACCATGGCGACTACCTCGGCGACCATTGGCTGGGCGAGAAGGAGCTGTTCCACGACTGCATCCAGCGCGTGCCCTTGCTGGTCTACGATCCCTCGCCGGAAGCGAACGCCACGCGCGGCACGGTGGAGCAGCGCTTCGTCGAATCGATCGACCTGGTGCCGACCTTCCTGGACGCACTCGGCCTCGACCCGGCGCCGCACCTGCTGGAGGGCCGCTCGCTGCTGCCGCTGACGCGCGGCACGGCGACCGGCTGGCGCGATGCGGTGGTGTCCGAGCTGGACTGGACCTTTCGCGGCGCGCGCCGGCGGCTCGGCCTGCCGACCGGGCACCACCATGCCTGGATGCTGCGCGATGCGCGCTGGAAATACGTGCACTGGACCAGCGGCTACCGGCCGCAACTGTTCGACCTGCAGGCCGACCCGGAGGAGTTCTTCGACCTCGGCGCCGACCCGGCGCTGGAGGGCGTGCGCGCGGCGATGCGCGAACGGCTGCTGGCCTGGTTCACCGGCCTGAAGCGCCGCACCACGCTGACCTGGGCGGAGGCGGAGTTGCGCACGGACCGGCACAAGGCGGCCGGCGTCTTCTACGGGGAGTGGTAGCGCGGGCCACTTGCTCGCGGGCGCGCCGAGTCGCGCCCTTCGTTCACGACCCTGCGACCGGCGGTTGCGCCGGGGCAGGGCTTCGCGTTGTGTGACACGGCTCCGCAAGGACCGCGCACGCAACGGGAGGAAGACGGATGAGGAAACTCGCCGCCGCAACGCTGGCCATGCTGCTCGCCTGGGCGCCCGCGCAGGCGCAGGTGACGCTCGCGATTTCCTGCGGCGCCGTCGGCGTCGAGTTCCAGCTCTGCCGAGAGGGCGCCGAGGCCTGGGCGCGGGAGACCGGCAACCGCGTGCAACTGGTCTCGACACCCA
Organism: Falsiroseomonas sp. E2-1-a20; assembly: GCF_051433195.1. NCBI lineage: Bacteria > Pseudomonadati > Pseudomonadota > Alphaproteobacteria > Acetobacterales > Roseomonadaceae > Falsiroseomonas > Falsiroseomonas sp. E2-1-a20. The sequence continues at coordinate 14,252 of NZ_JBHMFT010000019.1, read as the reverse complement.
GCGGCAGCACGGAACGCCTGGCGCTGTACCAGCAGCTTCTGTCCGCCGGTTCGGCCGACATCGACGTATTGCAGGTGGACGTGGTCTGGCCCGGCACGCTGGCGGCGCATCTGCTGGACCTGAACGGGCGTGTCGAGACGGAGGGCGTGTTTCCCGCGTTGGTCCGCAACAACACGGTGGATGGGCGGCTGGTGGCGATGCCGTGGTTCACCAATGCCGGCGTGCTGTATTTCCGGCGCGACCTGCTGGACCAGCATGGCCGGACGGTCCCCGAAACCTGGCAGGACATGGCCGAAACCGCGCGCCACATCATGCAGGCCGAACGTGCGGCGGGGAATGATCGCATCTGGGGCTACGTCTTCCAGGGCCGCGCCTATGAGGGGCTGACGGTGAACGCGCTGGAATGGGTGGCGAGCCATGGCGGCGGCAGCATCGTGGCGGAGGATGGTGGCGTCACCATCAACAACCCGAACGCCATCCGCGCCATCGAGCAGGCCGCCGGCTGGGTCGGCCACATCACGCCGCGCGGCGTGCTGAACTACGCCGAGGAGGAAGCACGCGGCGTGTTCCAGTCCGGCAACGCGGTGTTCATGCGCAACTGGCCCTATGCCTGGCCGCTGCTGAATGCGGAGGACAGCGCGGTGCGCGGCAAGGTCGGCGTGGCACTGCTGCCGAAGGGCGGCGCGCAGGGCCGGCACAGCGCGACGCTGGGCGGCGAGCAGCTCGCCGTCTCGCGCTATTCCCGCCATCCGGATGCGGCGGTGGAGCTGGTGCGCTACCTGACCAGCCAGGCGGAACAGAAGCGCCGCGCCATCGCCGGCAGCTTCAACCCGACGCTGGAGCCGTTGTACCGGGACCAGGAGATCATCGCGGCGAATCCCTTCTTCGCCGATCTGTACGACAGCTTCGTCAACGCCGTGGCGCGGCCCTCCGGCGTCACCGGCGGGCGCTACAACCAGGTCTCGGCGGAGTTCTGGAATGCCGTGCACAACGTGCTGTCGGACCAGGCGGAGGCCGGGCCGGCGCTGGCGCGGCTGGAGCGCAACCTGCGCCGCATCGGGCGCAACGGGCGGTGGTGAGCGGATCGACGATCGCACAGCAGAGAACCCGCGCCGCCTGGCTGTTCCTGCTGCCGGTCCTGGTCACCATTACCGCGGTGGCCGGCTGGCCGCTGGCGCGCACCATCTGGTTCTCGCTGACCGATGCGCGGCTTGATACGCTGGACGACTTCGGCTTCGTCGGGCTGGAGAACTACGGCTTCCTGTTCAGCGATCCGGACTGGTGGATCGCGGTGCGCAACACGCTGGTCTTCGCCGGCGCCTCGGTGACGCTGGAGACGCTGCTCGGAATCGTCATCGCGCTGGTGCTGAACACGCGGATGCGCGGGCGCGGGCTGATGCGGGCCGCCATGCTGATCCCATGGGCGATCCCGACCGTGGTCTCAGCGCAGATGTGGGGCTGGATGCTGCATGACCAGTACGGCGTCCTCAACGAGATCCTGCTGAACCTCGGCCTGATCGCGGAGCCGCGCGCCTGGACCGCGAACCCGGCCACCGCCATGGCCTCCGTCATCGCCGTCGATGTCTGGAAGACGACGCCCTTCATGGCGCTGCTGGTGCTGGCGGCGCTGCAACTTCTGCCGGACGAGTTGTACGAGGCGGCGGAGATCGATGGGCTCGGCCCGGTCGGCCGCTTCTTCCGCATCACGCTGCCGCTGATCTGGCCGGCCCTGATGGTGGCCGTCATCTTCCGCACGCTCGACGCGCTGCGGGTCTTCGACCTGATGTATGTGCTGACCGGCAACAGCCGCGCCACCGCCTCCATGTCCGTCTATGCGCGACAGCAACTGGTGGATTTCCAGGATGTCGGCTACGGATCGGCCGCCGCCACCGGGCTGTTCCTGGTGATCGCGGTGGTGACGGCGCTGTTCATCACCTTCGGCCGCGTGCGGCTCGGCGCGGAGCCTGGCCGATGAAGAAAACGCTGGGCCGCGCGGCCTTCTTCCTGCTGGTGCTGGTCATCGTCGCCTACACGGTGTTCCCGTTCTACTGGGCCATCGTGTCCTCCCTGAAGTCCGGCAGTGCGCTGTTCGAGGCGGAGTTCTGGCCGTCCTCCCCGCAATGGTCGAACTACGCCGCGGTGTTCCAGGGCCAGAACTTCGGCCGCAACATCCTGAACTCGGTCATCGTCGCAAGCTCCGTCGTCGCGCTGTCGTTGTTCCTCGGCGTCACCGCGTCCTATGCGCTGGGGCGCGTGCGGTTCCGCGGGCGGACAACGCTGCTGCTGGTGATCCTCGGCGTGTCGATGTTCCCGCAGGTGGCGGTGCTGTCGGGGCTGTTCGAGCTGATCCGCGCGCTCGGCCTGTACAACAACCTGGCCGGGCTGGTGCTGAGCTACCTGATCTTCACGCTGCCCTTCACCGTCTGGGTGCTGACCACCTTCATGCGGGAGATGCCGGTGGAACTGGAGGAGGCCGCGATGATGGACGGTGCCTCGCCCTGGGTGGTGCTGACGCGCATCTTCCTGCCGCTGCTGGGGCCTGCGATGGCGACAACCGGCCTGCTCGCCTTCATCGCCGCCTGGAACGAGTTCCTGTTCGCGTTGACCTTCACCCTGACGGATGAGATGCGCACGGTGCCCGTCGCCATCGCGCTGATCAGCGGGGCGAGTTCCTTCGAGCTGCCCTGGGGCCGCATCATGGCGGCCAGTGTCATCGTCACCGTGCCGCTGATCCTGCTGGTGCTGGTGTTCCAGCGCCGCATCGTCTCCGGCCTGACGGCGGGGGCGGTGAAGGGCTGAGCTCGGTGCCGGCTCAGCCGGTGCGCGCCTGGCCGTCCAGCAGCGCGAGCACATGCTCGGCCGTCTTGCCGATATGCGCGGCCAACTGGCCGGCCGCCTCCGCGTCCCGCGCCAGCGCCAGGTCGGCCAGGCGGACATGAACGCCCAGCATGTGGTCCCAGTCGTGGAAGGCGATCTTCATGACGCGGCGGTAGCGGGTCTTCTGGACATACAGCTCCTCGCAGAACCGCTTGAGCGAGGGCAGGGGGCAGCCGGCGATCAAGGCGGCGTGGAAGCGATGGTGCCGCGCCTCGTAGCGATCCAGCCAGTCTTCGCTCCCCGGGTCGCGGCGGCCGATCTCGTGCCGCAGCAGCGACAGCGCGGTGACGATCCCATCCTCCCATTCCGCATCGCCGGATTGCATCGCCAGGCGCAGCGCCTCCGGCTCCACGATCTGGCGGGACCGGGTGATGTCGTCCAGGTGGGCGCGGGTGACGGGCGGCACGGAGAAGCCCTTCTGCCCCTCCAGCACCACCAGCCCCTCCGCCGCCAGCCTGGCCAGCGCCTCCCGCAGCGGGGTGGCGCCCAGGCCGTACTTGGCCGTCAGGTCGCGCAGCCGCAGCCGCGCCTCCGGCGCCAGGCTGCCGGCGACGATGTCGTGCCGCAGCCGCCGGGCGGCGGACTCGGCCAAGGTCGAATCGAGGGTTTGTTCGATCATCGGCGAAATTTATATTTCCTCTAGGCAAGCGCTGTCCAGCGCGACATCATGCGCGCATGGAAACGCCCAACGAAACGCATGATCCCGCCCTGCGGTCCTGGGTGGACTCGGCCCATGCGCCGGACACCGACTTCCCGATCCAGAACCTGCCGCTCGGCGTGTTCTCCCGCCCCGGCGGCGCCCCGCGCATCGGCATGGCGATCGGCGACCAGGTGCTGGACCTGCGTGCCGCCGGCGAGGCCGGGCTGCTCCAGGATGCGGAGGTGCTGTCGGCGCCGACCCTGAACCCGCTGATGGCCCTTGGCCGCGAGGCCTCGGCCCGGCTGCGCGCGGACGCCTCCCGCCTGCTGCGCCAGGGCGGCGCGGGCCAGGCGCGGGCCGGGGCGATCCTGGTGCCGATGGCGGAGGTGGCGCTGCACCTGCCCGCCGCGGTCGCCAACTTCACGGACTTCATGGTCTCCCGCGACCATTCCGCCCGGCTGGGCGCGCTGAAGAACCCGCAGGCGCCGCTGCCGCCGGCCTTCGAGCATCTGCCGGTCGCCTACCACTCCCGCGCCTCCTCGCTCCGCGTCAGCGGCACGCCGGTGGTGCGGCCGAACGGGCAGCGGCGGGAGGCCGATGGCAGCGTGACCTTCGGCCCGGAACGGCGGCTGGACTTCGAGCTTGAACTGGCGATCTGGATCGCCGGGGAGAACGCGTTGGGCACGCCGGTGCCGATGCGCCAGGCACCGTCGCGGCTGTTCGGCTACGGCCTGTTGAACGACTGGTCGGCGCGGGAGATCCAGATGCTGGAGATGGCGCCGCTCGGCCCCTTCCTGGGCAAGAGCCTGGGCACCACCGTCTCCCCCTGGGTGGTGACGGCGGAGGCGATGATCCCCTTCGCCACCGGGGTCGCCCGACGCCCTGCCGGCGACCTGCCGGTGCCCGCGCATCTTCATGCCACCGGCGGGCAATTGTCCGTCGCCATGCAGGTGCTGCTGCTGACGCCCGCGATGCGCGCGGCGGGCCTGGCCGCGGCGCGCATCACCGCCACGGAATTCGCCGCGATGGTCTGGACCCCCGCGCAGCTCGTCGCCCACCACGCCTCCAACGGGTGCAGCCTGCTGCCGGGCGACCTGTTCGGCAGCGGGACCTGCTCAGGCCCCGGGGACGGCGCCCGCGCCTGCCTTGCCGAAATCGCGCTGACCGGACCGGTCGCGCTGCCGAACGGGGAGGCGCGAGGCTTCCTGGAGGATGGCGACGAGGTGATCTTCCGCGCGCGGGCGCATGCGCCGGGCGCCGTGCCGATCGGCTTCGGCGAATGCCGCGCCGCGGTCCTGCCGGCGCCGGCCTGGCCCGACTGAAGCAACGACAACCGGGGAAACGGCAGGACCATGCCAAGACGCATCATCGACATCTCCTCCACGCTGAAGGCCGGCATCGCGTCCGACCCGCCGCACATGCTGCCGAAGATCGACTACCGCGATCACCACGCGACCGCGCCCTCGATGGCCGCGCTGATGGGCGTGCCTGTCGAGGCGCTGCCGGAGGGCGAGTATGCGGCGGTGGAGCAGGTGGCGATCTCCACCCACAACGGCACGCATCTCGACGCGCCCTACCACTACTTCTCGCGCATGGACGAGGCGCTGGTGCCTGGCGGCAGGCCCTCCATGCGGATCGACGAGGTGCCGCTGGACTGGTGCTTCCAGCCCGGCGTGAAGCTGGATTTCCGGCATTTCGAGGATGGCTACGTCGCGACGCCGGACGACATCCGGCGGGAGTTGGACCGCATCGGCCACGTGCTGAAGCCGCTCGAGATCGTCGTCGTGAACACCGCCGCCGGGGCGCGCTATGGCGAGGCGGACTTCATCGACACCGGCTGCGGCATCGGCAAGGCGGCGACGCTGTGGATGCTGGAACAGGGCGTGCGCGTGGTGGGCACGGATGCCTGGTCCTGGGACGCGCCCTTCAGCCACACGGCCCGCCGCGTGCGGGAAACCGGCGACGCCTCGCTGATCTGGGAAGGCCATCGTGCCGGCCGCGAGATCGGCTACTGCCACATGGAAAAGCTCGGCAACCTGGATGCGCTGCCGCCGCACGGCTTCAGCGTCATCTGCTTCCCCATCAAGATCGAGCGCGCCTCCGCCGGCTGGACGCGCGCCGTGGCCATCATTGAGGAGTGAGCGAGATGCGGCGTGTTGTCCTGGCGGCGCTGCTGGCGCTGTCTCCCCTTGCTCCGGCGGCGGCGCAAGGCTTTCCCGAGCGTCCGATCACCATGATCATGCCCTACTCGCCCGGCGCCGCGGATGTGCTGATGCGCGCGATGAGCGAACACCTTCAGCGCACGCTGCGCCAGCCGCTGGTGCTGACCACGCGCGACGGGGCCTCCGGCGTCGTCGGCATGCGGGTCGTCGCCGCGGCGGCGGCGGATGGCTACACGCTGGGCCATACGCCGATGACGGCCATCGTGGTGCAGCCGCACCTGCTGCGGAACCCCGGCATCGGGCCGGAGAATTTCGAAGGCGTGTGCGGCACGAACGAGAACGTCATCACCGTCGCCGTGCGTGCCGAAAGCCCGATCCAGGACCTGGCCGGCCTGGTCGAGGAGGCTCGCCGGCGGCCGCTGAGCTTCGGCAGCCCGGGGCCCAATTCCCTGCCGCAGCTCGCGGTCTGGCGCGTGCAGCGCGCGACCGGCGTGGACATGAACCACATTCCCTACCGGGGCGAGGCGCCGCATGTGAACGATACGCTGGCCGGGCGCCTGGACTTCTCCGCCGCCATCGTCAGCTCCGTGGCCGAACTGGTGCAGGCGGGGCGCATGCGCATGCTCGCCGTCTTCTCCGCCAACCGCCATCCGGACTTCCCGGAGGTGCCGACGGCGCGCGAACAGGGTATCGACGCGCAGCAATTCTCCCAGGTCGGCATCTATGCCCCGCGCGGCACGCCGGTCGCGATCCTCGACCGGCTGGAGGAAGCCTGCCGCGCCGGCCTCGAGGACCCCACGGTGCGCCGCGTGCTGGCCACCAGCCGCAGCCCGGTGAGCTTCGTGCCCCGGGCCGAGCTGACCCGGATGATCCACGCGGAATACGCCAATTACGGCCGCATCCTGCGCGACCTCGGGGTGCAGCCGCAGTAGCGGCATGAGCCCGGCACCGGACGGCCTGCCGCCTCGCCCGGTGCTGCTGGCCGTCTGCACCCTGCCGCCCTGGCCGGTGCGCAACGGCTATGCGCTGCGCGTGGATGGGCTGCTGCGGCACCTGGCGGCGCGCTGGTCGATCCTGCTGCTGGCGCCATCCGGCCCGGCGGCGCCGCCGCCCGGCCCCGTGGAGCACGTGCCGCTGGCGCTGCATGGCCCCGGCGTGACCTACCCATGGCGCTTCGACCCTGGCGTGCTGCGCACCGCGGTGGAGCGCCTGGTCCGGGACCGCCGGCCGCACCGCGCGCTGGCCTGGCCGGGGGCGGAAGAAGCTTGGCCCGGCCTGCCGCCCGCCGTGATGGACATGATCGACTGCAACCCGCTGGAGTTCTGGCACGGCGCCCTGGTCGGCGGCCCGCGGGAACGCTGGCGCAACCTGAGCCAGCTTCCGGTCGCGACGCTGTCCGCGCGCCGCGCCGTCCGCCGCTTCGCCGCCACCACCTGCGTCGGCGAACGCGATGCCGCCTGGCTGTCCCGCATCGGCGGGCGCGGCCGCGTGCATGTCGTGCCGAACGGGGTGGAGGTGCCGGAGGCGGCGCTGGTTCCGGCGGAGGCCGCACAGCCCATGCTCGGCTTCATCGGCTCGCTGGATTTCGCGCCGAACATCGATGCGGTGCTGCACGCGGCGGCGGCGATCTGGCCGCGCATCCGCAGCGCCGTCCCCGGCGCCCGCTTCATCGTCGCCGGCCGCAACCCGGTGGCCGAGGTGGCGGCGCTGCATGGCTGGGACGGGATCGAGGTGGCGGCGGATGTGGCGGAGATGGTGGCGGTGCTGGGGCGGTGCTGGGTCACCCTCGCGCCGATGCGCAGTGGCGCCGGGATCAAGAACAAGGTGCTGGAGTCCTGGGCCTGCGCGCGGCCGGTGGTGATGACGCCGCTGGCCACCAACGGCCTGGTCCTGCCGGCGGGCCACCAGGCGCTGGTCGCCACCGGACCGGCCGCACTGGCGGAGGCCGTCATCGCCCTGTTCCGGGACGCGCCGATGCGGCACGACCTGGGCCTCGCGGCACGCGCGCAGGTGCTGCGCCATGGCAGTTGGGCGGCGGCGGCGGACCGCCTGGACCAGCTTCTGCGGGACGCCGGGGCCGGCGCCTGAGGGAACCCGCCGCCGCAGCGCGGTGTTGGGCGCCATCATGAGGAGGCCCCGCATGCGATCCCAGCGCTCAAACCATCCCGGCGGAGATCCCGTGTTCGGAGCGCTGGCCCTCGGTGGCGCGCTGCTGGCCTCCGGTGTGCTTTCGGCGCTGTGGTCTCCGGCGCCGGTCAACCCGCGCATCCGGCGCGACTACAAGCGGCTGGACAAGCCCGGCTTCACGCCGCCGGACTGGGCCTTCGGCGTCTGGGGGCCGCTCTGGGCCGGGCTCGCGGTGGCCGGCTGGCGGCTGTGGCGCGCACCGCGCGGCGCGGCGCGCAGCCAGGCGCTGCTGCACTGGTTCGGGGCGCAGGGGCTGAACGCCGCCTGGCTGTGGCTGGGCTTCGGCCGGCGCGACCGGGGCGCGATGGCGGCGGAATCCGTGGTCGCCGTCGGCAATGCGGTGGCGCTGGCGGCGGCCTCGCGCCGTGTGGACGGTACCGCGGCGGCGCTGACGCTGCCCTACCTCGGCTGGATCGGCTTCGCGGCGGTGCTGAGCGTGTCGCTCTGGCGGCGCAATCCGCGCTGAAGGGGATGGAGCGGGCGGGGGGAATCGAACCCCCGACATTCAGCTTGGGAACGGCCTCTCGGCTCTCACTTTTCTCGTTCAGTGACGCAGCAGTATGGTGTGCGGCGGCGTCTCTTCGGCTCTGGCTCTTAGGCCGTAGGCGCTCATCGGACTCTCGCCATGCTGACGGCGAATGCCACTGGGCAGCATCGTGGAGATCGGCCCGCGCGACTGCTTCACGACCTTGCCGGATCGCCGCCGTCAGCCTCTTTCGACGATCGCCAACTGGCGGGCTGGCATCTGTACTGCACAGCGCGAGCGATCCCGCGCACGATCCTCCTGGGGGTTGCCGGTGTGACAGCGCCGTCCGAGGTGGCCAGTCCATGCACCAGGGCGGATCATCCCGCGAACTTTGACAGCACCATCCTGGTGGTTCGGCGGCTCGAACCGGCGAGGCGAGCGTGACCGTCAGTTCGACGACAAGATGAACGGCTGAGACCGGCGAGCAGCCTCGGGTCGGACGATCTGCACCGACGCCGACACTCCCTATCGTCTCGACACTTTCGACGATCGGAAAGCCGAGGCGGTCAGCGGAGTGGGATCACGATCCGCTCCCGGACATCCCTCGCGACAGGTCCGCCGAGAACGAGATCGTCGAAAGCGTCGTCGGCGAAAACGCGTTTTGACGATCTGGATGATCGTCAGTGCGGACATGCCCATAGGCGGGGGGAACGCCTCCACAGACGTTCGGCATCCGAGCAGCGCAGAGAGACCAGGATTATCAACCGTGGGTTGACAATCTGGTCTCCGGTATAGGATAGAGGGCTCGCGGGAGTAGCTGCCCGTGGCCCATCCTCAGACCAAGCCGCCCGCAAAGGCGGGGTCCAGTCAGTGGACCTGTGATCGAGGCCGGTCTCAACGAATATGCTGAGTCACGGACTACCGTTTTATGTCAGATACGACTTCCCGCGAGTTCGCGGATGAGGGCACGTCCTTGCTGCCCGGCAGGCAACGTAGCGGAACAGGCATCGACTGCACGACCGGGCCAGTACCTCGCTGTGGTGAAGCGTGATCCGGCCGAACTCCGTCCGCTGCGTGTCGGGCAAACCACACGACCGCCATCCCGCGCCGCAGGCCATTCATCGCGACGCAGAAGGCCATTCATCGCGACAGGAACAGGCAACCCACCAGAGGACGCAAAGCGAAAGACGCGGGTGGGAACGGCGGGCATGTGGGCGTGCGCGACGCAGGAGCGCATGGCCACCTGCACGTCGAGGGCGCGAGCCCGGTTCTCTCCCGTGTCCGTTCGTGCCGGGCGGGATCGCGCTTCTTGCGCGGTCCTGCCCAGCGGGAACCGTCAGTTCTTCCTGAAGCCAACAGCATCCGTTCGCGACATCACACACTCGATACGAATCGATTTGTCGGGTCCGGCTTGGCCCAACGGGCCTGCGCCCGACCGGCACCTAACCTCGGGCAGCGGCCGCCTGCGGCGTCCTCACTCCAAGCGCGTCACGCGCTCCGCGCGCATCCGCGCTCGTCGTGCGCCCATCGGTCAGGTGCTTCGCGCCTCGCGAGATGGAGATCAACGCCAAGTCGCTGATGCCTCGTGATCAAGACCGAGTAGCGGGACGGCAGCAGATCATGCAACGGTGAAAATACGTCACGGATAGTTCCTAATAGACACGCACCGGACGCATTTATCGAACTACTACCGCATCCACCTCTACTACATGAACTCTCTGGAAATTCGCTATGATCCGCGTAAACGTACTCACCGGCCCGCCGGGTTGCGGCAAGACTATCGAGATGCTGGTCGAGATGACGAGCGTCACGGGCCGCTACATCCTCGCCCTGCCGACACTCGACCTCATCGGCGAAAAGCTGCGGGACCTCGAACGCGAGGCCGCCAAATCCGGCACTGAGCCGGTCGTCCGCGCCATCCACAGTGGGGTCAAACACCGACGCTCCAACAGCGTCAGCCGGAACATCTCCGACGCCATCGAGGAATACTCCTCGCTGCCCCACTGCATCCTCGTCATCACCCACGAGGCCCTGGTGCAGACCGACTTCGCATGCGTGGCTGGTCGAGACTGGCACATCCGCGTCGATGAAGTCCCACAGGCAACTGTGGCGGGACAGTTCTGCGTCCCATCATCGAGCCGGTTCTTTGAATCCTCATACACGCTTAGCCCCGTGGATCAGACGGAGTGGTATCGTGTGTCGCTAAGCAGCGACGCGCCGACCGTTGGCCAGATCATGCAGGACGATCTCGTGAAGGGGTTGGCTGCTTTTCACAAGCGCATCCGATCCCCCCAGGGCGTGTGCGTCGATGTCGGCGACTGGCGCGATGCGCGCGAAAGCAATCGGCCCGTGCGTTGGTGTTCCGCATGGACACCAGCAGAGTTGGGTTTGTTCAAGACGATCACCCTCGCGGCCTCCGGGTTTTTCCACAGTCTGCCATTCCTGGCGTCCCGTCGGTGGTGCACTGATGAGGTCGAGTTCGTCCAGCGGGAGGTTGCCGGGAGTGCAGCACGCCTGAAGCCGACGGTGCGCATTTGCTACTTCACCCATGGTCATCGCGCCTCCACGGAGTGGTGGTTTCCAAACGATCCCGGCAAGGCGCGCGAGGGAAAGCGTTGCCTCGCCGCAGTCTGCCGCTACCTCGAAGGGCTGGGTGACTCACTGGGATATTGGAGCGGCAATGGCGCAGTATGTCAGTACTTCGAAGGTCGCGTGAGCGGCAAGCAGGTGCGGCCAAAGCTGGCTGGTTCTAACGAGTATCGCGATCTCACCTCCTGCGCGTACATCTATAGCAGCAAGGCGCAGCCCAACGATGCCGTACTGCTCGACGTGTTTGGCCTGACGCGGGAGGAGATCGAGCGCGCCCGCGAGCGGGAGGACATCTGGCAGTTCGTGATGCGCGGCGCCGCCCGCATGTCGGACTTCGACGGAACCTACACGGTCTATCTTTACGACCTTTGGCAGGCGGAGGCACTGGCCGAGATGCTGCGGGATGAGGGTATCGCTGAGGACGTGACGCTTGAGGCTGTCGTCGAAGCTGGCATTCTTGAGGTGGCGAGACCCAAGCCGGGACCCGTGGCGGGCACGCGGGCAGCAAACTCCGGCAAGTCCCGCGAGGAGCGGGAGCAGGAACGTCGCGCTGATGATAGGCGGCGCAAGCAGGCGCAGCGCGATCGGCAGCGTAGAGAGAAGGCGCTGGCTGGCACCCTGCGCAGCAAGGGCCGTCCCAAGGCCAGCGCAGCCCATCAACCTGGGGCTCCGGGATGATGCAAAGGGCGGAATGGGAGCGGCACGAGGACGGCACCTACATGGCCGTCCCCATTGCCCTCAGCGAGGCTGAGGTGGTGCGGTCATGGCGCGCTGAGAACTGCTAGGGCGACTTCCTGCTCAACCTCGGCAAGGAGGTGCTGTTCAAACTTCGAGAGGACGCCGCGTTGGCCGCGCTGTGGTGGTGGAGGGAGGAGGATTAGGCGGTTTAGCTCAGCGGAGCAGGGCCAGACGCACACGCCCGTGACGGAAGCGGGACGCCTGTGACGGAGTCGAAACGGCATTCCACCTGACCGACGCTGGCACACCAACGCCACAAGCATCGTCTCGACCCACTCAAAGACAGTTCATATCGCCCCTATGTTCCCACAGGGGTCAGTTCGGCATGATCTCGGGTCGGTAATGATGGGCGGAGAGCGCGGCTGAAGATTCTCCGTGTCTCTCAAGGTGCCGACCAGCGCCTCCGGGCGGGGACCAACTTGCCCTCCGTCATCACGCCGTGTGCTCCTTCTGTCGAGTCGCCCCAGCAGGTGAGACGGCCCTGCTGGGTTCGTCGTGGGCGTCAAGAAATGGACGGACATCGAGGGTGCCGAATCCGATGTTCCACCCCAAGCGGGCCGAGCCTTCGTTCAGCATCTCGAACACCTTCCGGCCGGATGTTGTCGCTTGGTCGAGCAGTGGATGAACGGGTGGTGTGAGAAGTCGCGCCTCTACCCTGTCGCAGCCGAGGATTTCGGCAGGACCGATGTCCGACTTGATCGGCTGCGCAGGCACATGGAAGCGCCAATGCTCGCGATCCGTTAGCACGTCGTGCATGACGTTGGAGTAGAGCAATAGCTCTGAGAGCGCGCCGACCTTCCCGTTGCTCCGCGCCTTCAACTCCAAGAGCCACAGGGTGCGGCACTCGTCGATGCCGAGGATGTCGATGGCGCTACTGCCTCCGGTGAACACGGCATTCGACCTCAAGACGCTACTGGCGAAAACCCCAACCGGGAACTGTCGATCAAGCTTATGCAGCCGCAGCGCAGCAACAAGCCGCTGCCGCGCCGGGGAGTTCGGCGCCGTCAGCCAGCACTCAAGTTGGTTCTCGCTCAGCGTGCGCCAGTCCAGCGGGGCGTCGCCGTAGGGGCTGACGCGGCACTGGCTAGCCACGTTCAGCACCGCCTGTTTGCCGCGACCGACCCGCAGTTGGTCGAGCCTGTCCGGCTGGCATATCTCGATTCGTCCGGGGCCGAGGAGTGCGGCGAAGCGACGGGCGCGGTAGAGGAAGCGTTGGTAGTGGCCTGGATCAGCCGCCAAAGCGTTGGTATCGGGCTCGTTCCAATCGATGCCGATGCGCGCAACATCGCACCAAGACATCAAAGCAAGTGCCCAACCCTCGAAAGCAGCGGCGTCGTCCTGCATGTTGGCGAGGACGGCGGTGGCAGAGAGATGGATGGTGACCGATGAAGTGTCGCCGGAGACGTGAATGTGGTTCGGCGTCGGGAGTTTGATCTGACGTGGCTTCGGTGCTTGCTTGTTGTGAGCCGTCCTGAGGCGGCTTTCGAAGTCAGCGTGGTCCAAGGCGGCGCCCTCCATTCTGGCTGCGAGGCGCCGGGCATCTACCGGCTGATAGGTGGACTACAGTCTGGCACCGACGTACCTTTTCTGCACCCAGAGTTCGATGCCTCTGTTGGCTTTGACGACCAACTTTGCGAGGCGCGTCTTGCCGACCAAAAGGCCAAGCCGCTTCAGCGAGGCCATGCCGCAGTTTAAGCCCCAGTAGGGCGGCGAGATGATCGACGTGGAGTTCATTGGTACCAGTTTGGCCGGTCCATTCAGCCGAGCCGACGCAACGGCGCCCACACCTCCCGCCGATCTGTCGCGGCAGTGCGCCCCGTCCCACCAGCCCTACCTGTTCCATAAATCGGCAGGCGCCGGTTTTGATGACGATTTTTGGTGGCGTGGTAGGCTGGGACTGATTGGAGGGCGGCGATGGTTGATAATGGTCGGGGTCGGGTCGGCTTCACTTACACTCGACCCTCGGCCGCTTCGCCGCTCGATGCGGCTGAGCAGGAGCGCCGCATCAGGCTGGCTGCCGAGGCCACGGGATTGACCTGCGGAGTTGCTTTTCGAGAGGGGGTGATGAGCACGCGGCAGCGACGCGTTAGCCTGCCGGTGCGCTCTGCCTTGCTCCGGCGGCTAACCGATGAAGGCGGCACTGTCCTCGTCGCCGATCTGGCGGTGCTGGCCCGCAGCCTACCGGACCTCGTGACAGCGCTGGCCAAGGCCGAGGCCAGTGGGGCGACCGTACTATTAGCTGACGAGTCTGGCGCCGCGCGATCCGTGACCGCCTCCGATCTGGAAGCGGCGCGACGAGCCTATGTGCGTGAGGCCGTCGCGGAGGGACGGGCAAAGGCGCGGGCGCGCGGCGTACGGTTCGGGAGGCCGAGGACTTCGGCGACGAAGGCTCAGGCGGTGCGGGACGCGATTGCACGCGGGCTTGGGGTACGGGCTGCGGCACGGGTCGGCGGGCGTGGGTGTCGCAACCGCATCGCGCATCCGGGACAGCGTGCTTCAGACGGACGTGTAGTCAGGTGCCGCGTTGGCAGAGATGTCCCCTCGCAACGGGCAAGCCTGCCCTCTACTCGCTCCGCGAGGACCGGTGGCGTCG
>NZ_JBHMFT010000018.1:0-106403 GCF_051433195.1 Falsiroseomonas sp. E2-1-a20 | reverse complement strand
TGGTGGTGATCGCGTGGGAGCTGTGTGGGGGGGGGGGGGCGGGGTTTGTTCGCGGGGGCGCCCCCCCCGCACCCCCGCCGGGGAGACAGGGTCTCCCCGGACCCCGCCATCACATGCAGGAAGGGAGGGGGCGCTTCGGCCCCCTCCCTTCCTGCATTGAAACCCTGGCGGTCCAGGTGGCCCTGCCACCTGGCAGGGGGTGCAGGGGGACGGCGTCCCCCTGCAATCGCCGTCGCCGCCCTCCTCACGCTGCTCCTGCCCGCCATCGCCGGCGCGCAGGAGGTGCCCGGGACCGGGTCGAGCTTCGGTGGGGTGGGGCTGGTCGAGACCCGCAATGCGCGGTTCCGGCCGGATGGGGTGGTGGAGGCAGGTTCTTCGCTGCGGCACCAGCGGCGCTTCCACTTCATCAACTGGCAGGCGCTGCCCTGGCTGGAGGCGACGTATCGGCTGGCGGAGCGGCTGGACGGCACGACCGGCGCTGGCATGACCAGCGACCGTGCCTTCGACCTGAAGCTGCGCCTGGTGGCGGAGAGCGACTGGTTGCCGGCGGTGGCGGTGGGCTTGCAGGATTTCATCGGCACCGGGCTGTATGCGGCGGAGTACCTGGTCGCCTCGAAGCGCTTCGGGCGCTGGGATGCGACGCTCGGCCTGGGCTGGGGTCGGATGGGCACCGGCGATGACCTGTCCAACCCGCTGACGGTGATCTCGCCGCGCTTCGAGGCCCGGCCGCGGGAGGTCGGCGAGGGCGGCACGATCAACCGCTTCGCGCTGTTCCGCGGCGACCAGGCCGCGCTGTTCGGCGGCCTGGAATATTCCCTGCCGGAGTTCTGGACGCCGCTCGGCAGCGTCGAGGGCCTGCGCGCCAAGATCGAGTTTTCTGGCGACGCGCTGCGCGACGAGCGCGGTGGCTGGCCGGCGCGGCGCACCGGGCTGCGCGGGGAAGCCGCGAGCCGGGTGAATGGCGGGCTGCACTGGTCGAATGGCTGGCTCGATGCCGGGGTGGATTTCGTGCATGGCACCGACCTGCTGTTCCGCGTCTCGGCGCGGCTCGACCCGGACCTGGTGCCGGAGCGTGAGGCGCTGCCGGCGCTCGGGGCGCGGCCGCTGGCGCCGAGCGCCGATCCGGAAGCCGCGGTGGCCCGGGCGCTGCGCGGCGCCGGCTTCCGGCCGGTCTCCGTCCGGATCGCGGGCGGCGAGGCGTTCATCGCCGTGGCCGGCGGCCGCCAGCGCCGGCTGGCGGGTGCAGCCGGCCGGGTGCTGCGGGCTGCCCAGCCGCACCTGCCGCCGGCGGTGGAACAGCTTCGCCTGTCCTGGCGCCAATCGGGCGTCGAGATTGCCCGAATCGTCCTGCCGCGGCGCGCCATGGAGGCGGCCTCTGCCGGCGCCGGCAGCGCGGAGGAGATGTTCTTCGCGGCGACGCTGGAGCCGGCCGGGGCCGATGCGCTCGGGCTGATGGATGGCGGCACCGGCTTTTCCTGGGGGCTGGAGCCACGGGTTTCCGTGCTGCTCGGCGATCCCTCGCGGACGCTGCGCTGGCAGGTGGCGGCGGTGGCCGGGGCGCGGTGGGAGATCGGGCACGGCGTCGCGCTGGCCGGCAGCCTGGCGCAGGCGCTGGGCGGCAATCTCGGCGGCGCCCCGGCTTCCGACAGCGTGCTGCCGCGGGTGCGCAGCGAGGTGGCACGCTATGCGCGGGAGGGCGAGACCTCGATCCCGGCGCTGTACGCGGAGCGCATCTGGGGCCTCGGCCCGGACATCTTCGCGCGGGTCAGCGCGGGCTACCTGGAGCCGATGTTCGCGGGCGTCGCGGCGGAGGTGCTGTGGCGGCCGCGGGACCGCGCCTGGGCGCTCGGCGTCGATGTCGCGCAGGTGGCGCAGCGGGACTACGACCAGCGCCTCGGCGTGCTCGGCTATGCCACCACCACCGGCCATGTCTCGGCTTATGCCGACCTGCCCTGGTTCAACCTGTATGGCGTGGTGCGGGCCGGGCGCTACCTGGCGGGGGATTGGGGTGGCACGGTGGAGATCGGCCGGCGCTTCGCCAGCGGCATCGAGATCGGCGGCTTCGCGACGCTGACCGACGTGCCGTTCAGCCAGTTCGGCGAGGGCAGCTTCGACCGCGGCATCTTCATCCGCATCCCGCTCGACCTGTTCGGGATCGAGACGCGGGCGGTGACGCCGGTGGTGGTGCGCGGCGTGACGCGGGATGGCGGCGCGCGGCTGGCGGTGGACAACCCGCTGTGGGAGGTGACCCGGGAGGGCCGCGACAGGGCCCTGCTGGACGGCTTCCGGGATTTCCTGCGGTAGCTCAGACGAACCACAGCAGGTCGTCGAACTGGCTCGCGGCCGGCAGGTCCGCGGCGGTGCGGTTGGACCAGGTGACGCTGGCATCGATGATGCCGTCGGCGTTCAGGTCGGCATGCGCGGTGATCCCCTTGTAGCCCTCCGCCCCGGCGCTGGTCACCCAGGCCAGCGTGCTGGTGCCGGGCCGCCAGCCCCAGAGGCTGAGTTGTTCCCCGGACTCCCAGTCGGTGATGGTGCTCCAGGTGGTGGAGCCGCCGCGGCCATCCAGGAAGAACACGTCCTGCCCGGCACCGCCGGTCAGGAAGTTCGATCCGGTGCCGCCGTCCACCACGTCGTCGCCCGGGCCGGCATCCACCGCATCGTCGCCGCCCAGTGGATTGATGAAGTCGTTGGCCGAGGTGCCGATCACCACGTCGCCGGCCGCCGAGCCGAGATACTGGAAGCGGATATGGGCGACCGGGCCGGCATAGACCTCAGGCATCATCAGGAAGGTCTGCACGATGGTGAAGTCGTCCCGCGCCGCCTCCAGCATCGCCGCCTGTTCCGAGGCGGAGAAGCTGCCGGATTGCAGGTTCTGGTAGAAGCTGGTGGGCGGATTGAAGAAGGTCTGGATCACCCGGATGAACAGGCTGGTGTCGAGCGCGGTGGCGGAGGCGTTCGATGCCGCCTCGAACAGGCCGGCCTCGTCCAGGAACGGATCCGTGGGCACCAGGGTCATCGCCGCCTTCGCCTCGCCTGCCATCTCGGGCGAGCCCTAGCATCGGCGTGGTTGCGGAAGCCTCAACACGGATCAGGCGGCGCCGGCCAGCTCCTCCGGCGTCGCGGCGATGCGGCGGCGGCGCAGCCAGGCGGAAACGCCAGGATCGGCGCTGAGCACGCAGAGCGGAATCGCCAGCACCGGGCCGAGGGTGAAGGGCAGCGCCAGGGCCAGGGCGGCGGCGGATGTGGCGCCGAAGGCGGCGGTGGCGGCCAGGCCCAGCAGCGTGTGCGGCCATAGCAGCCGCGCCGCATCGGCCCAGGCGACACCACGATCCGCGCGGTTCTGCGGCAGCCAGCCGGTGCGGGCGCCGAAGGGCAATGCCACCAGGAAGATCGCCTTGTTCAGCGTCGACAGCGGCTCGAACAGCTGCATGAACAGGATTTCCGTCAATGCGCCGCGGGCGAAGGCGGCGCGGCCGCCATAGGTCCCGGCGACCCGCCGCTGCACCAGCGCCTGCGCATATCCGGCGAATTTGGGTGCGAAGTAGCAGAGCCAATGCGCCAGGACGGCCAGCGCCAGCGCGCCCATCGGCGTGTCCGCGCCGCCGCCCGTCACGGCGTTCACCGCCGCCAGCGCCAGCGCCAGCGCATAAAGTGGCGCGCCCAAAAACAGCAGGATGGCCTGCACCAGTTGCAGCCGCCCCAGCGCCGTGAAGGCCGGCAGGCGCAGCAGATGAAAATACTGCATGTTGCCGGCGCCCCAGCGTTCGTCGCGACGCAGGAATTCCGGCAGGGCGGGCGGGTTGGCCTCCAGGCTGCCCTCCTCCGCCGGCAGGCAGCGCACCGCCCATCCGGCGGCCTGCAGGCGCACCGATTCCACCATGTCGTGGCTCAGGATGCGGCTGCCATCCGGCAGCGCCTCCAGCTTCGCATGGTCGCGGAAGGGGGCGGCGCGCAGGATGGCGTTGTGGCCCCAATAGGGTCCGGCATCCATCTGCCACCAGGCCTGCCCGGTGGCCCAGGCGCGCATGCCGGCGCGCATGCCGAACTGGAACAGCCGCGGGAAGGCCGCGGTGGCGGGCCGGCCGACGATGAGCTGCTGCACGATGGCGAGCTTCGGCTCGGCCTCCATGATCGCGACCAGGCGCAGCACGGCTTTGGGCATCATCACGCTGTCGGCGTCGAGCGTCAGGAAATACGCCTCGTCCGTCAGGTGGTGGTCGAGGAAGTCCATCACGTTGCCGGCCTTGAAGCCGGTATTCTCGGCGCGGCGGCGATAGCGGGTGGCCGGGTGGCGCGCGGCGAAGGCGGCGATGGCGGCTTCCTCGGCCGCGGCGGCCGCCGCATCCTGGGTGTCGGACAGCAGCCACAGCCGGAACCGGTCGGCGGCGCCGGCGGCGGCGAGGCCATCCAGCAGCCGTGCCAGGGGCGGCAGCACCGCGTCCATATCCTCGTTGCGCAGGCAGACCAGCAACGCGGTGGTGCTTCGGGGCGGGCCGGGCCGGATGCGGGCCAGGGCCGGCAGCACGGCGGCCGGCGGGTCGCGCGCGCCCAGCAGGATGGCGAGGCCGACCAGCGAATTGGCGGCCGACAATGCCGCCCAGGGCGTGGTGAAGGCGATGCAGGCCAGGATCAGCGCCTCGATGGCCGAGATGCCTCCCGGCAGCAGCGCCCGCAGCAGCAGCCAGGCCAGCAGCGCGGCCAGGGCCAGGACCAGGGCAGCGAAGACACTGCGGCGCAGCAGGGGCGATTCGGTCGGCACGCCTGCGATATGGAGGCGGATGATGGCGGGCGTGCGGCGGCTCAGACCGAAAGCGGCAGGCCGGCGCGGGCCAGGGCGAAGGTGCCCAGAGTCAGGACCATCCAACCCAGCGCGCCAAGCCAGACCTGCACCGCGCCGGTGCGGGTCAGCAGCCAGAGCGCGGGCAGCGCCTGCATCGCATGCACCGCCAGGAAATGCGCCACGCGCAGGTCGCCGCCGGTGCTGGACCAGTAGAAGGGCGGCAGGCCGCCCGCGCCGCCACCCACCAGCGGCGTCGCCTGGGCCGAGATCGCCATGCCGGTGAAGCCGCCGAGCACGCCGGACAGCACCAGCCCCGCGCCCACCGCCAGCCGCCACGGTCGCGGCTGCGCCTGGTCTCCGCGCAGCAGCACCAGCACGCCGAGCAGCGCCGCCATCGCCACCAGCAGCACGGCGCCGAGGCCCATCAGGCTGTACATCAGGGCGCCGAGGGGATCCTCCGCGAAGTGGCTGGGCAGGCCGAGCGCGGCGCGCCAGGTGATCCAGCCCTGCTCGTACAGCGCGGCAGCCAGCGTGACCCACAGCACCAGGCCGGCCGCGAAGCCGCGCCGCGCTTCCGGCGCCAGCACGCCCCACGCCCAGGCCAGCGTCCAGAACCACGGCACGAAGGAGGCCGCGAATTTGGCCGGCTTGGTCCAGACGGACAGGCCGTTGAAGGTCCGCCCGTCCAGCGCCATCGCCACGAGGCACAGGCCCAGCGTGGCGAGCGCGACCCAGCCGGCCCAGGCCAGCAGGGGCTGGCGGCGATGCAGTTCGGTGAGGATCGCGCTCATCGGCTGGCGCCCCGGAAGGCCCGCAGGCCGAGGAACAGCAGCAGCCCGGCCGGCCCGGCCAGGAAGGTCGGCGGCAGGCAGAGGCGGACCAGCCAGGGGTTCACACCCTCCGCCGCGCCGCGCCGGCAGATCCAGGCGCCGATGAACAGGTCGAAGGCCAGGTAGTGGATCCAGCCGGCCAGCAGCAGGCCGGGCGTGGCGAACAACTCCGCGACCTCGGCCAGCGATCCGAAGCCGCCGGATGCGCCAGGGGCGTGGATGGCGAGAAGCGCGACATACAGCACCGACAGGGCGCCCGGCACCGCGAGGCCGCCGACCCACCAATTGGCCCAGCGCCGCCGCGGCACCACCAGAAGGGCCAGCCAGCCGGCCATGGCCAGGGCGCCGGCAGCGGAGAACAGGGCTTCGAGCGGCATCGTCATCTCCAACTTTCCATTGGTCAGTTTGTCGCAAGGAGAACTGTCCATTGTCAAGTTGGAAGTCGCGCGTCACACTTGGTCACATGACCCTCACGCCCAAGGCCCGCGGCCGGCACCACCATGGCGACCTGCGCCGCGCCCTGCTCGATGCCGTGGCCGAGATCGTGCTGGAGGCGGGGCCGGAGGCGGTGACGCTGCGCGAATGCGCCCGCCGCGCCGGCGTCTCCCACTCCGCCGCCGCGCCGCATTTCGGCGACAAGCGCGGCCTGCTGACCGCTTTCGCGACGGAACGCTCCGCCCGCCTGCGCGCGGCGATGGAGGCGGCGGTGGCGGCGCTGCCGCCCGGTGCCGATGCGCGCACCGTGCTGGCCGCGACCGGCCATGGCTACCTGGCCTTCGCCCGCGACAACCCTGCGCATTTCCGCCTGATGTTCCGCACCGACCTGATCGACACCTCGGACCCGGCCTGGCGCCAGGCCGCGACCGCCGCCCGCCTGCCGCTGGACCGGGCGATGGCGGCGCTGCTGCCGGGGGCGGATGAACGCACCCTCCGGTCCCGCCTGGCGCTGGCCTGGGCCGCGGTGCACGGCTTCTGTGCCCTGGCGACGGAATTGCCGGGCCACCCGTTCTGGACGCCGGAGGTGGCGGACGACCTGGTCGATCTGCTGGTCAGGGCCTGCGCCCTGCCGCCCCCACAGTAATCCTTCCAACTGACGGCAGTTGAATTCCAGTCCCTTCGCAGCATAGCGTCGGGTCGATTTGAATTTCACGTCCAGGCTGGAGACGGGACAAATCATGCAACGCCTCATGCAGCGGGAACGGCGGCCAGACCAGCCTCGCCACTCCGGGGCGCGCCAGCGCAGAGCCCGCTTGAGTCCATCCCGCGGCAGGGCTGCCGGCCTGCTTGTCACCGCCGCGGCCCTGGCCGCCGTCCTCGCCGCCCCGCCCGCCGCCGAGGCCGCGCCCTTCCTGAGCAGCGGCGACTGGCAAGCCAATGCCGTTGTCCCGAATGTCCTGGCCGGCGCCACGCTGACGACGATGCCCGGCCAGGCCATCGTCGCCACCGATTTCTTCGGCTCCTACACCGCGGCGACCTACAGCACGCCCGTCCCGGTCAACATCGACGGCCTGCCGCAGCAGCCGACGCCCTTCGGCCGCCGGGACGTCCTCCCGACGCCCTTCCCCAGCGGGGCCGCCGGCCAGATGGCGGGTTATTTCTACTGCCTCTCCGCCTTCTCCGGGTGCCTCGGCGCACACACCGTCACCTACACGCTGCCCTTCGACATCATCGGGCTGGCCGGGCAATTGCTGCTGTCGACAAGCACCAGCGCCATGAGCCGGCTGAGCGACATCCCGTTCTTCGACTTTCCCGAGACCTACTTCGACCCAACCAAGATGCTCGGCTATCAGGAGGGTCGTCCGCCGTCGAACATCTGGTCCGGCTTCTGGGGAAGGACCTTCGCGGCGCCGACCAACACGCTGACGGTGACCTGGACGCCGGGTCTGATCGGCATCGACGACGCGGCATTCTTCCGGCTGACCGATCTGGTGGCCTTGCGGGCGGCGGACGGCGCGACACCGGTGCCGGAGCCCGCCTCCCTGGCGTTGTTCGGCGTGGGGCTGGCCGGCATCGCCGTCCTCGGACGGCGCCGCAGGCGGGCGAAGGGAACGCCCGCCGCCTGATCAGGCCGCGCGGCGCGCCCACACCCCGTACAGCCGCGGTCCGGCCAAGGCCGCGAGGGCCAGCAGCAGGATCACCAGGCTGATCGGCCGCGTCACGAAGACGCTCCAGTTGCCCTCGCTGATGGTCAGCGCCTGCCGCATCGCCTGTTCCGCCATCGGCCCCAGGATCATGCCGATCACCACCGGCGCCACCGGGAAGTCGAAGCGCCGCATGAACATCGCGATGATGCCGATGCCGTACAGCAGCACCAGGTCGATGACGGAGTTGCTGATGCCGTAGGTGCCGATGGTCGCGAAGACCAGGATGCCGGCGTACAATTGCGGCTGCGGGATCTTCAGGATGCGCGCCCACAGCCCGACCAGCGGCAGGTTCAGCACCACCAGCATGACGTTGGCGATGAACAGGGAGGCGATCAGCGTCCACACCAGATCCGCCTGCGTCGTGAACAGCAGCGGGCCGGGCTGGATGCCGTAGGACTGGAAAGCGGACAGCATGATGGCGGCCGTGGCACTCGTCGGCAGGCCGAGGGTGAGCATCGGCACCAGCACGCCCGCGGCGGCGGCGTTGTTGGCCGCTTCCGGCCCGGCCACGCCCTCGATCGCGCCGGTGGTGCCGAATTCCTGGGCATGTTCCGGCCGCACCAGCTTCCGTTCCATGTAGTAGCTCAGCATCGTCGGCATCTCGCTGCCGCCGGCCGGCATGACGCCGAAGGGGAAGCCGATGCCGGCACCGCGCATCCAGGGCCAGATGGAGCGTTTCCAGTCGCTGCGCGTCATCATGATGCGGCCGACCGGGCGCACCTCCACCGGGCCTTCGACGTAGCGCCAGGCGAGGTACAGCGTCTCCCCCACCGCGAACAGCGCGACGGCGACCAGCACCACGTTCACCCCGTCCAGCAGTTCCGGTACGCCGAAGGTCAGGCGCGGCTGCCCGGTCAGCAGATCCACGCCGACCAGCCCCAGCAGCAGCCCGAAGCCCAGGCTGGTCAGCCCGCGCAAGGCCGATCCGCCGAGCACGGCGGAGACGGTGACGAAGCACAGCACCATCAGCATGAAGTACTCGGCCGGCCCGAGCTGCAGCGCGAACTCCACCACGATCGGCCCGAGGAAGGCGAGCCCCAGCGTGCCCACCGTGCCGGCGACGAAGCTGCCGATGGCGGAGGTTGCCAGCGCCGGCCCGGCGCGGCCGTTCCGCGCCATCTTGGCACCTTCCAGCGCGGTGATGATGGAGCCCGATTCGCCCGGCGTGTTCAGCAGGATGGAGGTGGTGGAGCCGCCATACATCGCGCCGTAGAAGATGCCGCAGAACAGGATGAAGGCGCCGGTGGCGGAGACGCTGTAGGTGATCGGCAGCAGCAGCGCGATGGTCAGCGCCGGCCCGATGCCCGGCAGCACGCCGATGGCGGTGCCGAGGAAGCAGCCGAGCAGCGCCCAGCCCAGGTTATGCAGCGTCAGCGCATGGCCGAAGCCAAGCATCAGCCCGTCGATCGCGCTCATCAGCCGGGGTCTCCGAAGACCAGCGCCTCGACCACGCCCGCGCCGATGTTCACGCCGAGCCCCTTCACGAACAGCCCATAGGCGGACAGCGCCACCACGAAGGCGATGACGACGTTGCGCAGCCACGCGCGCGACCCGAAGGCGGCGGCGACCAGCACGAACTGCGCGGTGGCGGCGATGGTGAAGCCGAAGGGCTCGATCAGCACCAGGTTCACCAGCAGCCCGGCCAGCAGGAAGCCGAGCGAACGCAGGTTCAGCGGCGCGGCGCCGACCAACTCCTCATTGTCCTGCGACCAGCCGCCGCGCAGCGCGACCGCCGTGAGCCCGGCACCCAGCGCCACCAGGCAGCCAGCGACCAGGTAGGGCACCACCTTCGGCCCGACCTGCGCATAGATCGGCGAGGCCGGGATCACCGTGGTCTGCCACAGCGCCAGCAGCCCGACGCCCAGCACGAACAGCGCCGCGCCCAGGTCGGCGCCCCGTGTCGCCGGGGCGACGGGTCCGGACATCAGCTGGCGAGGCCGATGTCGCGCAGCACCTGCTCGGTCTCGGCATGGTCGCGGGTGAGGAACTGGGCGAAGTCGTCGCCGGTCAGGAAGGCGTCGTCCCAGCCGCGGGTCTGCACGATCTCCCGCCATTGCGGCGTCGCATGCAGGGCGGTGACGTAGTCCACCAGGGCCTTGCGCTGGTTGGCGTTGATGCCGGGGGCGCCGAACAGGCCGCGCCAGTTGCCCATGACGATGTCGATGCCGCTTTCCTTCAGCGTCGGCACGCCGTCCAGGCTGCGCGTCTCGCCGGTGGTCGCCAGCGCCCGCATGCGGCCCGCCTTCACCTGCTCGGCGAATTCGGAAACCCCCGAAATGCCCGCCTTCACCTGCGCGCCGAGGATCGCCGCCTGGGCCGGGCCGCCGCCGGCGAAGGCCACGTAGCTGGCCTCCCGCGCGTTGCGGCCGAGCGACTTCAGCATCAGGCCGAGGATGATGTGGTCGATGCCCCCGGCGCTGCCGCCGGCCACGGCGACGCCACCCGGATTGGCCTTCAGCGCATTGGTGAAATCCTCCAGCGTGCGCATCTCGCTGTTCGCCGGCACCACGATGATGCCCGGCTCCGTCGTCATGCGCGCGATCGGCACCACGTCGCGGATGCTGACGGGCGTGCGGTTGGTGATGCCGGCGCCGACCATCACCGCGCCGCCCACCAGCAGCGCGTTCGGCCGGCCGCGGCGCTGGCTGATGAAGCGCGGCAGCCCGACCATGCCGCCGGCGCCGCCGACATTCTCGAACTGGAAGTTGCCGACCAGGCCGGCCTGGCGGGAGGCCTGCTCGATGGCGCGGCCCAGCCCGTCCCAGCCGCCGCCCGGGCCTGCGGGCACGAAGACGAACAGGCTCTCGAACATCTGCTGCGCCCAGGCGCTGCGGCTGGACAGGCCGGCGGCAAGGCCGGAGGCTGAGAGCGCGGCCGTGGCGGCGAACAGGGTGCGGCGGCTTGTCATGTTTCCTCCGGGGGTGGCGTTCCGGGGTTCACCTTATCCAGCCGCCCGGCGCGCCGGAAGGCCACACTTGCCGGCGAAAGCCGCCCGATGGGAAAGCTTTCATGATCGTCACGTATCCTGGTTTGGGCCTGTCCTGGAGCATTGCGGAATGAGCGCGCCCTCCGAACCCACCCTCGTCCGCGCCATCGGACCCTTCCAGCTTTTCGCCTACACGCTGGGCGGGATGCTCGGCGCCGGCATCTACGGGCTGGTGGGGCGCGCGGCCGGCGAACTCGGCTCGGCGGTCTGGCTCGGCTTCATCGTCGCCATGGTGGCGGCGCTGCTCACCGGCCTGTCCTACGCCTCGCTCGGCAGCCGCTACCCGCATGCCGGCGGCGCGGCCACCATCACGCAGCGCGCCTTCGCCCGGCCGCTGCTGACCTGGGTGGTGGGGCTTTCGGTCATGGCCTCCGGCCTCACCTCCGTCGCCACGCAATCCCGCGTGGTGGCGGAGAACCTGCTGCGGCTGGCCGGGCTGCAGGGCGTGCCGGCGCTGGCCATCGCGCTCGGCTTCCTGCTGCTGGTCACCGGCATCGTCATCCGCGGCATCCGCGAGAGCATGTGGGTGAACATCCTGTGCACCACCATCGAGTCCGCCGGCCTGCTGCTGGTGATCGCGGTGGGCATTCCCTACTGGGGCAGCGTCAGCCTGATGGAGACGCCGACGGGCGAGGGCATCGGCATTTCCTTCCTGATGACCGGCGCCATCCTGACCTTCTTCGCCTTCATCGGCTTCGAGGACACGATCAACGTCGCCGAGGAAGCCCGCGACCCGCGCCGCACCCTGCCGATCGGCATCATCGGCGCCATGCTGGCGGCAACCGTGCTGTACATCGCCGTCGCCGTCACCGCCGTCTCCGTGGTGCCGTGGCAGGAACTGGCGGCGGCGCCGGGGCCGCTGGCGGAGGTGATGGCCCGCGCCGCGCCCTGGCTGCCGGGCTGGGGCTACGTCGCCATCACCATCTTCGCCGTCGCCAACACCGCGCTGCTGAACTACGTCACCGCCTCCCGCCTCGCCTACGGCATGGCGCGGCAGGGGCTGCTGCCGAAGGCGCTGGCGCGGGTGCATCCGGTGCGGCGCACCCCGCATGTGGCGGTGCTGGCGCTGCTGCCGGTGCTGGTGGCGCTGGTGCTGCTGGGCAATATCGGCCAGCTCGCCTCCGCGACCGTGCTGCTGCTGCTGGCGGTGTTCACCGTGGTGAACCTGGCCCTGCTGGTGCTGCAGCGCCGGCCCGGCGAGGCGCGCGGCGGCTTCGAGGTGCCCTGGCCGGTGCCGGCCGCCGGCGCCCTGGTCTGCGCCGCGCTGCTGGTCAACCGCGTCGCCGCCGGCGACTGGCAGGCCCCGGCGCTGGCCGGCGGGCTGGTGGTGCTGATCCTGCTCGGCTTCGCGCTGCTGCGGCCGCGGGTCGATGCGGCGGCGATGCCCGGCTAAGGGGGCTTGCCTTGCGCAGGGCCGGCCCGCCCGACATGCTCCGGCCTCGGCGAGGGGGGTCTCGGGGGATGCAGGGTTCATCGCGGTGGGCGTGGCTTGGCCTGATCCTCGGGCTGGTCCCTGGTCCGGCGCTGGCCCAGCCGGCGCCACCCACCGGCGCACCGGCCGAGATCACGGTGCAGAACGAGACCGACCTGACCCTCACCTACCTGTACATCGACCCGGCCGGGGCGCGGCGCGGGGACGACCGGCTGGGCCAGGACACGGTGCCACCCGCCACCACCTACCGCGCCCGGCTCGGCCGGCAGGCGGGGTGCAGCTTCGACGTGACAGCGATCTGGCAGGATCGGACGGAGGAGGTGCGCCGCGCCGTCGACCTCTGCGCCACGCCGCGCCTGGTCTTCGGCGACGCCGCCATGCCGACGCTCGACGTCGCGGTGGGCAACAACAGCGACACCGTGCTGCGCGAGCTTTGTGCCTCGACCACCGGGACGACCGGCGCCTGGGGCCCGGACCGGCTGGGTTCGGAGGTGATCCCGGCCAACGGCGCCTTCCGCCTGCGCATCCGCACCCGCGACTGCACCTTCGATATCCGCGCCGTCTTCGCCGACGACCGGGAGGAGGTGAAGGCCCGCATCGATCTCTGCGCCGAGCGCGGCGTGGTGTTCGACCGCAGCGGCGTCCCGCGCCCGGAAAGCCGCAGCCTGGTGCTGGCGAACCGGCATTTCGCGACGGTGGAGCAGGTGTATGTCTCCTCCTCCAGCGAGGCCGACTGGGGCCCGGACCGCCTGGGCGCGGAGCTGCTGCCGACCGGGCAGGACACGACGCTGGAGCTGGAGGTGGAATGCCGGGTGGACATCCGCATCCTGTTCCCCGGCGGCGGCAGCGAGGAACGCCGGGCGGTGGACATCTGCGCCGCGCCGCGCCTGGTGCTGACCCCCGGCTGGGTCGCCGCCAGCGCGCCGGATGCGGCCACACCCGATGCGGCCATGACGGAGCCCGGGGAGACCGCCGGCGTGCTGAGCCTGCGCAATGCCGGCCCGCTGCCGATCGTCGAGATCTACGCCTTCCCGCCCGGCGAGCCGCGCGGCACGGACCGGCTGGGTGCCGACATCCTGCCGGTGGGGGAGGTGCTGGACCTCGAGGCGCCGGATGGCGATGCCTGTACCGCCGATGTGGTGGCGGTGTTCCGCGATGGGCGGAAGGTGACGCGCAGCGGCCTCGACCTCTGCAAGGCCGGGGAGATCGAGATCCGATGAAGCCGCTTCCCGCAGCCCTCGCCGCACTGCTGCTGGCCAGCACCGCGCCGGCCCTGGCGCAGCCACAGCCGGGCCGTCCCGCGCCTGCCACACCTGCCGCGCCCGCCGCACAAGGCATCCCGCAGCCGCTGCGTGGCGCCTGGTTCGCCGGCGACTGCACCGAACCCACTGCCGTGCTGGTCGTCACCGCGCGCAGCGTCGCGCGCCTGGATTCGGAGGAACCGGCCCACCTGTTCCGGTTCCGCGGCACGCGCCGGTTGGGTGGCTGGACGCTGGGCACCGCCGGCGGGGCGGAGGCACCGCGGCTGCTGCTGCGTGCCGTGGGCGCCGGGCTGGAAACCGCCGAGCCCGACCCGAAGACCCGCGACGACCGCCTGCCCGGCGAGCTGGAGCCCGAATCCTGGCGCCGCTGCGCCACCCCGCCGCTGGCGCTGGCCGCGCTGCACGGGGAGGGCGCCGCGTTCCTCGGCGCGCTGGAACACATGGAAGCCGGCTGCGGGCCCGTGGCCCCGGGGTCAGGCGCCACCGCCGCCGCCTGTGCCGCCACCATCGTGGCGCAGGCCGATGTCAGCGGCGATGGCCGCCTGTCCGCCGCCGAGCTGGCGCGGCTGGCGCGCGGCGCCGCCTGGCTCGCCGCGGTGCGCGAAGGTGCGACGCCGGACCTGCTGTCGGCCGCCGTCGGGGCCGGCGGGCTGGCCGGGCTGCTGGCGGCGCGGGTGCTGGTGGAAAGCCTGGACTACGACGGCGACGGCAGGATTTCTGCGGCGGAGCTGGTGCAGGATCGTGGCGCGCTGGCCGGCCCGCCGGGGGGGCCGCTGGGCAATGCCGCCGGCAGCCCGTTGCGGCTGGAGGGGTTGGCGGAAGGCGCCGGGCTGGTGCGCGGGCTGGCGGAGGGGCTGTTCGGCGAACAATAGCCGTCCTCCTCCTCCGGATCGCGCGGCAGGAAGGGGCCCGGCGCGCCGGGACGCCGGTCGCGCAGGTCCAGCCGGGGCGCCGTCGCCGTGGCGGGCAGGATGGCGGGGAACGATGGTACGGCGACCGGCGGCCCGAGGGGTGGCGCGACCGGGGTCACGATGGGGGGCTCGACCGGTGGCTCCACTGGCGGCACCACGGGTGGCTCGACCGGCGGGGCTTCCGGTGCACCGCTGCATGTCGCGGCCGACATGACGCAGTTGTTGAACAGGTAGTTGCCCCCCGGCGCCGTCACCGCCACGGCACGCGCCGCCGCCTCCCCGCCCTGGCCGCCCAGCACGCCGAGGATGAAGGCCGACCCGCCCTGGCCGAGCAGGCCGAGCCGCCCGGCCTCCAGCACCCCGAGCGTCGGCGCCGTGTCCAGCAGCAGGAACACCGGCGCCGCGCCGGCATCGAGGTCGAGCACCGCCGCACCGCCCGGCAGTGCGCGCGCCGGGCCGAAATCCGCCAGCTGGGTCGCCTGCCGCGCCGGCGCCAGGCCGGGCACATCGGCCAGCAGCCCCGCCGGCAGCGCAGCCAGGCCGCCCTGCCGGCTGTCCAGGATCAGCACCGGCAGCGCCGCCGCATCCCGCGCCACCAGCCGGCTGGTGGCACCCGCGGTGAAGCCGCCCGGCGCCGCAAGCAGCACACCGCGCCCGGCCTGCAACGCCGCGCCATCCAGCCGCATGGCCCCGCCGGCGCGCAGCACCAGGTCGGCGCCGGATACGGCACCGGCGAGCGTCAGGTCGCCTCCGGTGGCAAGGCTCAGCGCCCCGGCCGCCGCTCCGCCAGACAACCGCGCCACCGCGTTGCCCGCACCGTCCAGCGCCACCTGGCCGGCGGCGGACAGGCGTAGTCCGGCCGGGCCCACCGCCAGCCCGGCCTCGCCGGCGGCCTGGGTGATGTCGCCGCTGCGCGCCACCAGCGCCGCGGAGCCCGCCGCCACGGGCGCCGCCAGGTGCAGGGCGGTAGCGGACAGGTCCAGTGCGCCGGTCGCCTCCAGCCGCTCCAGCCGCAACGCACCGATGCTGTCCAGGCCCAGCGAGCCGACCCGGCCGCCCAGGCGTTCGACCGCCTGCGCCGCGTCGATCCGCACGGCGCCCGGCGTATCCAGTTGCAGCAGCCCGGCGGCGAGGCTGCCGCCGGCCTCGTTCCGGATGCCCGCCTCGGCGCGCAGAAAGATAGTCGGCGCCGCCAGGGCCCCGGTCAGGCGCAGCGCCGCCTCGCCCTCCTGCGCCACGGCGAAGGCCACCGCCGCACCACCGGGGCCCAGCGCCGCCACGCGGTTGCCCTGGCCGTCCAGCAGCACGCTGCCCGCAGCCGCCTCGGCCTGCAGCATCCCGGCCGAGAGGCCGGCGCCGCGCAGGGTCTGGCTGATATCACCCGCCATCGCCGCCAGGTCCGCCGTCCCGGCCGCGACCGGCGCCAGGATCCCGAGCGAGGCGGCCGAGATCGCCAGCGGCCCCGGCGCGTCCAGCGCCTCCGCCACCAGCAGCCCGCCCTCCTGCGCCAGGGACAGCGCCCCGGCGCGGCCACCGATGGCGCCGAGCCCGTGCCGCCCGGCCGCGTCCAGCCGCACCGGCCCGGCCGTGTCCAGCCGCAGCATGGCCCCGCGCAGCCCGCCGCCGGCACCGTCATCCAAGCCGCTTTCGGTCCGGAAGCGCAGGCTGGGCGCGGTGACCAGGCCGGCGAGCGACAGCGCCGCATCGCCCTGCTGCGCCAAAGCGAATTCGCCCGCCGCGCCGCCCGGCCCCAGCGCCGCGATCAGGTTGCCGGCACCCTCCAGCGTCACGTTGCCCGACAGCGACCGCACCAGCAGCAGCGGTGCCGCCAGCCCCGCGCCGGTGGCGGCCTGCCGGATATCCTCCGCCACCTGCAGCGCCAGCGTGCCACCGGCCACGACCGGACCTTCGATGGACAGGGTGCCGCCCGCGGTCAGGCGAATTTCGCCGCCCGCCTGGCTGGCCCCGATTCGCGAAAGGGCGTTGCGCGCCTCCTCCAGCAGCACCGGGCCCTCGGTGGCGCGGACGCGCAGCAGCCCGGCTTCCAGCGCGGCCCCTGGGGATTGCGTGATGCCGAGCGGCGCGGAGAGATCCGCCTCCGCCACCCCCACCGGCGCGCCCAGAAGCAGCGCGCCGCCGGTGGCCAGGAAGAACCCGCCCGGCGTGGCGACGGCGCCGAGTTCCGGGACGTGGTTGCCGGCGGCGCGCAGGTCGACAAGGCCGCCGGCCTGGACCGAGACGATATCGGCCAGCAGCGGCGCCGCGCCGGGCGCCTGCACCAGGCTGCCCGCCTGGACCAGGGAGAGCTGCGCCGCCTCGATCCCCGCCAGCCCCAGGTCACCGGCGCCGCGCCAGCCGAAGCCGCCCCGCGCCTGCCCGCCCAGGCTCCCCACCCGGTTCAGCGCCGCATCCAGCCGCACCGCGCCGGCTGGCGCCCGCGCCACGAGGCTGGCGGCGGTGATCGGCGCGGCCGCGGTCTGGGTGAGGTCGCCGGCGGTGGCGCGCAGGGTGGCGGTGGCGGCGGCAAGCGGCGCCTCCAGTGCCAGGCCCGTCGCCTCCAGCGCCAGCGCGCCGCTCACCACGAGCGGGCCATCCAGCCGCAGTGGCGCATCGGTGGCCAGGCTGAAATCCCCGGTGGCGCCACCCGCGCCGAGCACGCCGAAGCGTTGGCCGTCGCCCGCGACCCGGACCGAGCCGCCGGTCAGCGCAACCCGGTCCGCGACAATGGCGCCTTCCGCCGTCAGCGCGCCGCCCGCGCGCAGCGTGACGCCCGGCGCCTCGACGCGGCCGGCCACGTCGAGCGCGCCGGAGGTGGCCAGGGTGAAGCCGCCATCGGCGCGGACCGTGCCGAGGCGCGCCACCGCATTCTGCGCCTCGGCCAGCGTGGTGGTGCCACCGGTCTCAAGGCTCAGCGCCAGCGCCGTCAGCCGCGCGCCCTGGGCCTGGGTGATGTCGCCGGTGGCGCGCAGCGCGACCTCCGGCGCCGACAGCGGCGCGGCGAGGCGCAGCGGTCCCTGCGTCACAACCAGCAGCGTGTCGCCGGCGAGGCCCTGGATCCCGGCGATGCCGTTCAGTGGCGCATCCAGCCGCACGGCGCCATCCGGCACCGCGATCTGCAGCGTCTCGGCGATGAGGCGGGAGGCGGCGGATTGCGTCAGGTCGCCCCCCGTCACGCTGAG
Organism: Falsiroseomonas sp. E2-1-a20; assembly: GCF_051433195.1. NCBI lineage: Bacteria > Pseudomonadati > Pseudomonadota > Alphaproteobacteria > Acetobacterales > Roseomonadaceae > Falsiroseomonas > Falsiroseomonas sp. E2-1-a20. Next base: position 88,876 of record NZ_JBHMFT010000018.1, on the reverse strand, counting down.
GGAGACCAGCCCGGCATTGATGCCGCCGACCACCTCCAGGCTGCCCTGGTTCACCAGGGACAGGCCGCGCGGCACGAAGCTGTCGCCCAGTTGCGCCACGCGGTTGCCGGCGCCGGCGAGCGACACCGCGCCGAGCGCCGCATCCAACCGCAGCGTCCCGGCCGAGACGCCGGCACCGCTGGCCTGCTGGGTGACACCGCGCAGGGCGAACAGGTCCAGCGTGCCGGTGGCGGTGAGCGGGGCTAACAGCGCGATGGTCTGCGGCGTCTCCAGCCGGATGTCGGTGGCGGCGAGGGCCGCATCCACGCTCATCGCCAGCCGGCTGGTCACGCCGAAACGGCCCGCGGCCTCGCCGCCGGCCAGGGCGCGGATCGTGTTGTTCGCGGCCTCCAGCCGCACCGACCCGCTGGTGCTGCGCGCCTCCAGCGTGCCGAGGTTCAGGTTCGCGCCGCTGGCCGCCTGCACGATGTCCCCGGCCGAGCGCAGCACCAGGTCGCCGGCGATGGTCATGCCGCGCACAATGGTGATGCCGGTGGCGGCGGCGTCGGTGGTCTCCAGCGTCAGCGGGCCGGTGGGCTTGCTCACCGCGGCCTGCACGCGGATCGCGCGTTCGGCCTGCAAGGTCAGCGCGCCGGTGGTGGCGGCGATGCTGGCGGCGGTGATCTCGGCGGGCTCACCGATCGGGGAACCGGCGCCGGACAGGCTGCCGACGATGCGCAGCTCGACCGGGTCCACCAGCACCTCGCGGCCCTGCATCGCACCATCCAGCGCCAGGCCACCGCGGGAGGAGACCTCGATACGGTCGGCGGCGAGGCTGCCGGACATGGTGGCGTGGGTCCCGGCATGGACGATGACGGTGCCGCCCGCCGCCCGCACCGTGGCCCCGCGTTCCACCACGGTACGCCCGGCGAGTCGTCGCGGCTGGCCGATGCGGCTTTCGGTGCCGGCGCCGAGCGTGACATGGCCGCCCGGCGCCTCCACCACCGCGGAGGGGGCGAGGCGGACGGTGCCGCTGGCGGTCGCCTCCACCACCGGGGCACGCACCATGCCATCGAGGCGGAGGCCGCCACCCTCCGCCCGCAGCGCCACCTGCGCGGCGGTGGTGGTGCCGCCCGACGTGACCAGGGTTTCCAGCACGCCGGAGGCGGCGCGGGCGGTCAGCAGCACGCTGCCACCCTCGGCGGTAATGGTGCCGGACTGGGTCACCAGGGACGTGGCACCGGAGGGTGCGGCGCTGACCTGCCGTGTCACGTCCAGGGCCAGCAGCCCATCGCCGGCGAGGTCGAGGGCGAAGGCCTCCCCACCCGCCAGGGCGACGCGTCCGAGGCGCGCGCGGATGCTGCCCGAATTGGCCACCACCGGCCCGACCAGCGCGGCCAGCCCCTGGTCGGCCACGGTGACGGAGCCCCGATTCTCCACCCGCGCGCCGGGCCTCGGCGCGCCGTCGAAGACCATGCGGCCGCTCAAGAAATTCTGGTTGGTGATGTCGGCGGTGGTGGCGATCAGCGCCGCCACGTCCACCTGGGCGCCCTGGTGGAACATCACGCCGGCCGGGTTGACCAGCGCGACGCCGCCATTCGAGGTGACGCGCCCCGCGATGGCCGAAGGGTCGCCGCCCACCACCCGGTTCAGCGACCAGGACCCGGCGCCGGGCTGGCGGATATCCACCTGGTGGCTTCGGCCGACATCGAAGCGCTGCCATTCCAGGATGGCGCGGTCGCTGCCCTGTTGCACCTGGGTGCGGCCGGGCGTTCGGGTGATGCTGGCCTGGCCAGCGACGACAGTTCCGCCCACCGGCCCGGCATCCGGCGCCTGGGCGGCGGCGAGGCCGGGCATCGCCAGGGCGGCGGCCATCAGGGCGGGGCGGTTCGGGCGCATCGGCGGGCATCCTGCCCCAGCCCATACCCAACCGGAAGCTGAATTTCCCGCCCACCCTGCACGCCCTCTGCCCACCACCCCGCGTTGCACCCGGGCCTGCGGCGCGACAGGATGCGGCCGAACCGGAGGACGACGCCAAACCATGGATGTGTTCGAGGCGCTGGCGACCCGCCGCAGCATCCGCGGCTTCCGGCCCGACCCGGTACCGCGCCCGATGATCGAGCGCATCCTGGCCGCGGCGTCCCGCGCGCCGTCCGGCTCCAACATCCAGCCCTGGCATGTCCGGGTGACCCAGGGCGCGGAGAAGGCGCGGCTTTCGGCCGAGCTGCGCGCGGCGCATGAGGCCGGCGCCGCGGTGCCGCGGGAGTACGAGTACTACCCGCGCAAATGGCGCGAGCCCTACCAGGCGCGGCGCCGCAAGGTGGGCTTCGGGCTGTACGAGCTGGCCGGGGTGGCGCGCGGCGATTTGGCGGCGGGCAACGCCCAGCGCGCCCGCAACTTCGACTTCTTCGGCGCCCCCGTGGGGCTGTTCTTCACCATCGACCGCGACCTGGAACAGGGCTCCTGGCTCGATTTCGGCATGTTCCTGCAATCCATCATGCTGGCGGCGCGCGGCCTCGGCCTCGACACCTGCCCGCAGGCGGCGTTCTGCGACCACCACGACGTGGTGCGCCGGGTGCTCGGCCTGGCGGACGACCAGGTGATGGTCTGCGGCATGTCGCTCGGCTTCGAGGACAAGGGGGAGCCCACCAACGCGCTGGTGACGGAACGCGCGAAGCTGGCGGATTTCGTGACCTTCGGGCCGGAGGAATGACCACGGACGCCGTCCTCGACAGCCGGCAGGCCTGGGTCCGGCTGGCGGCGCTGGTCGGGCTGGCGACGCTCGGCGGGGCCGGGATGTGGTCCGTGGTGGTGGCGCTGCCCTACGTCCAGGCGGAATTCGGCGCGACACGGGGCGAGGCCTCCCTGCCCTACACCTTGACCATGCTCGGCTTCGCCACCGGCGGCATCCTGATGGGGCGGCTGGCGGACCGCTTCGGGGTGATGGTGCCGGTGCTGATGGGCACGGTGATGCTGACGCTGGGCTACGTGCTGGCGGCGATGGCGACCAGCCTGATGGCCTTCGCCCTGGCGCAGGGCGTGCTGATCGGGGCGCTCGGCTCCTCCGCCGCCTTCGGGCCGCTGCTGGCGGATGCCTCGCTGTGGTTCCGCCGGCGGCGCGGCATCGCGGTGGCACTCGCGGCCTCCGGCAACTACCTGGCCGGCACGGTCTGGCCGCCGATCCTGCAGGCGCTGATCTCGGCGCAGGGCTGGCGCGTGGCGCATCTGGTGGTGGGCGGCGTGCTGCTGGTGACCATGCTGCCGCTGTCGCTGCTGCTGCGCCGCCGCCCGCCCGCCCTGCCGCCGGTGGTGCCGCGGGCGGCCGGCGCGCCGGCCCCGGTCGCGGCCCGGCCGCTCGGGATGGATTCGAATCTGCTGACCCTGCTGCTGTGCGTCGCGGGCCTCGGCTGCTGCGTCGCCATGGCGATGCCGCAGGTGCATATCGTCGCCTACTGCGCCGACCTCGGCTATGGCGTCGCGCGGGGGACGGAGATGCTGTCCCTGATGCTCGCCTGCGGCATCGTCTCCCGCATCGTGTCGGGGCTGATCGTGGACCGCATCGGCGGGCTGGCGACGCTTCTGCTGGGCTCCGTGCTGCAGGCGGTGGCGCTGGCCTTCTACCTGTTCTTCGACAGCCTGGTGTCGCTGTACCTGATCTCGGCGCTGTTCGGCCTGTTCCAGGGCGGCATCGTGCCGAGCTACGCGGTGATTGTGCGCGAATACTTCCCCGCGCGGCAGGCCGGCACGCGGGTCGGCGTGGTGCTGATGGCGACGCTGCTGGGCATGGCGCTCGGCGGCTGGCTGTCCGGCGTGATCTTCGACTGGACCGGCAGCTACGCCGTCGCCTTCCTGAACGGCATGGCCTGGAATGCGATGAACGTCGTCATCGTGTCCTGGCTGCTGTGGCGGGCGCGGCGGCTGGCGGGCGGCGCCAAGAAGCCCTCTCCCCCACCTTTCATAGGGGAGAGGGTTGGATGAGGGGGACGCCGAGGGGCTTGAACAGGTTCAGCCATCTGGAAGGCCCCCCTCACCCTGCCCTCTCCCCCCCGGGGGGAGAGGGTTGCGGCTATGGCAGGGCCTGGAGCTGGCGCTCCACCACCGGGCGCCAGGGCGCTTCCGGCCCGGCCTCGGCCAGCAGCGCCTGCCAGGTGCGGCGGGCATTGTCGGCACGGCCGGCGCGCGCCTCGGCGAGGCCGGCCAGGAAGCGCAGCCGCGGCTCGCGCGGCGCGGACCCCAGCGCGCGGGCGATGAGCGCGGCCGCGGCCTCCACCTCGCCCCGCTCGATCTCCAACTCGGCGAGGTCGCCCGCCAGTTCCACCTCGAAGCGTGAATCGAGCGCGGCGCGGTAGGCCGCGGCGGCCTCGGCGAGGCGGCCGCGGGAGCGTTCGGCGTTGCCGAGCAGGATCTGGCCCTGGCGGGCGGTATCGGTCGCCGGGTCCAGCATGGCGACGCGGGCGCGCAGCATCTCCAGCATCCGGTCCTCGGCCGCCATCTGCTCCTGCCGCGCGGCGAAGGGGGCGGCGGGCATGTCGGGCGTGCCGCGCGTCATGTACAGGCCGATCGCCGCGGCCGGCAGCAGGAAGACCAGCGCGCCGAGCAGGGCGGGGGTGCGGGCGGATTTGTCCCCGGCGGCGTCCTCCGCCGGGGCGGCCAGGATGCGGCGCTGCACCTCCAGGCGCGCGGCCTGGTGCTGGGCGGCATCCAGGCGGCCGGTCTCAAGCTCCCGGTCAAGTTCCACGAGTTGCGCGCGGTACAGCGCCAGGTCGGCCTCGCTGCGGCCACGCAGGCGGGCGGGGCGCAGCAGCGCCCAGGCCAGCGGCGCCAGGGCGAGCGCCGCGACGCCACCGAGCAATAGCCAGATCACGCCCTGTTTCCATCCTGTGATTCGAGGTCCGCCAACCGGCGCTGTTCCTCCGCGCTCAGCGGCGGGGGCGGCGGGATCTGCGCGGTGGTGCGGCGGGCCATCAGGATCAGGCCGAAGCCGAGCAGCAGGGCGACGAAGGGGGTCGCCCACAGGACCAGCGTGTTCCAGGCGAAGGGCGGCCGCAACAGCACGAAATCGCCGTAGCGCGCGTGCAGGAAGTCCTTCACCTCCGCATTGGAATCACCGGCGGTGATGCGCTCGCGGACGATCAGGCGCAGGTCGCGGGCCAGGCTGACCTCGCTGTCCTCGATCGACTGGTTCTGGCAGACCATGCAGCGGATCTCGCGGCCGAGGGCACGGGCGCGTTCCTCCTGCGCCACATCGGGCAGCATGTCGGCGGGGCTGGTGACGGCCGAAGCGGGGTTGGCGAGGAGGAGTGCTGCGGCAACCAATGCTGCGCGTGCCCCCCTCACCCAACCCTCTCCCCCCTGCTGGGGGGAGAGGGCTTTGCCGGGTCGGCGCGTGGTGTGTGGTCCCATCACCCATACCTACGCATCAGCACACGGAGATCGAGGTTCAGCACCTCCTCCGTGATCGGCCCGGCATAGCGCCAGCGGATGAGGCCCTGGCGGTCAAGCAGGTAGCTTTCCGGCACGCCATAGACGCCCCAGTCGATCGCGACGCGGCCCGGCGCGTCCTGCGCCAGCCTTCCGAAGGGGTTGCCGTGGCGGCGGATGAACTGGAGGCTGTCGGCGGGCTTGTCCTTGTAGGCGATGCCGTAGATGGGCATGCCTTCGCGGGACAGCTTCATCAGCTGCGGATGCTCGATGATGCAGGGCACGCACCAGCTCGCCCAGAAATTCACCAGCGCCGGGCCCGGCAGATTCGCCAAATCGGCGGAGCCGAACGCCTCGACGCCGCTTTCGGGCAGCGCCGGCAGGCTGAACTCGGGCGGCTTCTGGCCGATCAGGGCGGAGGGCACGCCGCGCGGGTTGTAGGCGCCGGTGCGCTGGCGTTGCAGCGCCGTGTAGAAGCCGATGCCGCCCACCGCCGCGGCGGCGAAGGGCAGGCCCAGCAGCAGGCGGCGCGAGGTCGGAGTCATGCCCGCCTCCTCACGCCGGCTTCGGCTGGCCGCGCGCCACCGCACGGTTCGGTGCGGAGACGCGGACCCGACGATCCGCCAGCGACAGCGCGGCGCCGAGCGACATGATGCCGGCGCCGATCCAGATCCAGGGCGCCAGCAGGTTGAAGTGCACGCGGATCACGGCCTTGCCGGTCGCCGCCTCCTCCTCCCCGATCACCGCGTAGAGGTCGGCCATCAGGTTGGTGCGGATGGCAACCTCCGTGGTGTGCTGGCTGGCCAGCGGGAAGTGGCGCCGGGCCGGCGTCATGACGTGCAGTTGCCGGCCGTCGCGCAGCACGGTGATGCTGGCGCGACGCGCCGTCCAGTTCGGGCCGACCTCGTCCCGCACGCCGTCCAGGCGCCATTCATAGCCGGCCAGCGTGGTGGATTCGCCGGGCGACAGCGCCACCAGCCTTTCCTGCGCCAGCCCCATGCCGGCGATGCCGGCGGCGGTGATGCCGATGCCGGCATGGGCGATGGCCGCCCCCCAGGCGGCGCGCGGCAGGCCGCGGGCGCGGTTCCAGGCGTTGCGCGGGTTGGTGCGGAACAGGGCGGTGCGATCGGCGATGTCGGCGAAGGCCGCACCCACCACCCAGGCGGCGAAGGCGAAGCCCACGGCGGGCAGCACGCGCTGGCCGGAGGCCAGCAGCGCCACGAAGAAGGTCGCGAAGCCGATGACGGCGACCCACCACAGCTTCATCACCACGGGCATGAACTGCGCCCGCTTCCACGGCATCAGCGGGCCCGCCGCCATCGCCAGCAGCAGCGGCACCACCAGCGGGAAGCTGGCCGCATTGAAGAAGGGCGGGCCGACGGAGACCTTGCTGCCGAACAGCGCATCCGCGAACAGCGGCCACAGCGTGCCGACGAAGACCACGGCGGTGATCGAACAGACCAGCAGGTTGTTCAGCACGATGGCGCCTTCGCGCGACACCGGGGCGAAGATGCCGGTCGGGATCATGGCCCGCGCGCGGAAGGCGAACAGCAGGAAGGCGCCGGCCAGGTAGAACATCAGCAGGCCGAGGATGAACAGGCCTCGTTCCGGGTCGTTGGCGAAGGAATGCACGCTGTTCAGCACGCCCGACCGCACCAGGAAGGTGCCGAGCAGGGACATGCCGAAGGCGATGATGGCCAGCAGGATGGTCCAGGTCTTCAGCGCCTCCCGCTTCTCCACCACGATGGCGGAATGCAGCAGGGCGGTGCCGATCAGCCAGGGCAGCAGGGAGGCATTTTCCACCGGGTCCCAGAACCAGTAGCCGCCCCAGCCGAGCTCGTAATAGGCCCACCAGGACCCCAGCGCGATGCCCATGGTCAGGAAGGACCAGGCGGCCAGCGACCATGGGCGCACCCAGCGGCCCCAGGCGGCGTCGACCCGGCCCTCGATCAGGGCGGCGATGGCGAAGGCGAAGGTGACGGCGTAGCCGACATAGCCGAGGTAGAGCAGCGGCGGATGCAGCGCGAGACCGATATCCTGCAGGATCGGGTTCAGGCCCTGGCCATCGGGCGCCGGCGGCCACATCCGCTCGAAGGGGTTGGAGGTGCGGATGGTGAAGATCAGGAAGCCGACCGAGATCAGCCCGAGCACGCCGAGCACCCGCGCCCGCAGCGCCGTCGGCAATTCGCGGCCGAAGGCGGAAACCGCCGCCCCGCAGATGCCGAGGATCATGATCCAGAGGACCAGCGAGCCCTCATGGTTCCCCCAGGTGCCGGTCAGCTTGTACAGCATCGGCTTGGCCGAATGGCTGTTTTGCACGACGTTGACGACGCTGGTGTCGTTGATGGCGTAGGAATACATCAGGCAGCCGAAGGCCGCGGTGATGGCGAGGCATTGCCCGAGCGCCAGCGGCGCGCCGGTCGCCATCATCCGCCCGTCGCGCATCTCCGCGCCCAGCAGCGGCAGGGTGGACTGGGCCAGCGCCAGGATCAGCGCCAGCACCAGGGCGAAATGGCCGACTTCCGCGATCATCCGCCTGTGTTCCGAGTTACAGCCGCCGGCTGTGTGGGGTTGAGCGTGTTCCAGGTGGCAGGCGCCGGTGGTGCGCCCTGTTCGGGCTGCCAGTGGCCGGCGCGCTTCAGCGCATCCGCGACCTCGGGCGGCATGTAGGTCTCGTCGTGACGCGCCAGGACTTCCGTGGCGCGGAAGGTGCCGTCCAGGCCGAAGCGGCCGGCGGTGACGACGCCCTGGCCTTCGCGGAACAGGTCCGGCAGCACGCCCTGGTAGGTCACGGGCACGGTATTGGCGCCATCGGTCACCCGGAAATGCACGGTGGGCCGGGCGCCGGAGGCGGTGTCCTCCCGCTTCACGCTGCCGGCCTCGACCAGGCCACCGAGGCGGAAGGATCGCTCCGGCGCCGGCCGTTCCGCGACGATGTCGGAGGGCGAGCGGAAGAAGACGATGTTGTCCTGGAAGGCGGTCAGGGTCAGCGCCGTGGCACTGCCCACGCCCACCCCGCACAGCACGAGAATCCAAAGGCGGCGGCGCTTGCGCGTCATGTGTTCCTCTCGCCCCGGGGGTCGAGCCTTTTCAGTTTCGCCACGGCCTGGCGCTGGCGCAGCACGGCGGAGATGGCCAGCGCCGCGAAGACCGCCAGCGTGCCGGCCCAGCTTGCCGAGATATGGATCCAATGCGTCGTCATGCCGCAACCTCCGCGCGCCGCGCCCGGGCGGTCTCCAGCGCCCGGATGCGGCGTTCCATCACGGCGCTGCGGGTGCGTGCCAGCACCACCGCGCCGAACAGCAGGGAAAACCCCAGCGCACAGACCAGCAGCGGATACAGCATGTCCACATGCATCCCCGGCGCATCCAGCCGGGTGACGCTGGCCGGCTGGTGCAGGGTGTTCCACCAATCCACCGAGAACTTCACCACCGGCAGGTTCACCAGCCCGACCAGGGCCAGGATGGCGCCGGCCCGCGCGCCGCGTTCCGTCTCGTCGAAGGCGCGCACCAGGGCGGCGTGGCCGAGCCACAGGAAGAACAGCACCAGCACGCTGGTCAGCCGGGCATCCCAGACCCACCAGGTGCCCCACATCGGCTTGCCCCACAGGCTGCCGGTGGCCAGGCACAGCGCGGTGACGGCGGCGCCGACCGGCGAAAGCTCCCGCGCCGTGAGGTCGGCCAGCGGGTGCCGCCAGATCAGCGACATCAGCGACAGGATGCCAAGGCCGAGGTAGCCGCCCATGGCCAGCCAGGCCATCGGGACATGCACATACATGATCCGCACCGTCTCGCCCTGCTGCCAGTCGGCCGGTGCGTAGAACAGGGCCCAGGCGGTGCCGAAGGCGGTGACGCCCAGCGCCAGCGCCCAGAGCCATGGCATCAGCCGCCCGGTCAGCCGCAGGAAGCGGCCGGGGTTGGCGAATCGGTGCAACGACCGCGCGGCAGGCGCAGGGCTTGCGGGGGAGCCCGGGGTGGCGGGCGTTATCGGTCTGGCGTCCACATCCCTACAGTAGGGGTCCTTCGCGCCGGATTGAAGCCGGTGACCAGGGGCGTTACGTCCCTTTCTCCGCCACGCGCGCTCCATAGGGACCGAACGCCATGATCTTCGCCATCTCCTGCACCGACAAGCCTGGCTCCCTGGAGCTTCGGATGGCGACCCGGCCGACGCATCTGGCCTATCTCCAGGAGCACATGGCGAATTTCGTGCTGGTCGGGCCGGTGCTGGACGGCGAAGGCAAGCCCTGCGGCAGCCTGCTGGTGGTCGACGCCGCCGACCAGGCCGCCGCCGAGGCCTTCGCCGCCGGCGACCCCTACGCCAAGGCCGGCCTGTTCGAGACCGTCACCGTCCGCCCCTTCCGCACCGTCTTCAAGGACGGGGCGCAGGTGTGATGTCTCATCCTGCGGATCGTGGCCGATCCTTCCTCAGGCGCCGGCGCTGCGCTTGGCTGCGCCGCACCTGCGGCGGCGGCCGGTCGGCCGCTCGACCGCCTTCGGCGGGCGCAGGTCCCGAGGTTGTCGCATGACGTCCCGCGCACGCCATTTCTGGCTGGTGAAATCCGAGCCCGATGCCTTTTCCTGGGACCAGCAGGTGGCGAACGGCACGGAGCCCTGGACCGGCGTGCGCAACCACATGGCCAAGGCCAACCTCGCCGCCATGAAGAAGGGCGACCTGGCCTTCTTCTACCACTCCAACATCGGCAAGGAGATCGTCGGCGTGGTGGAGGTGGCCCGCGAAGCCTATCGGGACCCGAGCGTCGAGCCCGGCACCAAGGGGGAATGGGTCTGCGTCGACATGAAGGCCGTCTCCCCCCTGCCGAAGCCGGTGACGCTCGCCGAGATCAAGGCGGACCCGGATTTTGCCGAACTGGCCCTGGTGCGGATGTCGCGGCTTTCGGTGATGCCGGTCTCGGCCGAGCATTGGAAGAAGCTGTGCAGGCTGGGCGGCTGGAAGGCCCCGAAGGAGTAGCGCGATGCGGCTGGAAGGGTCCTGCCATTGTGGGAAGGTCGGGTTCCGCGTGGAGAGCGCGCACCCCTATCCCTACCAGCGCTGCTACTGTTCCATCTGCCGCAAGACCCAGGGCGGCGGCGGCTTCGCCATCAACCTGTCCGGCGATGCGGCGACGCTGAAGGTGCGCGGCGCGAAGCACCTGAAGGTGTATCGGGCGGTGCTGCGGGAGCCGGGCCAGCGATCCCGCAAAAGCCCGGGCCAGCGGCATTTCTGCGCGGAATGCGGCAGCGCGCTGTGGCTGTTCGACCCGCGCTGGCCGGAGCTGGTGCACCCCTTCGCCTCCGCCATCGACAGCGCATTGCCGGTGCCGCCGGAACACACCCACCTGATGCTGGGCTCGAAGCCGGGCTGGGTGGAGCCCTGCTTCGCGAAGCGGGACCGGCGGCACGACGAGTACCCGAAGGAAAGCATCGCCGCATGGCACGCAAGGCTGGGGCTGGCGGATGAGTGAGGTCGCGGCGGATGAGCGGGTGCTGTGCCGGCTGGAGGAGATTCCCGACGGCGAAAGCCGCGGCTTCGCCCCGGCCGCCGGCGCCTTCACCGGGCTGTTCGCGGTGCGGCGCGGCGGGCAGGCCTTCGTCTATGTGAATTCCTGCCCGCATGTCGGCCTGCCGCTGGACCCGGCGCCGCACCGCTTCCTGGATGCGAAGCGCAGCGCCATCGTCTGTTCGGCGCATGGCGCGCGCTTCCGGATCGAGGACGGGCTGTGCACCTCCGGCCCCTGCTACGGCGAGCACCTGGAGGCGGTGCCCACCCGGGTTGATGCCGAGGGGCGGGTGGTGGTGCCGGCGAAGGCGGGGCTGTAGGTTCGGCACGCCCCCCTCACCCCGACGGAGCACTGCTACGGCGCTCTCCGCCCGATGGGGGGAGAAGGCTATCCCGAGCCTGCCAAAGCATCGCGGCCGCCGCGCCATCTCGTCCAGCTTCATGTTCTCCAGCAGGTGCACCCCATGCACCGCCAGCGCCAGCTGGTGCACCGGTAGGGACGCATCCGGCAGGGTCTTCGATGGCGCGCATTCCACCGGCCAGTTGTCCGAGCCCATCAGGATCGGGTTGCGCTGGATGATCCATTCCGCCGCCGCCACGCCGATCCCTGGGCAGCTGCGCACGGTGCGGGCATTCTCCCGCCCCCACAGCGTGCCCCAGCCGGTGTGGATGATGACGGCGTCGCCCTCCGCGATCTGCATGTTCTGGCGGGACAGCGCCTGTTCCAGGTCGGCCACGGTGATCTCGTCGTCGTCGCCCGGCACCGGCACGCCCTTCAGGCCCGCCACGTCGACCAGCACGCCGCGGGTCATCACCGTGCCGATGGTGTGCACGCCCATCTCGGTGAAGCCGGACCGGCCGCTGATCGAGGGCAGGTCGACGCAGTTGTAGACCTGGTCGGCGATGGTCTGGTGCGGGAAGGCATCGAGCTGGGTGCCGAAGAAGGGCATGGTCGGCGCCAGCACATGGCCGAGTTCCACCATCTGCCCGGTGCGGATCAGCCGCGCCGCCGCCTGGGCAGGCTCCGGCCTCTGCAAATTCATCGAGCCGCGGCGGTGGGCCGCGCCCCAGCGGCTGGGGCAGCGCTGCGAGGTCTCGGGCGGCGACCAGCGCTGCGCCTGGCTTCCCTGGGCCTGGGCGGGGCTGGCGGTGAGGCCCGTGTGGCCGCCGCCGCAGGCAAGGCACTGTTTCTCTCCCGGATTGCCGGCGGTTCCGCCGGTCCGGGCGGAACGCTACGCGGCCGGTCGAGCGGGCCGCAATTCCGGTCGTCATCAAGGCTGTGCGTTCACAGGGGCGATGGCATGGCGGCCCGCGGCGCATCCATGGTCGGAAAGCGCTTGTCTCGTCCCTCAATTAGCATGAAATTCTATCGGTTGAACGCTGAGGCCGAGCCAGGGGAGAAATCTTCCAAATCCGGGCGCATTGCGACGCCCTGCGACCTTTGGAGATCGATCATGCCCCTCGCCCGCCGCAACCTCCTGCTCGCCACGCTCGGCCTTGCCGCCACGCCCCGATCCTTGCGCGCGCAGGCGCCCTACCCCGACCGCCCGATCCGTCTGATCGTGCCCTGGCCGCCGGGCGGCGCCGTCGGCGTGCTGGCGCGGGCCATGCAGCAGGCGCTGAGCCTGGAACTGGGCCAGCCCGTCGTCATCGAGAACCTGGGCGGCGCCTCCGGCCGCATCGGCGGCCAGGCCGCGGCGCGCGCGGCGGCGGATGGCTACAGCCTGTTGCTGGCCAACGACACCTTCGCCGCGACCGAGGCGCTGCCGGTGCCCGGCACGCCCTCGCTCCGCCACGCCTTCACGCCCGTGACCCAGGCGATCACGGCGGCGCAGGGCTTCTTTACCCATCCGCGGTCCGGCCTGAAGTCCGTGCAGGATTTCGCCGCCGCGGCGCGCGCGCGGCCGGGGGTGCTGAATGTCGGCGTGCCAGGCATCGGCGCCTCGCAGCACTTGACCAGCGAGCTGATGCTGCGGGCGGCCGGCGGCTTGCGGGTGGAATACGTGCCCTATCGCGGCGGCGGGCCGGTGCTGCAGGACCTGATGGCCGGCAACATCGATGTTGGCGTCGTCACCTTCTCCGCCGGCGTGCCGCAGGCGCGGGACGGGCTGCTGGTGCCTTTGGTGGTGACCAGCGCCGCACGGCCGGACAGCCTCCCGGAGGTGCCGACCGCCGCCGAGACCATCGCGCCCGGCTTCGTGCAGGATACCTGGATCGGGTTGTTCGCCCCCGCCAGCACGCCGTCGCCGATCGTCACCCGGCTGCACCAGGCGGTGCGGGTGGCGATCGCGGACCCGGCGGTGCGGCAGGTGCTGGAAGGGCTGGGCTTCGCACCCTCCGGCCTCGACCCGGCCGCCTTCGCCAGCCAGTTCGACCAGACCATCGCCACCTTCGCCGGCATCGCGCAGGAACGCGGCATCACGGCCGGAAGTTGATTCCCGGACCCTTGCAGGTCTCGCTCACCGGCGCCGACCTGTCAGCGGCTGGCCGGCGCGGTGGCGGAGGGGATGCCGTTCTGCCCCGGGGCCGTTGGGCCCATGCCTGAGCCTGGTCGCCCCCCCGTCGTTCCTGTGAGCCCGAACAGTCGCTTGGGCCACCAGCGAAGCCCGTTCGCAAGGTCGGGTCGTCATGGAACACGCCACCGAGCCGCAGGTCCCCACTTCCTCCGTGATGGGGATCGGCGTCTCCAGGGACCGCCTCGACGTCGGCATCCTGCCCGGCGACGAGGTCTTCTTCATCTAGAGCATTTTCAAGTCAGGCTGATACGCCTGACGCCTCGGAAAATGCGCCAAATCAACAGCTAGGGCCGTTTCACCTGTGCATGGCGCAGGTGAAACGGCCCTAGCGCGATGCCGAGGGGCTCGAGGCCCTCGCCGCGCGCGCCTCGCCCCCCTGGGGGCCGCGCCATCCGGTGCGGCCCGGCTCAGCGCCCCTTGAAGACAGGCGCCCGCTTCTCGGCGAAGGCACGCAGCGCTTCCTGCGTGTCTTCCGTCGCCGCCAGGGCCACGGTCTGCGACTGCTCGTAGCGGTAGCCCTCATGCAGCGGCAGGTCTTCCGTCACCTGGAAGCTGCGCTTCGCCGCGCGCACCGCCAGCGGCACCTTCTGCGCGATCTCCGCCGCGATGGATTGCGCGGCCGCCACCACCTGGTCGCGCGGCACGCACAGCGAGGCCGCGTTCATCCGCAGCAATTCCGGCCCCGTCATGCGACGCGCCGTGTAGATCATCAGCCGCGCATCGGATTCGCCGAGATGCCGGCGGACATGCTTCACGCCGCCGGCGAGGCCGACATCGACCTCGGTCATGGACAGGAACGCCTCCTCCGCCACCACCAATATGTCGCAGCACAGCGCGAGGACGCAGCCGGCGCCGATGGCCGCGCCGTTCACCGCGGCGATCACCGGCTTCTCGCATTCCAGCACGCAGTCGAAGCCGGCGCGCACCAGGCGGTTGTGGCGCGGATAGGCGCCGGGCGTGTCGCGCGCCGGGCGGTCCTTCAGGTCGGCGCCGGCCGAGAAGGTTTTCCCCGCGCCGGTCAGCACCACGGCACGGACATCCTCACGGTCGTGCAGTTCGTCGAAGACGCGCACGATCTCGTCCCGGAACGCGCCGTTCTGGGCGTTCACCGGCGGGCGGTCGAGCGTGACCGTGGCCACGAAATCCGCGACATCCAGCCGCATCGTCGAATAACTCATTCGGCGCGTATCCCCGCGGCTTCGATCACCTGCTTCCAGCGCGCGCTTTCGGCGCGGATGGTCGCCGCCAGTTGCTCGGGCGTCGATGGCGTGGGTTCCTCCCCCAGCGCCTCCATCCGCGCGCGGTAGTCGGGGCGGGCGAGGATGTCCTGCACCGCCTGGCTCAGCCGTGCCACGATCGGTGCCGGCGTGCCGCCCGTCGTCGCGATGTAGTTGAAGGGCGCGGCATCGAAGCCGGGCAGCGTTTCCGCCAGTGCCGGCAGATCATTGGCCAGGGCCGAACGCTGCGGCGTGGTGACACCGAGCGCGCGAAGATTACCGGACCGCGACGGCGGCAGCAGGATCGACAGCGTGTCGAGCGCCATCGTCACCGTGCCGCCCAGCAGGTCCGTCAGCGCCGCGCTGGTGCCGCGATAAGGCACATGGGTGATGTCGATCTTCGCCAGGAACTTCAGCATCTCCCCGGCCAGGTGGGAGGAGGAGCCGATGCCGGAGGAGGCGAAGGTCAGCGTGCCCGGCCGCGCCTTGGCGAGGTCGATCAACTCCGCCAGGGAACGAGCCGGCACGCCGGGATGCACCGCCAGCAGGTTCGGCGCGCGCTTGATGCCGGAGACCGGTGCGAAATCCGCCACCGGATCATACGGCACCGACCGCATCAGGTAGGGGTTGACGATCTGCGGACCCGGCGTGCCGTACAGCAGCGTATGCCCATCCGGCGCCGCGCGGGCCACCGCCTGCGCGCCGATGGTGGCGCCGCCGCCCGGGCGGTTTTCCACCACCACCGGTTGGCCGAGCACGGCGCCCAGCGGCTCCGCCAGCATCCGCGCGGAGGCATCGGCGGAGCCGCCCGCGGCGAAGGGCACCACCAGCCGCAGCGGCCGGCTCGGGAAGGCCTGTGCGAGCGCCAGGGAGGGTGCGGCGAGCGCGGCGGCCAGCACCGCGCGGCGGGTGAGGGTCGCGGTCATTGGATGCGGATGCCTCCCTTCTGGATCACCGGGCCCCAGCGGCCCGATTCCTCCCGCACCATCGCGGCCAGCGCCTCCGGCGTGCCGCCCAGCTTCTCGATGCCCAGCACCTCGAACCGGCTGGTCAGCGGCGGCGAATCCAGGATGGCGTTCAGCTCGGCGTTCAGCCGCGCGATGATGGCGGGCGGCGTGCCACCGGGCGCGAGAAGATAGTTGAAGCTGGCGTCGTGGAAGCCGGGCAGGGTGCGGCCGACCGGCGGCAGCGCCGGGGCCGCCGCGGCCGGGTCGGCCGTGCTGACGCCGAGCGCGCGCAGCCGGCCGTCCCGCACCAGCGGCAGCAGCGTCGCGATGTTGTCCATCATGAAGTCGACGCGCCCGGCCATCACCTCCTGCACCGCGGGTGCCGTGCCGCGGAACGGGACATGCAGCAGGTCGAGCCCCGCCATCTGCCCGAACATCGCCGCCGCCAGGTGGCCGGAGGAGGCGACGCCTGCGGAGGCGAAGGTCATGCCGCCCTGCTGCGCCTTGGCCTGCGCGATCAGCCCGGCCACGTCCCGCGCCGGACTGTCCGGCCGCACCACCAGCAGTTTCGGCGCCCGCAGGATGGCGATGACGGGCGTGAAATCCGCCGCCGGATCATAGGCCAGGTTCTGCATCAGGTGCGGGTTCAGGATCTGCACGTTGGGCGTGGCGTACAGCAGCGTCAGCCCATCCGGCGCGGCGCGGGCCACCGCCAGGGCGCCGATGGTGGTGCCGCCGCCGGGGCGGTTCTCCACCGTCACCGTCTGGCCCAGCGCCTGGCCGAGCGGGTCCGCCAGCAGCCGCGCCACCGTGTCCGCCGCGCCACCCGGCGCGAAGGGCACGACGAGGCGCATCGGGCGCGCCGGCGCCCAGGCCTGTGCCGTGGCGATGCGCGGGGCCGCCAGCGCGGCGCCGGCGAGCAGAAGTGTCCTGCGGTCCATCGGACTATTCCAGCTTCACGCCGGTGGTGCGCACCACCTCGCCCCAGGTGGCGTGGGTTTCGCGGATGAAGGCGGCGAAGTCGGCAGGGCTGCTGCCGACGATGCGGCCGCCCTGGTTCAGCAGCGCCGCCTTGGTCTGTTCATCCGCCAATGCCGCCTGCGCCGCCGCCAGCAGGACCGCGACGCGCTCCGCCGGGATGCCGGCCGGGCCGAGCAGCCCGTACCAGGTCTCGCTGACCATGCCAGGCACGCCGGATTCCACCGCCGTCGGCACGTCCGGCAGGATGCCGAGCCGCTCGGCCGACGTGACCGCGAGGGCCGGCAGCGTGCCGGCGCG
Source organism: Falsiroseomonas sp. E2-1-a20 (assembly GCF_051433195.1). Taxonomy (NCBI): domain Bacteria; kingdom Pseudomonadati; phylum Pseudomonadota; class Alphaproteobacteria; order Acetobacterales; family Roseomonadaceae; genus Falsiroseomonas; species Falsiroseomonas sp. E2-1-a20. The sequence goes on along the minus strand of NZ_JBHMFT010000018.1, from coordinate 72,022 downwards.
GACATGGCCGATCAGCGCCGGCGCATCCGCCATCAGGATCTGGATGCGCCCCGCGAGCAGATCCGTCACCGCCGGGGCGGCGCCACGATAGGGCACATGGGTGATGTCGACGCCGGCGCGGATCTTCAGCAACTCGCCCGCCATGTGCAGCGACGATCCGATGCCGGCCGAGCCGAAGGCAAGCCGCCCCGGCTGCGCCTTGGCCATCGCCACCAGCTCCGCCATGGTCTTCGGGCCGAGGCCGGGCGCCACCGAGACGATCTGCGGCACGCCGAGCACCTGGGTGATCGGCGTCAGGTCGCGCAGCGCGTCATAGGGCATGTTCGGTTGCAGATGCGGCTGGATGACGATGGCGCCGCTGCTGGCCAGCACGATGTTGTGCCCATCCGGCCGCGACTTGGCGATGGCATCGACACCGATCAGCCCGCCGGCGCCGGCCCGCGCCTCGATCACCACGGGCCGGCCCAGCTTCTCGGTCATCACCCGGCTGATCAGCCGCGCGATGGTATCCGCCGGTCCGCCGGCGGCGAAGGGCACCACCATCCGCACCGGCTGGTCGGGGAAAGCCTGGGCAAGGGCCAGGCGCGGCAGGGCGGCGAGGCCAAGGCCAGCCAGCGTTCCTGTCAGTGTCGCGCGCCGTGTGATGTTCATTGTTGTTTCCTCCCGCTTGTCGTTGTCAGTCGAAGCCGAACAGGTGCTCTGGATTGTCCACCAGGATGCGGCGGATCAGTGCCGCGTCGCCCAGCCAGTCGAGGCACTGATCCAGCATGGCCCGCGCATCCGGCGGCGGGTCCATGCGGACGTAGGGCCAGTCGGAGCCCCACAGCAGCCGGTCCGGATTGGCGGCGACCAGGGCATCGTGCAGCGGCCGCAGCGCCTCCAGCGCGGCGTCGCCCCGCTTCACCCGGCACAGCGTCAGCTTCACCCAGATGCCGCCGTCCCGCAGATGCGGCAGCAGCGCGTCGAAGGCCGGATCGTCCGGCCCATCCGGCATGCCAAGATGGTCCAGCACCAGCGGCACGCCGAGTGGCAGCAGGCCGGGCAGCAATTCGGAAAGCTGCGACGCGCTGGCCCAGAGATGCGCCTGCCAGCCGAGCGCGCGCAGCCGCGGCGCCAGGATGCGCAGGCTGCCCACGCCGATGCTGCCGGGGTAGCGGCCGCCGCCGCCCGGCGCCTGCATCTCCACGAAGCGCAGCGCGCGGATGCCGGCCGCGTGCCAGGCTTCGAGCGTCGCGTCCGTGACGGTCTCGTCCGCGATCATCACGCCGCGCAGCCTGCCCTCGCCACGCGCCAGCGCATCGAGCAGGCAGGCCGGGTCGCGGCCATAGGGGGCGGGCTGCACCAGTACGGCGCGCGTGGTGCCGAGCCGCGCCCGCATCGCCGCATGCGTCGCGAGATCCGCCATCGGCAGCGCGTAGGGGGAGGCACCGGCGGGAAAGCGCGGGTCGAAGACGTGGGTGTGGGTGTCGCAGGCGCCCGGCGGCAACGTCACGGTGCGGCTTCCGGCAGGTGGAACAGGCCGGTCTCCGGCGCTTCCAGCGGCGCCGCGGCGCCATCGGGCAGCGGGATGCCGTGCGCGTTCAGGGTCATCGAGACCATGGTGTAGTAGCCGACCAGCGCCGTCAGCTCGACCACGCCCTTCACACCGAAATCCTGCACCGCCTGCGCGTAGATCGCATCCGGCACGCGGCCGTCCTGTTGCAGGGCGCGGGCGAATTCATAGACCAGCTTCTCGTCGGGTTTGTCGAAGATTGGCGCGCGGCCTTCGCGCATCGCGTCCAGGATTTCGGCGGAGATGCCGTTCTCGGCGGCGGTGCGGGCATGCACGAACCACTCCACCTGCGCGCTCCAGCGCCGGCCGGTGACGCAGATCGCCAGTTCGGACAGCCGCTTCGGCAGGCTGGTGGAGAAGCGCAGGGATTCGCCGAGCGCCGACCAGCGCCCCGCCAGCTCCGCATTGTGGATCGCCGCGCGCAGCGGCCCGATCACCTGGCCGCGCGGGCCGGACACCACGCGATCCCACACGGCGCGCTGCGCCTCGTCCAGGTCCTCCCGGGTCGGCAGGGGAATGCGCGGCGTCATGTCACGCCACCTTCGGCCAGTGCGGCGCGGTCGGCCTCGTCCAGGCCCAGCTCGGCCAGCACTTCATCGGTGTGCTGGCCGAGCAGCGGCGGCGGGCGGTCGAAGGACAGCGGCGCATCGTGCAGCCGGATCGGGCTGACGACCTGTGGCACCATGCCATGCGGATGCGGCAGGTCGCGCAGCATCCGGCGGTGCTGGATCTGCGGATCGGCGAAGACGTCCGGCACCGTGTTGATCGGGCCGCAGGGCACGCCGGCGGCATCCAGCAGCGCGGTGAGTTCGGCGCGGGTGAAATCGGCGAAGCGCGCGGTGAGGAGCGGCGTCAGCACGGCCTCGTTCCGCACGCGGTCGGCGTTGCGGATGAAGCGCGCATCGCGGGCGAGGTCCGGCTGCCCGATCGCCTCGCACAGTTTCGCGAACTGACTGTCGTTGCCGACGGCCAACACGATGAAGCCATCGCTGGCCGGGAACACGTCCTGCGGCTGGATGTTCGGGTGGCGGTTGCCCGCCCGCGCCGGCACCTTGCCGCCGACGAAGTGGTTCATCGCCTGGTTCGCCAGGAACGCCGCCTGCACGTCGAGCATCGCCAGGTCGATGGTTTCTCCCTGCCCGGTTTCCGCGCGCCGCGCGACGGCGGCCAGGATGGCGACGGTGGCGTACATGCCGGTCATCAGGTCGACGATCGGCACGCCGACCTTCTGGGGCGGCGTCTCGGGCGCGCCGGTCACGCTCATCAGGCCGCCCATCGCCTGGATCATGAAGTCGTAGGCCGCCTGGTCGCGGCGCGGGCCGTCCTGGCCGAAGCCGGTGACGGAACAGCAGATCAGGCTGGGCTTGAGCGCACGCAGGCTGGCGGCATCGAGGCCGTAGCGAGCCAGCGCGCCGGCCTTGAAGTTCTCCACCACGATGTCCGCGGTCTCGGCGATGCGGCGCACCACGGCCTGGCCTTCCGGCTTCGTGATGTCGATGGTCACGGACCGCTTGCCGCGGTTCACCGCCAGGAAATACCCGGCCTCCTTGGTCGCGCGGCCCTCGCGGTCCTTCAGGAAGGGCGGTCCCCAGGCGCGGGTGTCGTCGCCGACGCCGGGGCGTTCGATCTTGATGACGTCCGCGCCGAGATCGGCCAGCACCTGCGTCGCCCAGGGCGCCGCCATGATGCGGCCAAGATCCAGCACGCGTAGATGGGAGAGGGGCCCCATCAGGCGTCGACGACCTGCGTCGCCTGCATCGAGGGCCGCTTCTCGAATTCCGCGTGGAAGGCGGCGAGGCGCGGATGGCCCTGGCGCCATTCGAGGTCGGCGAAGCGGAAATCCAGGTAGCTGCCGAGGATGCCGAGCGTGATCCGGGCCAGGCCGAAGGGGATCTGGTCGATCTCCCGGTCCAGCGCCGCCAGGGCCGAGCGGGTCTTCAGCTCGAAGGCGTCGAACAGCACCTGGGAGGGCTGCGCCCTGTCGCGCTCGTTCCGCCACAGGATCAGGATATCCAGCAGGCCGGTCGCCAGCGCGTGGCGGCGCAGTTCCGCCCAGCGCGCCGGGCCCTCCGCCGGGATCAGGCGCGGGCCGCCATGCAGCGTGTCCAGGTATTCGCATATGACGCCGCTGTCATACAGGACGCTGCCATCCTCCAGCCGCAGGGTCGGGATCTTGCCGATGGGGTTTTCCGGCAGCAGGTCGTGGTTCGGCTTGGTCATCGCCACCACGGTGCGGATCGTGGTGATGCGATCGGCCAGGCCGGTCTCATGCGCGAAGACCATCACCTTGCGCACGAAGGGCGAGCGCGGCGACCAGTGCAGCGTCATGGACATTCTGACGAGTCTCCCCTTTAGGCCAGTTGTATGACCTTAGGCCGCTTCGGCTAACGCCGTCCAGGCCCTATTCCCGCGTGGCGTCGTGGTGCGGCCGGCCGGCCCGGAAGGCCTCGATGCCGTGCGCGATCATCCGGATGATATCGACCCGCGTCTCCCGCGTCAGGGAGGCATAGTGCGGCGCCACCACCAGGTTCGGCGCCGCCAGCATGGCTGGGTCCGGCACCGGCTCGGACCGGAACACATCGGTCGCCGCGCCGCGGATGGTACCGGCGTGCAGCGCCGCGACCAGGGCCGCTTCGTCCACCACGGAACCGCGCGCGATGTTCACCAGGAACCCGGCCGGCCCCAGCTTCGCCAGCAGCGCCGCATCGACGATGCCGGCCGTCTCCGGCCCGCCGGGGCAGCACATCACCAGGGCATCGGAACGCTCGGCCAATTCGCCGATGCCAGACACGTAGTCCCACGGCGCCCCCGGCTTCGGCCGCGGGCCGGACCACAGCACCTTCATGCCGATGCCCTGGGCCCGGCGGGCCACAGCCGCGCCGATGCGGCCGAGGCCGAAGATGCCGCAGGTCTTGCCGAACAGCCGGGTGGAGCTTTCGGCTCGCCCCTTGGTCCAGGCGCCGGACCGTACAAAGGCGTCGGCGTACACCACCCGGCGGGCGATGCCGTACAGCATCGCGATGGCGTAGTCCGCGGTGTCCTCCGTCAGCACGTCCGGCGTGTTCAGCACCGCGCAGCCATGTGTGCGTGCCGCATCCAGGTCGATCCGGTCCAGCCCGGTGCCGGTGCTGGCCAGCAGCTTCATGCCGGACAGGCGCGCGAACATCGCGGCATCGCAGCCGACCATGGCGGTGGTGACGCCGATGCGGAAGCCCGCCACCGGGCCGGGCGGCTGCGCCGCGAGATCGACCAACTCATGCCCCGCCGCCTCCAGCGCCGTGCGCAGGTCCGCCGGCACCGGCGTCATCACCAGAAGTCGTTCGCCGGCTGTGCCTTGCATGGGGGGTGTCCTGTCGCGCTATGATCGCTGGAAAGGCCAGGGTAATGACCTTTGACGGGAAGGGAAGCCAGGCCAGGATGCCGATCACCCAGGATGCCGTGAAGACGCTGACCGCCCAGCTGTATGACTGGTCGCTGCGCCGCGTGCCGGACGACACCAAGGACGCGCTGCGCCGCGCCCGCGCCGCCGAAACCCACCCCGGCGCGCAGCGGGTGCTGGAGATCATGCTGGGCAGCGCGCTGCGCGCCGAGGCGACCGACCGCTTCGTCTGCTCCGACGCCGGCGTGCCGGTATTCCGGGTGACGCTGGGCAGCGCCGCGCGGTGGGAGGGCGACCTGAAGGCCGCGATCTCCGAGGGTTTCTCCGAGTTGGTCGGCCGCATCCAGCCGCCGCTGCTGAAGCATGTGACGAACCCGCTGACCAACGAGCGTGGCTATGCCGGAAAGGACATGCCGCTGGTGACGTGGGAGATGGAATCGGGGGCCGACTGGATCGAGATCGCCTGCCAGCCCAAGGCGCTGGGTTCCGGCCGCTGGGCCACCGCGGAGACCTTCAGCTTTCCCTCGCTGGCGGATATCGAGGCCTATGTGATGAAGGCGGTGATGCAGGCGGGGTCGCAGCATTGCCCGCCGGTGATCATCGGCGTCGGCATCGGCGGCAGCTTCGACGTGGCGGCGAAGATCGCGAGCAAGGCGACCTACCGCCCGATCGGCAGCACAAACCCGGAGCCGGTGCTGGCGGCGATGGAGGAACGGCTGCTGCGTGCGGTCAACGCCACCGGCTTCGGACCGATGGGCACCGGCGGCGACACCACGGCGCTGGCGGTGCATGTGGATTACAGCGCCGGGCATGGCTACACGCCCGTCGCCGTCTGCTTCAACTGCTGGATCAACCGCCGCACCCGCGCGCGCCTCCACGCGGACGGCAGCGTGGAGCGCATGGAATGAGTGGGGACTATCGCCGCGTCACCATGCCGATGACGCGGGAGGATGCGCGCAGCCTGCGCGCCGGCGACATGGTGCTGCTGGATGGCGAGATCACCATCACCGCCGGCCTGCCGACGCATCATCGCATCCTGGCCTGCGCCGATCGTGGGGAAGACCCGCCGATCCCGCTGGACGGCGGGTCGCTGCTGCATCTCGGCAGCTACAGCCAGGACACGGCGAAGGGGGGCCTCGAAATCCTCTACATGAACCCGACCACCAGCACGCGCTTCAACCCCATCATGCCGCGGCTGATCCGGCATTTCGGGCTGACCGCGGTGGGCGGCAAGGGCGGCCTGGACGCGGCGTGCCGGGAGGCGATGGCGGAGGTCGGCTGCGTCTATTTCTCGTTCCTTGGCGGAGGCGCGCCGCTGCATTCGGCCGCGATCACCGCGGTGCGCGACGTCGCCTGGAACGACCTGGTGGCGCATTACCGCCTGGTGCGGCTGGCGGTGCGCGGACTCGGCCCCGTCACCGTCGGTATCGACGCCCACGGCAACAGCCTGTTCGAGGATCTGTCCGCCCAGGCCAACGCCCGGATGCCGGAGATCCTGGCGCAGTTGGCCCGCGACCGCGACGGCTGAGTTTCGTTGCGGCAGGCGTCCGCGCATGGCAAGACTCCGTCAGGCCGGACGGGGAGGACTGCCATGGCGCGCGACATAGGCCCGCTGCTGCACCCGCTGATCTTCGTGCGCGGCTATGCCGGCACCGAAGGCGCCATCGAGGAAGCGGTCTCCGACCCCTACATGGGCTTCAACACCGGCTCCACGAAGCTGCGGCAGCTTTGGACCGGCCAGGTGAAGCGGCACTATTTCGAATCGCCGCTGGTCCGGCTGATGAAGGAATTCGGCTACCGCGACGCCTATGTCGCCGGCCTCGACCAGCTTCTGGACAGCGACCGCGCGGAAAAGCTGCCGCGGCAATGCGTGGTGATCTACCGCTACTACGAACGCGCCTCCGCCTCCTTCGGGGAGGACCGGCAGGTGACGATCGAGGAATTCGCCGAGGATCTGGGCGGCCTGGTCGAGACGCTGCGCGACCGCGTCGACATGGCCGGCCGCGACCCGAAAGAATTCCGCGTCAACCTCGCCGCGCATTCCATGGGCGGGTTGATCATCCGCGCCTTCCTGCAGAACGACGCCATCGGCAAGCCGGAGACCAAGGCGATGGTGGACAAGGTCTTCACCTACGCCACGCCGCACAACGGCATCGAGATCGAGATGCTGGGCAACGTGCCGTCCTTCCTGTCCGCCGGCAGCGCCAACAATTTCAGCCGGCCACGGATGCGCGAATATCTCGGCCTGCCGAAGGATGCGGAACGGGTCGACACCCTCGCCGGAAGGTTCGATCCGGACCGCTTCTTCTGCCTGATCGGTACGAATTCCAAGGATTACCCGGTGGGCGGCGGTGTCGTCGCGCGCGCGGCCGGGCCGTTCAGCGATGGGCTGGTACGGCTGTACAATGCCGGGGTCAGCGGCCCGCCCAGGAACCCCGGCGAGCCGACGCGCTGGGCGCCGCGCGCCTTCGTCCACCGCAGCCATTCCGGCCCCTTCGGCATCGTCAATTCCGAGGAAGGCTACCAGAACCTCCGGCGCTTCCTGTTCGGCAATGTCCGCGTCGACGGCGTGCTGGACGTTACCGCGCTGACGCTGCCGGATGAGGTCGAGGCGATGCGCGCGGCGGGCAAGCAGGTCCGCGCCTCCTACCATTTCGAATGCATCAGCCGCGTGCGCGGCGCCACCTGGGATCTCAGCCGGCGCGTGGCGGCGGAGAATTCCACCGTGTTCCGGAAATACGGGGAGCTGTTCCCGGAATTCGCGCGCGACATCGACCGCAAGGCGCATGCGCGGCCCGAGCTGTTCACCGCCTACCTGGACGCCGATGCACGGGTGGACAGCGCACGCGCCTCGCTCGGCTTCGCCGTCGATATCGGCGTGCTGGTGCCGGACTACGTGGTGGATGGCGTGCTGTGGCTGAAGAACCACTACGCCGGCGGTTATCTGTTCCGCGACAAGGTGAACCTGGAGGCGCTGCCCCCCACCGGGAAGAAGGGCTGGCGCCTGCGCTACGGCTTCGACAGCCGCACGCCCAACGCCACCACCGCCTTCGCCGACTGCACCGAGGCGGATGACCACGTCGAGTTCCGGATCCCGATCGTGCAGAAAAGCCGGCCGGGCATCGAGGCGACGCTCATCATCAGCACGCGGAGCTGGAACAGCTGAAGCATTTTCAAGTCCGGCGGACACGCCGGACGACTCGGAAAATGCGACCTACAAAGGACTACACCTCACGCGCGTCGCGCCAGCGATACAGGTTCAGCATCAGCGGCGCGACGCGGCGGGCGATGCCGTGCAGCGGGATCGGCGTCGGCCTGGTGAAGGGCAGGCCGAGTTCGGTCTCCGGCGTACCCTGCACGGCGCGGCTGAACTCCCGGCCCAGCGCGACCGAGAGCGCCACCGCGCGGCCGTTGCAGCCGGCCCAGGCGTAGCCATCCGGCCCCAGCCGGTGCAGCCGCGGAAAGTAGTCCGGCGTCATGCCGATATAGCCGCTCCAGACATGGTCGAAGCTGACCTCACCCAGTTGCGGCCACAGCTTCTGCAGCCGCGCGGCGATCATCGGCCGCAGCCTCGCTGCCTGGTTCAGCGGGATCGCCACCGCGCCGCCCGTCACCAGCCGACCGCGCGCATCCCAGCGGGTGAAGTACAACTCCCCATGCGTGTCGGACATCGCCTGCCGGCCGGGGATGATGCTGCCGGCGACGTTGTGGCCGATGGGCTGGGTCGCCATCTGCCAGGACAGCGTCGGCACCACCTCCTTCGCGATCTCCGGCGCCAGCTCGCGGGAGAATTCGCCGGTATAGGCGTGGGTTGCCAGCACCAGGGCGCGGGCGGTGACGGTGCCGCGCGCCGTCTGCACGACCCATCGCCCGTCGCGGTGTTCCACCTTCTGCGCCGGAGACCGCGCGTAGATCGTCGCACCCGCTGTCAGCACTGCCTGCGCCATGCCGCGCGCCAGCATCAGCGGGTTGATGTGGCCGCCGCTGCTGTTCGACCAGCCGCCGAACCAGGCCTCGCTGCCCAGCAGGTCGCGCATGCGGGCGCGGTCGATGAGCTCCACTGGCGCGCCGTGGCTGCCCCAGTCCTTCACGCGGCGTTCCGCAATCTTCATGCGGCCCGGGGTATGCACCGGTTGCAGCCAGCCGGCCTGCTCGGCCTCCGCCGCGATGTCGTGGCGGCGCACCAGGTCGAACAGGATGCTGGCGCTGTCGCGCAGGACATGCACGAAACGCAGCCCGGCATCCCCGTGGCGCGCGATGATCGCGGCCGGGTCGTGCCGCGACAGGGTCGGGATCACTTGCCCGTTGTTGCGGCCGGAGGCACCCCAGCCGGGCTCGGCGGCCTCCACCACCACGGTGGGGATGCCGGCCTCCCGCAGGTGCAGCGCGGTGGACAGGCCGGTGAAGCCGGCGCCGACCACCACCGCTTCCGTCGTCACGTCACCTTCCAGCATGGGAAGGTCCGGGCCGGGCGGCGAGACATGCGCCCAGAGGGACGGCGGCCAGGTCACGGCCATGGGCAGGGGCTCCAATCAGGGTGCGCTGCATCAAAGACCCGGCCGCGCCGCCGCTCAAGGGCCGTTGCGAAGCTGCGCCCGATCCGCTGTCATGCGCCGGAGGAACGGGGAGTTTGCGGCATGGCGCTGAAGCATGTGATCGGCGTGGACCATGTGGTGGTCGCGGTGCGGGATCTGGATGCGGCGGCGGCGGCCTGGCGCGCGCTCGGCTTCACCGTCTCCCCGCGTGGCACGCACAGCGCCCATATGGGGTCGGGCAACTACACCATCATGTTCGGCGAGGACTACCTCGAATTGCTGGGCGTGCTGGCGCCGACCGAACACAACGCGCCGATGCGCGCCTTCCTGGATGTGCGGGAAGGTCTGGATCGCGCCGCCTTCACCACGGACGATGCCGCCGCCGGCGCCGACGAACTGCGCGCCAAGGGCATCGCGGCAGTCGGCCCGATCAGCTTCGGCCGCCCGGTGACGCTGCCCGAGGGTGGCGAGGCGGAGGCGCGCTTCAACGTCTTCCAATGGCCGCGCAGCGCCCGCCCCGCCGGCCTCGGCATCTTCGCCTGCCAGCATATGACGCGGGAGAATGTCTGGATCCCCTCGTTGCAATCCCACGCCAACGGTGCGAGCCGCCTGGTGCGGATCGAGGTGCTGGCGCGCGATCCGCAGGCCGGTGCGGCGGAGCTGGCGTCGCTGATCGACCGCACGGCGGAGGCCGTGGAGGATGGCGCCTGGCGCGTCGAATCCGGTGCCGGTCGCGCGGAGTTCCTGTTCCTCGGCCGGGATGCCCTGTCGCGTCGCCACCCCGGCATCCTACTCGACGGACTGCCGGAGGAAGGCGCCGCCGCGCTGGTGCTCGGCACGCGCGACCTGGCGGCGGCGGGCCGCGCACTCGGCGTCGCGGCGGGCGAGGCCGTTGCCGTTCCGGCCGCGCGCGCCAACGGCCTGCTGCTGCGACTCGTGGAAGCCTGAGCTTGTGTTGACCCGGGGGGGGCGAACCCCCCATGTTGCAGCGCACAGACGATCGCCCAGAGGATGCCCGCCATGGACCTGACGCGTCGCGCGACAATGCTGACCTCCGCCGCGCTTGCCGGCAGCGTGTTGTTTCCAGAAAAGAGCCTCGCGCAAGAACAGCCGCGACGTGGCGGCGTGATGACGGTGCATTTCGCCACCGAGCAGCGCATCCTGAATCCGTCGCTCCAGGCCTCAACCGGCGTCTACATCGTTGGCGGGAAGATCCAGGAACCGCTGGTCGACCTCGATTCCGCGGGCCGCCCGAGCCCCTGCCTGGCGGAAAGCTGGGAAAGCTCGCCCGACGGCCTCGCCATCACCTTCAAGCTGCGGCGCGGCGTCACCTGGCATGACGGGCGCCCCTTCACCGCCGCGGACGTGCAGTTCACGGCGATGGAGATGTGGAAGAAGATTCTCAACTACGGCTCGGCGCTGCAGCAGTTCCTGGACGCGGTGGAGACGCCGGACGCGCACACCGCCGTGTTCCGCTATTCCCGCCCGATGCCGCTCGGCCTGTTGCTGCGGGCGCTGCCGGACCTCGGCTACATCTCGCCGAAGCATGTCTACGAAGGCACCGACATCCGGCAGAACCCGGCCAACACCGCGCCCATCGGCACCGGCCCGTTCAAGTTCCTGCAATACGAGCGCGGCCAGTACATCATCGCGGAGCGCAACCCGAACTACTGGCGCAACAACCTGCCCTACCTGGACCGCGTGGTCTGGCGCGTGGTCAGCGACCGCTCCGCGGCCGCGGCGCAGATGGAGGCCGGGCAGATCCTGTTCAGCCCGTATTCCTCGCTGACCATCGCGGACCTGCAACGCCTCGGCCGCGATCCGCGCTTCGAGGTCACGACCAAGGGCAACGAGGGCAACGCGCGGACCAACACGCTGGAGTTCAACTTCCGCAACCCGACGCTGGCCGATCTCCGCGTGCGCCGCGCCATCGCGCATGCCATCGACGTGCCCTTCTTCATCGAGAACTTCCTGGGTGACTTCGCCAAGCTCGGCACCGGCCCGATCCCGTCCGTCTCGGCCGACTACTACCCGACGGAGCCGATGCCGCAGTACCCCTTCGACCGACGCCGCGCGAATGCGCTGCTGGACGAGGCGGGGCATCGCCGCGGGGCCGGCGGCGTGCGCTTCACGCTGCGGCTCAACCCCGCACCCTGGGGCGAGGACATCGCGCTGTGGTCCACCTTCATCCAGCAGTCGCTGCAGGAAGTCGGCATCCGCGTCGAGATCGTGCGGCTGGATGCCGCGGGCTTCCTGCGCACCGTCTACAACGACTGGAACTTCGACCTGGCGACCGGCTGGCACCAGTACCGCAACGACCCGGCGGTCTCGACCAGCGTCTGGTACCGGTCCGGCCAGCCCAAGGGCGCGCCCTGGACCAACCAGTGGGGCTGGACCGACGCCGAGGCCGACCGGATCATGGATGCGGCGCAGACCGAGCTGGACCCGGCGCGGCGCAAGGCGCTCTACGCGGATTTCGTGAAGCGCGTGAACACGGAGCTGCCGCTGTGGATGCCGATCGAGCAGATCTTCGTCTCGGTCTTCAACAGGCGGCTGCGCAACTACGCCAACAACCCGCGCTGGGCCTCGTCCTCCTGGCACGACCTGTGGCTGGCCTCGTGATTTGGTGGATGCGGCGCTGCTCCCCCCTCACCCGCTTCGGCTAGGCGCTGTGCGCCAAGCCTGCGCAGCCCTCTCCCCCCCGGGGGGGAGAGGGTTGGGTGAGGGGGGCCTCGCAGGATGAGTTCATAGCGATGCGCGTCCTCACCCTCGCCGGCCGCCGGCTCCTGTCCTCCCTGCCCACCCTGCTGCTGATCCTCATCGGCATCTTCCTGCTGCTGCAACTGGCGCCGGGCGATGCGGTGGATGCGCTGATCGCGCAGACCGGCGGCGGCGCCGATGCGCGCTCCGCCGCCGAGATGCGCGCCGCGATGGGGCTCGACCTTTCCGTCCCGGCGCAGCTCGCCAACTACATGTGGCGGCTGGTGCGCTTCGACCTTGGCTTTTCCTCGATCTACGGCAAGCCGGTCGCGACCGTGATCTTCGAGCGGCTGCCGGCCACGCTGCTGCTGATGGTGGCCGCCCTGTCCTTCGCCTTCTTCTTCGGCCTGGTGCTCGGCGTGCTGGCGGCGCGGCGGGTGAATGGCTGGACGGATTCGCTGATCTCGACGCTGGGCCTGGTGTTCTACGCCACGCCGTCCTTCTGGTTCGGGCTGATGGCCATCGTGCTGTTCTCCGTCCACCTGCAATGGCTGCCGGCCGGCGGGTTCGAGGAGATCGGCGCCGGCTACACCGGCCTGCGGCGCACGCTGGACATCGCGACCCACCTGGTGCTGCCGACGCTGACGCTCGGGCTGATCTTCCTGGCGATCTACCTGCGCATCATGCGTGCCTCGATGCTGGAGGTACTGACGCTGGATTTCGTCCGCACCGCCCGCGCCAAGGGGCTGGACGAGACGCGGGTGGTGGTGCGGCACGTGCTGCGCAACGCGCTGCTGCCGATGGTGACGCTGATCGGCCTGCAGACCGGCACCATGCTGGGCGGGTCCGTGGTGGTGGAAAGCGTGTTCTCGCTGCCCGGCCTCGGACGGCTGGCCTATGAATCGGTGGTGCAGCGGGATCTCAACACGCTGCTCGGCATCGTCTTCGTCTCGGCGATCCTGGTGATCTGCGTGAATTTCCTGGTGGATCTGCTGTATGCCCGCCTCGATCCCCGGATCGGACCATGAGGGGTTTCCTGCGCGGCTACCTGCGCAGCCCGCCGGCGATGATCGGGCTGGTGCTGCTGCTGGCGGTGGTCGCCATGGCGATCTCGGCGGATTGGCTGTTCCCGCGCGACCCGCTGGCGCTGGCCGGGCGCCCGCTGCAATGGCCCGCGGGCAATCCCCGCTTTCCGCTCGGCACGGATAATTCCGGGCGGGACATCGCGGCGCAGATCTTCCACGGCGCGCGCATCTCCCTGCTGATCGGCGTGGTGGCGACGGCCATCGCCATCCTGGTCGGCATCTGCATCGGCGCGCTGGCCGGCTACCATGGCGGCTGGGTGGACGATGTGCTGATGCGCATCACCGAGGCGTTCCAGACCCTGCCCAACTTCCTGCTGCTGCTGGTGCTGGTGGCCGTGTTCGGGTCCGACATCACCACCGTCACCATCGCCATCGGCGTCGTCTCCTGGCCCGCGCCGGCGCGGCTGACGCGGGCGGAGTTCCTGACGCTGCGCAACCGCGAATTCGTCCAGGCCTGCCGCACGCTGGGCATGGGCGACCTGCGGATCATCTTCCGCGAAATCCTGCCCAACGCGCTGCCGCCCATCATCGTCTATGCCTCCGTCGTCATGGCGGTGGCGATCCTGCTGGAATCGGCGCTGGCCTTCCTGCGGCTGTCCGATCCCAACGTCGCCTCCTGGGGCAACCTGATCGGCCTGGGGCGGGATGTGCTGCGGGTGCAGTGGTACGTCTCCGCCATTCCGGGCGTCGCCATCCTGGTCACGGTGCTGGCCGTGTCGCTGGTCGGCCAGGGGCTGAACGATGCGCTGAACCCGCGGCTGCGCGGGCGATGACTTCCGTTCTTGAGATCGAGCGGCTCACCGTCTCCCTGCCCAAGGGCGCCGACCGGCCGCACGCGCTGAGCGAGGTGACGCTGGCGCTGAACGCCGGCGAGATCCTCTGCGTCGTGGGCGAATCCGGCTCCGGCAAGTCGATGACGGCCAGCGCCCTGATGCGCCTGCTGCCACCCGGCGTCGCCATCGCCGCCGGCCGGGTGATGTTCGAGGGCCAGGACCTCGCCGCGGCCGGGGAGGACGCGATGCGCAGGCTGCGCGGCGCCCGCATCGCCATGGTGTTCCAGGAACCGATGACGGCGCTGAACCCGCTGATCAGCGTCGGCGACCAGATCGGCGAGATGTTCCGCATCCACACGCAGCTGTCCGGCGCCGAGATCGAGGCGCGGGTCCTGGCGCTGCTCGAGGAAGTGCGCATCCCGGACCCGCGCCAGGCCGCGCGTGCCTACCCGCATGAACTCTCGGGCGGCCAGCGCCAGCGCGCGATGATCGCCATGGCCCTGGCGCTGGACCCCCGCGTGCTGATCGCGGATGAGCCGACCACGGCGCTGGACGTGACGACGCAGGCGCAGATCCTGCACCTCATCAAGGACCTCCAGCGCCGCAAGGGCACGGCGGTGCTGTTCATCACGCATGATTTCGGCGTGGTGGCGGAAATCGCCGATCGCGTCGCCGTCATGCAGCACGGCGTGGTGGTGGAGGAAGGCCCCGCCGCGCAGGTGCTGAACGCACCGCGCCACGCCTACACCCAGGCGCTGATCGCCGCCGTCCCGCCGCTGGCCGCTCGCGCCCCGCGCGCCATCAGCGCGGAGCCCATCCTGGTGATGCAGGACGTGGTCAAGACGTATCGCACCGGCGGCTTCCTCGGCCGTGGCGGCCGCGTGACGCATGCGGTGCGCGGCGTGACGCTGACGCTGCCGAAGGGTGCCACGCTCGGCATCGTCGGCGAATCCGGCTCCGGCAAATCCACCCTGGCCCGCTGCCTGGTGCGGCTGATCGAGCCCGATGGCGGCCGCGTCAGCCTCGATGGCCTGGACCTCACGGCGCTGAGCCGCGGCCGGATGCGGCGGGAGGCGAAGCGCATCCAGATGGTGTTCCAGGACCCCTATGGCTCGCTGAACCCGCGCCGCCGGGCCGGCGAACTGGTGGCGCAGGGCCCGATGATCCACGGGATGCCGCGCGCCGAGGCACTACGCCGGGCGCGCGAGCTGTTCGCCCTGGTCGGGCTGGACCCCGCCGCCACCGAGCGTTTCCCGCATGAATTCTCCGGCGGCCAGCGCCAGCGCATCGGCCTGGCCCGCGCCCTGGCGCTGGAGCCGGAGGTGCTGGTGGCGGATGAGCCGGTCTCGGCACTGGATGTCTCGGTGCAGGCGCAGGTGCTGCGGCTGCTGGCAGAGCTGCGCGAAAGGCTCGGCCTGTCGCTGGTCTTCATCACGCATGATTTGCGGGTGGCAGCCCAGGTCTGCGACCTGGTGGCGGTGATGAAGGACGGAGAGGTGGTGGAGCAGGGCCCGATCGGGGAGGTCTTCGAGCGCCCCCGGCACGCCTACACCCAGGCGCTGCTCGCCTCCGTCCCCGGCCGCGGCTTCGGCCTCGCGCCTACTGCAGCGTGAGCCGCAGCCCGAGGCCGACGAAGTTCGACCCGCTGCCCTGCGGCGCGATCAGCCCGAAGATGCCGGAGCGGTGGTGGATGCGCGGCACCAGCGCCACCCGCGGCAGCCGTTCGTGGGAAATCTCCGCCTCGAAGGCCAGGTAGTTCAGGAAGCGGCGCGGCTGGGCCTCGTTCACCACCCCTTCGAAGGCCGGACGCGCCAGGGCGTAGGACAGGCCCTCGCCGACGGCGAAGTTCATCCGCGTGCCGAGCGGCAGCGCGTAGTCCGGCGTGCGCCACACCAGCGCGAGCGTCGCCTCCGTATGGCTCTGCAGGCCGGAATGCAGCCCGAACTGGCCTTCCAGCTCCAGCGAGCCACCATCCAGCAGCCGGCCGACCAGCGGCAGGTCCAGCGGCAGGCGTGGCACCAGCACGCGGTTCAGCGCGACGGAGCTGAAATAGCTGCGCTCCAGCGACCAGTTGCCGGTGGCGAGGCCGACCGGGATGTCGGCGAGGTTGGAGTTGGTGAACTGGTGCACATAGGCGGTGGCGAACCAGATGCGCTTGCGTTCGCCTTCCGCGGCGGCCAGCGTCGGCGCGCTGAAGCAGAACGCCGCGATGGCCGCGGCGCGCAGGACCTGTTGCATGATGAAGCCTCCCCTGTACGAGGAGAGAAGCCGGCGGGCGCGGCGCGGTCGCGCGCCGAGCCATCACCTTGGCGTGTGACCTATCCGGCCGATACGGAAATTCCGCGCAGCCCGGCCGCCAGGACCCGTCGCAGGTCGGGCAGCGCGAGGGCCACGCAGCCCTCCGTCGGACCAAGATCCGGTCTGGCGATATGGAGAAAAATGGCGCTGCCGCGGCCGCGCTCCACCGGATCGTCGTTCCAGCCCAGGATGCCGATGATGTCGTACACCGCATCCATCCGCCACAGCGCCTCATGCCGCCCATCGAAGGGCAGTTGGACCGGGCGGTTGTAGGCGCGGTCGCCTGCGTCGTCGCACCAGCCATCCGCGGGCGCCAGCGGTTCCACCGCCACGGCACAGGCCGGCGCCAGGCCGCGGTCGGCACGGTAGAGCACCCGGCGCAGCGGCATCCGCGCGGCCGGCGTGGCGCCATCGCCTTCCTGCTTGCGCGTCGCCGGCACCACGCCGCCCTTGCCGAGCGCGCAGCGCAGCGTCTCGCCCTGGAAGCGGAAAAGCCCGTCCCGCGTCACCAGCGCCCAGCCCGGCTCATCCATGCCGAGGGCTCTCCCGCGGGCCGGCCGTGGCTTCCTCGATGGCGGACAGGACGGCGGCCGACAGCATCCCGACCGGCCCGCCCAGCACCCCGGCGCCCAGCACCCGGAGCGCCGGGCTGAGGCCTTCGCCCGTCGGCGCCCGGTAGATCGTGCCGACCACCGGCAGATGCTGCAGCGGGTTCAGCGCCCGCAACACCTGGTCAAAGTCGAGGGTTCCGGGCACCGGCACGTGCTCATCCTCCCGCAGCCGCGGCAGCAGGTCGGGCGGTGGCGACGTGGCGGTGATGGTCATGGCGTGCATTCCCCGTGGCCTTGGCAGCCGGGCCAGGGGAAGGCAAGCGGCGTGCCGTCAGGTCAGCAGGTGGCCGAAGCGGCGGGCCTTGGTCTCGAGGTAGCCGTCATTGACTCCATTGCCCTCGAACTGATGCGCCTCCCGCTGTTCCACGGCGATGCCGCAGGCGGCGAGGCCGGCCAGCTTGTCCGGGTTGTTGGTCAGCAGCCGCACCCGCTTCACATCCAGCGCGCGCAGCATTTCCGCCGCCACCCAGAAATTCCGCTCATCGGCGCCGTAGCCGAGCGCGCGGTTGGCATCCAGCGTATCCAGGCCCTGGTCCTGCAGCGTGTAGGCGCGCAGCTTGTTCACCAGCCCGATGCCGCGTCCTTCCTGCGCCAGGTAGATCAGCACGCCACCGGCCGGGTCGGCCGCCATGCGCTGGATGGCGCCGCGCAGCTGCGGGCCGCAGTCGCAGCGCAGGCTGCCCAGCAGGTCGCCGGTGAAGCATTCCGAATGGATGCGCACCAGCGGCACGGCGCTGCCCCCTGGGCCGGGCTGCGGGGCGACACTGTCCACCAGGATGGCCAGGTGCTCGATCCCGCCATCGGCGGCGCGGAAGGCGACGATGCGGGCCTCCGGCGCATCCTCCAGCGGTACGCGGGCTTCCGCCACGCGGGTCAGCGTGGCGGGCGCATCGACCGGGTAGGCCAGCACGTCCGCGGCCGAAACGCTCAGCAGGTCGAGCCAGGCGCCGGCGGTTTCCGTGGCCGGCGCCACGACCAGCGCCGGCAGCAGCCGCGCCAGCTTGGCCAGCGCGATGGCGGTCAGCGCATGCGCCGGCATGGCGGTGCGTTCCGGCTGTTCCGGCAGCAGGCGCTCCGCCGTCGGGTCGGCCAGCGAACGCAGCGCGGCCGGGTCGAGCAGCGTGGACGGCAGGCGCAGCGCGACGGCGCCCATCTCGGACGCGGTGCCGATGGCGGCCACGCCGAGGCCCTGCGGCACCGGGCGTTGCAGCACGGCGGCAGCCCGGACCGGGGCCAGCAGCAGCACCGCCGGCCCGCGCGCGGCGTTGGACAGGTCGGCCAGGCCGCGGGCGGAAACCGTTTCCGCGGCGGCCACCACCAGGGCGCCATCCGGGCCGGTGATCAGGACAGGGGTGCCGCGCCGCAATTCGCTCGCGGCGCGGTGGACGGCACGCAGCGCCAGGACCCGGTGGTCGGGCAAGGCGGCATCGGTCGCGCCACTGGGGCGCTGGGAAGCGAGAGGGGCCATGGTTCCCGTGTGTTTCCGGCGTTCGGTGACGAAGCCATTGGTAGGCCCGAATGTGGCGCGCCCATGGCGTTTGACAGGGGGCCCGCCGGAAGAAAACCGGCTCGTTCCGGAAGAACGTTCCGTGACGACGCATCGGAAGGCCCTTCGCCGGGATCACGGCCGGCCCGGCAACTGGCCCCGAACCAGTCTGATTCATGAGGTCGGTGAAGTATCCTGACACGGATCTGGCGCCAGAAGGCTTGCTCCTCACGCAAATGATAAGGCACAATCAGTTGCGAAATCGGTCCGCCTCGTCATTAATTTCGATGTTGATGGCACGGAGTCGTGAAACCGATCAGCTTCGGCCCCGTTGTCACGGTGCCTCACAGATACGGGAGCTACCATGGCCGGTCCACGCCCCATCCTCGTCGTGGACGACGACGAGGCCCTCCGGCAGACGCTGGCGGAACAATTGGCTCATGACGGAGAGTTCGTCGCAACTGAAGCGGGAACCGCCGCTGATGCGCTGGCGCGGCTGTCCGCCGAGGATTCCCGCTTCGATGCCATCGTCCTGGATATCGGCCTGCCGGACGGCGACGGCCGTGACCTCTGCGCCAAGCTGCGCAAGCAGGGACTGCGGATGCCGATCCTGATGCTGACCGGCGCCGATGCCGAGCAGGATATCGTCCGCGGCCTCGATTCCGGGGCCAACGACTACATCGCCAAGCCGTTCCGGGTCTCGGAGCTGATGGCGCGGTTGCGGGCGCAGCTTCGGGTGTTCGACAACTCCGAGGACGCGGTGTTCAGCGTTGGCCCCTACACCTTCCGGCCCTCCGCCAAGCTGCTTCTGGACGCGGCGCGCAACCGCAAGATCCGGCTGACGGAAAAGGAAGCCGCGATCCTGAAGTACCTGTACCGCGCCGGCGGCCGTCCGGTCGGGCGGCAGATCCTGCTGAACGAGGTGTGGGGCTACAACAGCGCCGTCACCACGCACACGCTCGAGACCCACATCTACCGCCTGCGCCAGAAGATCGAGCCGGACCCTACCAACGCCCGGCTGCTGGTGACCGAGGGCGGCGGCTACCGCCTGGACCCGACCGCGGGCCGCGCCCAGGCCGCCTAGCGACCCCAGGGGTTGCGGCGCTGTGGCGCCGCGGCGCGCCTGCCGCCGGCCCACGGGCCGGACGGTCCCCCCGACCAGGGACCGGACCCCGTGGCGGCCGGCATCGGCCGCGCACCCGGCCCGGAGACGGGCGGCCGCAGGCCGCCGCCACCCAGCGCCCGCAGCGCGGCGACGCGGTTTTCCGTCTTCGGGTGGGTGGAGAACAGCCCATCCATCCGCAGGCCCGACAGCGGGTTGATGATGAACATGTGGGCGGTGGCGGGATTGGCCTCCGCCGCCTGGTTCACCCTTCCCTGCTTATAGCCCTCCAGCCGCAGCAGCGCGCCGGCCAGGCCTTCCGGGTCGCCCGCGATCTCGGCGCCGATGCGGTCCGCCTCGTATTCGCGGGACCGGCTGATCGCCATCTGCAC
The DNA here is from genome assembly GCF_051433195.1 of Falsiroseomonas sp. E2-1-a20. Taxonomy (NCBI): domain Bacteria; kingdom Pseudomonadati; phylum Pseudomonadota; class Alphaproteobacteria; order Acetobacterales; family Roseomonadaceae; genus Falsiroseomonas; species Falsiroseomonas sp. E2-1-a20. The sequence continues at coordinate 52,109 of NZ_JBHMFT010000018.1, read as the reverse complement.
CACCATCGCGGCCAGCGGCGCCAGCACCATCATCAGGATGGCACCGATCGGGCCCAGCGGGTTCTGCCGCGTGTCGCCGCGGCCGAACAGGAAGCCGAATTGCGCCAGCATGCCGATGGCGCCCGCGATGGTCGCCGTCATGGTCATGATCAGCGTGTCGCGATTCCTGATATGCGCCAGCTCATGCGCGATCACGCCCGCAACCTCGCGTTCCGGCATCATGTCCAGCAGGCCGGTGTTCACCGCGACCGCGGCGCGTTCCGGGCTGCGGCCGGTGGCGAAGGCGTTGGGCTGGTCCTCATGGATGACGTACAGCGCCGGCATCGGCAGGCCGGCGCGGTTGGCCAGCGCCTGGGTCATCTCGAACAGCCGCGGCGCGTCAGCCGGGCCGATCGGCTGCGCGTTGTGCATGCGCAGCACCATCCTGTCGCTGTTCCACCAGGCGAAAAGATTGGTGCCGCAGGCGAACAGGAAGGCGATGACCATGCCCTGCTGCCCGCCGATGACGTAGCCGACGCCGACGAACAGGGCGGTCAGCCCCGCCAGCAGCACCGCCGTCCGCAGATACCCGCTCATTCCGCCGCGATCCTCCTGATCCGTGATCGAATGCCTTGCGGCTGCGTTGAGAACCCTCCTGCACAGCCGAGGAGGCCCTACATGTGGGGAATGAGCAACGCGAATCACCAGGGTGGGACAGCCGTCCCGCCGATCACATCGGCCCAGCAGGTGCCCCTGCCGCCCTCCGAACCCCCCGGGGTTCCCCCCGGCGTGCCGGAGCCCGATCCGGCGCCGATCCAGCCGCCGCCGGACCAGGAACCGCCGCTGCCCGGCGACAAGCCGCCGACGCCGATCGGTGACCCGCCGGCCGAGAAGCCGGTGCGCATGGCGCTGCCGCCGGAGATCGGCGGGCCGAAGGGGCCGGAGCCGACACGCTACGGCGACTGGGAACAGAAGGGCCGCGTGACCGACTTCTGAGGCATTTCCCGAATCGGGCGGCCCGGGCGGAACACGCTTGTGGCTGCCCGCGCCGCAAGCCCCCAGGGCTTGTGGCCAGAGAACAACTTCGCGGAGTCAGCGATTCGTTCCGGCGACTCGGACCAACGCGTTGAATCCGTTTGGCGGGATTGGCGCGCCACCGGCCTTGATTCACCCTGCGTTCCGCTGCGGGGGCGAATCGCGAACCAGGACGGTGGCAGCGGCGGTCAACGGCGCCCGCGTGCCAGCCAGAAGCCGAGGCCGAGCAGCCCCGCGCCAGACAGCCCCATGGCCCATTCCGGCCCCACCGTCCCCCGCCCCAGCGCCATCAGCGCCGGCCCCAGCGACTGGCCGAGGAAGAAGCTGAAGGTGTGCAGCGACACGGCGCTGCCGCGCGCACCCGGCGCCACCTCCGTCACCCGGGTCTGGATGGAGCTGTGCATCATGTAGAAGCCGAGCCCGAGCGGCAGGCAGCCCGCCACCAGCACCCAGGCCGAAGGCGCCAGCGCCTGCGCCAGCATGCCGAGTGCCGCCAGCACGCCGCCCATCCGCATCATCCGCTTCTGGCCGAGGTGCCGCACCATCCACCCCGCCAGCGCCGCGAAGACGAAGCCCCCGATGGCGAAGGCGGAGATCGCCAGCCCCGCCTCCGCCGCGCCGCCATGGCCACGCTCGACCAGGGTCGGCGCGATGAAGGGGAAGACGCCGAAGATCAGCGTGCCCTCGACGAAGACGCTGGCATACAGCACCCGCGCGGCGGACAGGCCGAGGATCTGCCGGTAGCGGCGCGCCGCCTCCACCACGTCGAAGCGCCGGCCGGGCGGCGGGCGGGTGCCTTTCCGGTCGCGCAGCAGGGGCAGGCCGGCGAGCGCGATGGCGGCGCAGACCAGGGTCACGCCACGCCAGCCGATATGCGGCTCCAGCAGCGCCGCCATCAGCCCGCCGCCGGCGCTGCCGGTCAGCCCCGCGACCAGAAGGCGGGACAGCGCCACCTGGCGGCGCTCGATCGGCACCTGGTCGCCGATGGCGGCGATGGCGAGCGGGAAGATGCCGCCCGCCGCGGCGCCGGCCAGCACCCGCAGCACGGTAAGGGAGGTGAGGCCCGGCGCCAGCGCCGCCACCGCCAGCGCCACCGCCATGGCGACCAGGCAGATGCGGATGACGCGCCGCTTGCCCGCCGCATCGCCGAGCGGCCCGAGCACCGGCTGCACCAGCGCGTAGGGCAGGGCGAAGGCGGTGGACAGCAGAGCGATGGAGGCCGGCGAGGTCTCGAATTCCAGGGCCAGCACGCCCACCAGCGGGTCGAAGGCCCGCATCGCGACGACGGAGGCGAGGCAGGCCAGCCCCAGCACCAGGATCAACTGGCGCGTCTGCCCGGCCTCCCCGGGCTGAGGTTCGGTTCGGTGCGCGTCAGGGGGAGGGGCCATGCCGGCCGATGCTGCGTTGCAAAACCGGCCGTTGCAACACCACCGCCGGGTGCTGGCGCCGCGCCGCCATTTGTGGCCAAGCTTCAGGGCCTCGCAGGATTCCCGCCCATGGGCTTGCCGTGAACCCGCCCTTCGCCATCGCCTTCCAGCCCATCGTCGACGTCGAGACCGGGATGACCCTGGCGCAGGAAGCGCTGGTGCGCGGTCCGCAGGGCCAATCCGCGCACAGCGTGCTGGCCGCGGTGCCGGAGGCGCAACGCTACCTGTTCGACGCCGAGATCCGCCGCGGCGCGATGGCGGAGGCGCTGCGCCTCGGCCTGCCCGAGACCCCGGCTTCCCTCACCCTGAACATCTTCCCCGGCTGCATGGGGGACCCGGCCTGCTGCGCCTCCCGCACCGTGGCGGATGCCGAGGCCATGGGCTTCCCGACCGACCGCCTGGTCTTCGAGATCAGCGAGATGGAGCCGGTGGAGGACCCGCAGGCGCTGGCCGCGACGCTGGCCGCGCTGCAGCGGCGCGGCCTGCGCATCGCGCTCGACGATGTCGGCACCGGCCATGCCCGCATCCCGCTGCTGCTGGTCTGGCGGCCGGACGGTGCCAAGATCGCGCGGGAGGTCATCATGGGCCTGGACCAGGACCCTGAGCGGCTGGAGCGGGTGCGCCAGACGCTGGAACAGTTGCGCGCCTTCGGCATGGTGCCGGTGGTGGAGGGCATCGAGACGCCGGGCGAACTCGCCGCGCTGCGCGGCCTCGGCGTGCGGGCGATGCAGGGCTTCCTGTTCGCCCGCCCCGCCCTCGGCGTGCTTCCCGTGCCCGTGGTGCCAGGCTAGCCCTCTCCCCCTCCAGGGGGAGAGGGTTGGGTGAGGGGGGCCTGCGCAGACTACCGGATCCGGTTGTCCACCAGATCCTGCACCACCCCAGGGTCCGCCAGCGTCGAGGTATCCCCCAGCGCCTCCGTCTCGTTGGCCGCGATCTTGCGCAGGATGCGGCGCATGATCTTGCCGGAGCGCGTCTTCGGCAGGCCCGGCGCCCACTGGATCGCATCCGGGGAGGCGATCGGTCCGATCTCCTTGCGCACCCAGGCGACGAGTTCGCGGCGCAGCGCCTCGGTCGGCTCCTCGCCGGTCTTCAGCGTGACATAGGCGTAGATGCCCTGGCCCTTGATGTCGTGCGGCATGCCGACCACGGCGGCCTCCGCCACCTTCGGATGCGCCACCAGCGCGGATTCCACCTCCGCCGTACCCATCCGGTGCCCGGCGACGTTGATGACGTCGTCGACGCGCCCGGTGATCCACCAGTAGCCATCGGCATCCCGCCGGGCGCCGTCGCCGGTGAAATACTTGCCGGGGAAGGTGGAGAAGTAGGTCTGCTGGAAGCGTTCATGGTCGCCATAGACCGTGCGCATCTGGCCCGGCCAGCTATCCAGGATCACCAGATTGCCTTCGGTGGCGCCGTCCAGAAGGTTGCCCTCGTTGTCCACCAGCGCCGGCTGCACGCCGGGCAGCGGCAGTGTGGCGGAGCCTGGCTTCTGGGCGATGGCGCCGGGCAGCGGGCTGATCAGGATTCCGCCGGTCTCCGTCTGCCACCAGGTATCCACCACCGGGCAGCGCTCATCGCCGACGTTGCGATAATACCATAGCCAGGCCTCGGGATTGATGGGTTCGCCTACCGACCCGAGGATGCGCAGCGAAGCTCGTGACGTCTTCTTCACCGGCGCCTCGCCGTCCCGCATCAGGGCGCGGATGGCGGTGGGGGCGGTGTAGAAGATGTTGACCTGGTGCTTGTCCACCACCTCCCAGAACCGCGACACGGTGGGGTAGTTCGGCACCCCCTCGAACATCAGCGTGGTGGCGCCGTTCGCGAGCGGGCCATAGACGATGTAGGTGTGGCCGGTCACCCAGCCGACATCGGCGGTGCACCAGTAGATCTCGCCGTCGCGGTAGTCGAAGACGTTCTGGTGGGTGAAGGACGCCCAGACCATGTAGCCGCCGGTGGTGTGCAGCACGCCCTTCGGCTTGCCGGTGCTGCCGCTGGTATACAGGATGAACAGCGGGTCCTCCGCCCCCATCGGCTCCGGTGCCGCATCGCGCGCCTGGCTGTCGCAGGCCTCCGACCACCAGTGGTCGCGGCCGTCCTGCATCGCCACGCTGCCGCCGGTGTTGCGGGCGACGATGACGTGCCGGATGGAGGGGCAGGTCTTCAGCGCCTCGTCCGCATTGGCCTTCAGCGGCACGCGGCGGCCGCCGCGGCGGCCCTCATCCGCCGTGATCAGCATCGTGCATTCCGAATCCTGGATGCGCGAGGCCAGGCTGTCCGGCGAGAAGCCGCCGAAGACGATGGAATGCACCGCGCCGATGCGGGCGCAGGCGAGCATGGCGACCGCGGCCTCGACGATCATCGGCAGGTAGATGCAGACCCGGTCGCCCTTGGCGACGCCCAGGCCGCGCATCGCATTCGCCAACTGGCAGACGCGCCCGTGCAACTCCCGGTAGGTGACCTTGGCATCGCTGCTGGGATCATCCCCCTCCCAGATGATCGCCACCTGGTCGCCGCGCGTGGCCAAATGCCGGTCGAGGCAGGAGACGGAGGCGTTGAGCACACCGTCCTCGAACCACTTGATCGAGACCTGGCCGGATGCGGCGCCGAAATCCGTGTTCTTGATGACCGTCGGCGCCCGCATCCAGGCGATGCGGTCCTGCGCCTCGCGCGCCCAGAAGGCATCGGGGTCGCGCGCGGCGGCCTCGAACATCGCCTGGTAGCCGGCGGCATCGACATGGGCCCGCGAAGCGATCTCGGGCTTCACGGCGATCAAGGTGGTTTCGGTCATGCGCGTCCCCCAGCTCGTCACGTCTCGTTCCGGCGTGCTGGCCGGTTGATAGGACCTGAATGGGGCACGCGGCCATGAGATGCGTCAACCGGCAGGGGCCGGCGAACGGCCGAATGGCCGCCGCCGCCCCTGCCGCGAATCCAGCGCGTGCCCCGCGACCAAGGGTCCGGCGACCGAGGATCCGGCGACCGAGGATCCGGCGACCGAGGATCCGGCGACTGGGGATCCGGCGCCGGGGAGCATGAAGGTGAACCCTTCATGCGTCTGGCATCACGCCTGCTGGCGGCGCCGGCGGCGGGCGAGGCCGAGGCCGAGCAGGCCGGCGCCGAACAGCGCCATGCTCGCGGGCTCCGGCACCGGGGTCGGCGGCGGCGGCGGGGTGGTGCTGCCGTTGGTGTCGAAGAAGGTGATGTGGGAGAAGCCGGGATTGCCCGGGAAGTAGGTGTCGAGGTCGGCGGTGAAGGACGTGATCGCCGTCGTCAGGTCGTAGAACAGCGCGAAGCCGTTCGCCTGCTTGATGGCGAAGTAGTGGATCTCCGGGTCGCTGGCACCAGGGGTGTAGGTGAAGCTGAGTTCGTTGGTCGCGTTGTTCAGGCTGACCACGAACTCGCTTCCCGTGATGGTCGGGAACTTGTTGCTGAAGGCCTGCCCGCCGCCGGATTCCCGCTTGTAGACGGTGGGGGAGGCGCCGGGGGTGGCGCCCTGCTGCGTGCCGGTGGTGGTGGCGTAGCAGTTGCTGAAGCCACCCGCGCCGCCGCACTCGGTGCCGCTGAAGTTGCCGGCGTAGATGATGGCGGCCTTGGCCGGGCCGGCGGCGAGCGCAAGGCCGGCTGCCAGGACGGTCGCAGCCAGGAAGGTCGTTGGGGTTTTCATCTTGTTTGGTCCTCTCGTTTCCCCTTTCGGGGTAGCCACGAGAGAGCAGGAAGCATGCCAAGCGAAATGGTTTTGGCAAGATGCTGATACTTGTCGCATTTTTTATGTATACAGCCGAGCCCTCTCGCCGGGCGACGCGCGCCGTCAATTCCTCCGACGGGCTCGTTTCGCCTCAGCGCCGTTCCGGGGAGACTGCCATCATGGTGGCCAGCATGGTGGCAACCAGCGTGTCCGACCCGCCGGCATTCCGCACGAAGACATCGGCGCGGCAGAAGCTGAGGGTGCGGCCGGGCTTGAGGACCTGGCCGCGCGCGACGGCCGTGGCGCCCCGGGCCGGGCGCAGGAAGCTGCACTTGAACTCGACGCTCAGAACCTCCCCGCCGCCCGGTCCCTGGGGCGGCAACAGGCTCATCGCGGCAAAGCCGCAGGCGTTGTCCGCGAGCGTTGTCAGCACGCCGGCGTGGAACAGGCCGTGATGCTGGGTCAGGCCGGGGCTGAAATCCGCCTCGATGGTGCAGGCGCCGGCCTCCAGCGCCACCAGGCGCCCGCCGAGCGTGGCCATGAAGCCCTGCGCGGCGAAGGCGGCGGTAACGCGGGCGCGGACGGCCTCCTCCAGGGCTACAGCCGCCAGCCGCTGTGGATGGCCACGATGCCGCCCGAGAGGTTGCGATGCGCCACGCGTTCCAGCCCGGCGTCGCGCATCATGTCCTCCAGCGTCTCCTGGTCCGGGAAACGGCGGATGGACTCGGCCAGGTATTCGTAGCTCTCGCGATCCTTCGCCACCCGGGCGCCAATCTCCGGCAGCACCTTGAAGGACCAGGTGTCGTAGATCCGCGCCAGCGGCTCGATCCCCACCTTGGAGAATTCCAGGCAGTGGAAGCGCCCGCCAGGGCGCAGCACGCGCCGGGCCTCGCGCAGCACCGCGTCCTTGTCGGTGCAGTTGCGCAGGCCGAAGGCGATGGAAACTTTCTCGACACTCCGGTCCGGCAGCGGGATGTGCTCGGCGTCCACCACGGCGAATTCCAGGCCCTGCGTGATGCCGCGGTCCAGCGCCCGCTTCTGCGCGACCTCCAGCATCGCCGGGTTCACGTCGGTCAGGATCACCCGCTTCGCGCCCCTCTCCAACGCGCCGAAGGCGATGTCCCCGGTGCCGCCGGCCAGGTCCAGCAGCGTCTCCCGCGGCGAGGCGGCGATGGCATTGACGAAGATGCGTTTCCAGATGCGGTGGATGCCCAGCGACATCATGTCGTTCATCAGGTCGTAGCTGGGCGCCACGCTGGAAAACACCTCCCGCACCAGGGAGGCCTTTTCGCCGCGTGGCACCTCGCGGTAGCCGAAATCCGTCGTATCGCTCATTGAGCTACCTTGCCGTGCGCGCCGCCCGCGGGCAAGCAAGCGTCCCGCCGTGCAACAAGGCCGCGGCAGCACGAGGAAAAAATGCCCGAGTTGCCGGAGGTGGAGACGGTGATGCGCGGGCTTCGGGCGGTGCTCGAGGGCCGGCGCATCCGCCACGCCGAGACCACCCGGCCGGACCTGCGCTGGCCCTTCCCCGAAGGCCTGGGCCGGCGGCTGACCGGCGCCACCGTCACCGGCTTCCGTCGGCGCGGCAAGTACATGCTGGCGCGGCTGGATACCGGCGAGAGCCTGCTGATCCATCTCGGCATGTCCGGGCGGATGGTGGCACGCCCGATGGCGGCGGCGCCCGTGCCGTGGCTGGGGCCGCAGGGCGCCGCCTCCGACGCCCGCGGCCACAACAACCCGCCAGGGGAGGACCAGGTGGCGCATGAGCACCTGGTGATGGAGACGGCGGACGGCACCCGCATCGGCTTCGTCGACCCGCGCCGCTTCGGCTGCATCGACCTGGTGCCGACCGTGGCGGAGGAGTCCCACAAGCTGCTGGCGGGCATGGGGCCGGAGCCGCTGGAGGACGGGTTCACGGTGGCCAGCCTGGCCGCCTCCCTCGCCGGCAAGCGCACCCCGATCAAGGCGGCGCTGCTGGACCAGCGCGTGGTGGCAGGGCTCGGCAACATCTATGTGGCGGAGGCGCTGTTCCGCGCCGGGATCTCCCCGCGTCGGGAGGCGCATACCATCCCCGGCGTCCGGGCCGGCAGGCTGGTGCCGGCGATCAAGGCGGTGCTGGAGGAGGCGATCGGCGCCGGCGGCTCCAGCCTGCGGGATTATGTCCGGGCGGATGGCGAGTTGGGCCGTTTCCAGGACCGGTTCTCGGTCTATGACCGCGAAGGCCAGCCCTGCCCGCTGTGCCCGGGCCTCGAGGCCGGCGGCTGCGCCGGCGTTTCGCGAATTGTGCAATCCGGCCGGAGCAGCTTCTACTGCGCCCGCACGCAACGGTGAACACACGATGAAAGGGAACGCCGCATGTCCTATGAGATGATCCTGGTCGAGACGCAGGGCCGCGTCGGCGTCATCACGCTGAACCGGCCGCAGGTGCTGAACGCGCTGTGCGACCAGCTGATGACCGAGCTGGGCGAGGCGCTGCGCGCCTTCGACGCCGATGCCGCCGTCGGCGCCATCGTCCTGGCCGGCAGCCCGAAAGCCTTCGCGGCGGGGGCGGACATCAAGGAGATGAAGGGCCGCGACTTCCCGGCGGTGTATTTCGACGATTTCATCGGCAAGCGGTGGGAGGATGTGCTGCGCATCCAGAAGCCGGTGATCGCCGCGGTGGCCGGCTTCGCGCTGGGCGGCGGCTGCGAGCTGGCGATGATGTGCGACCTGATCCTGGCGGCGGACAACGCCAAGTTCGGCCAGCCGGAGATCAACCTCGGCATCATCCCCGGCGCCGGCGGCAGCCAGCGCCTGACGCGGGCCATCGGCAAGTCGAAGGCCATGGAGATGATCCTGACCGCCCGGATGATGGATGCGGCGGAGGCCGAGCGCGCCAACCTGGTGTGCCGGGTGGTGCCGCTGGAGGCCCTGATGCCGGAGGCGCTGAAGATGGGCGAGAAGATCGCCAGCCTGTCCGCACCCTCCGTCGCCATGGCGAAGGAGGCGGTGAACGCGGCCTTCGAGACGACGCTGCGCGAAGGCGTGCGGCTGGAACGCCGGCTGTTCCATTCGCTGTTCGCGACCGCCGACCAGAAGGAAGGCATGGCCGCCTTCGCCGAGAAGCGGCGCCCGGATTTCCGCCACCGCTGAGGCATCGGCAGGCCCGCGGGCACGCGCGCATTGACTCCCGCGCGGCCCGGGGGGTAGTAACCCGGCCTTGGCTGGTGGCTTCCGCCCCCGGCACCCGCAACAATTGACTGGTCAGACAACACCGCCATGGCGAACACGGCTTCCGCACGCAAGCGCATCCGCCAGACCGAGAAGCGCACGGAGCGCAATCGCGCCCGCCGTTCGCGCGTCCGCGGCTTCATCCGCAAGGTCGAACAGGCGATCGCCGGTGGCGACAAGGCCGTGGCGCAGGAAGCGCTGCGGGCCGCGCAGCCGGAAATGCAGCGCGCCGCCGACAAGGGCGTGTTCCACGACAACACTGTGGCGCGGAAGCTGTCCCGCCTGTCTGCCCGCGTGAAGGCCATCGGCGCCCCCGCCCAGGCCTGACGCCCCCCAGGGTCTGGCCAATGGGCCGACCCTGATCCTGCCCTTCCCGACGACATGGCGCGCAACCTTCCGACAGGCGGGATGCGTGCTGTTGTCGTTGCGAAATGTAGTTCCGGCGGCTTCGCCTGTTCTTTTGTGGCGCCGCCGTAATCTGCGAACCCGCCAGTAATCATTTGCGCCGGTCGACGGGGTCGCGGTAGCCTTCCGAGGGTCGCAGCAAGCCGGGATGTCCGGTGCGCGGCTTTCTTCACGGCCGGATTCCCCGGTGCCGATCGGTCACACGCAGCGCGCCCGCAAGGGTCAATGAGGTTGGCAGGTGCAGCACATGGAGCATGCGGTCGGGCCGTCATCTCCGTCCTCCGCCACCCAACTGGCCGAGGTCTGGGCCCGCATCCGCGGCCGGCTGAAGGAGGAGGTGGGCGAGGTCGAATACCGGACCTGGCTGCGCCAGATGACCCTCGCCGCGGTGCAGGGCGAGGAAGCCACCATCCTGCTGCCGACCCGCTTCCTGCGGGATTGGGTGCGCGGTCACTATGGCGACCGGCTGCGCGCGCTGTGGCAGGCCGAACTGCCCGCCATCCGCCGTCTGGATTTCCGGGTGCAGCCCGAGGCACGTGCCGCCGAGCCGCGGCCGGAAGCCACGGAAGCCACGGAAAATGGCGCATATTCTCGCCAGCCTGCCTCGCCGGACGCTCGGCCGCCGCGCGTGACGGCCAGGCAACTGGCCGAGCCCGCGGAACAGACGGGCCTGGCGGAGCCGCTGGGCCGGGCGCCGGAGCCCCGGGCGGAAAGCCGCAGCGAATGGTCGGCGCCGCTCGACCCGCGCTTCACCTTCGACAGCTTCGTGGTCGGCAAGCCGAACGAATTCGCCTATGCCTGCGCCCGCCGGGTGGCGGAGCGTCCGGCGAGCCCCGGCTTCAATCCGCTGTTCCTGTATGGCGGCGTCGGCCTGGGCAAGACCCACCTGATGCATGCCAGCGCCTGGGCGATCCGGGAGATGGCCGTGGCCGCCGGACGGCCGCCGCTGACCGTCGCCTACATGTCGGCGGAGAAATTCATGTACCGCTTCATCGCCGCGCTGCGCAGCCAGAGCACGATGGAGTTCAAGGAATCGCTGCGCAGCGTCGATGTGTTGTTGATCGACGATCTGCAGTTCCTGATCGGCAAGGACAATACACAGGAAGAATTCTTCCACACCTTCAATGCATTGATCGACGCCGGCAAGCAGATCATCGTCTCCGCGGATAAATCACCGTCCGATCTGTCCGGAATCGAGGACCGGCTGCGCACCCGACTCGGCTGCGGCATGGTGGCCGACCTGCACGCCACGACCTACGAGCTGCGAATCTCGATCCTGCAGACCAAGGCGGTGACGCAGGGCGTGCCGGTACCGGCCAAGGTGATGGAGTTCCTGGCGCACAAGATCACCTCCAACGTGCGGGAGCTGGAAGGTGCGTTGAACCGCCTGATCGCCCACGCCAACCTGTTCGGCCGCCCGGTCACGATGGAAGGCGCCCAGGAAGTCCTGCACGACATCCTGCGCGCGCATGACCGCCGGGTGACGATCGAGGAAATCCAGAAGCGCGTCGCGGAACACTACAACATCCGCCTGACCGACATGTCCTCCCCCCGCCGGGCGCGCGCCGTGGCGCGGCCGCGGCAGGTGGCCATGTACCTGGCGAAGCAGCTCACCAGCCGGTCCCTGCCCGAGATCGGCCGCCGCTTCGGCGGGCGCGACCACACCACCGTGATGCACGCGGTCAGCCGGGTGGCGGAGCTGATGCAGGCGGACAGCGCCTTCGCCGAGGATGTCGAACTGCTGCGCCGCATGCTGGAGACGTGATTCGAGGCCTCAGGCGCCGGCGCGGCCTCCGGCCGCTTGGCTGCGCGCCATAGGGCGCGGCCGCCGTTCGGCCGCTGGCCCGCCCTTGGCGGGCGCAGGTTGCGCCTTTCCCACACCGGATCAGCCCAGCGCCAGCGCCTCCGCCGCCACCAGAAGTTCCGCATCGCGGTAGGGCGCGGCAATCAGCGAGAGGCCGATCGGCACGTCGTCCAGCGTGCCGGCCGGGATGTTCACCTGCGGCAGCCGGCACAGGCTGGCAACGCAGGTCAACGCCAGGGTCCGGTCCCGGAAGGCCATCTGCGCGGCAACCGGCGCGTCCCGCAGCGGCGGCAGGTCATGCGCCGTCGGCATCACCAGGACGCCGTCCTCGCCCAGCAGCGCCCGCATCCGCGCGGCAAGCCGTTCACGCTCGCGCCATGCCGTGGCGATCTCGGCGGGGGTCACGGCAGCGGCCTGCGCCATGCGGTCGCGCACCGCGGGGCTGAGCCGGCGGCCGGGCTGCATCGCCCAGGTCCCGTGCGAAGCCCACAGCTCGCCCAGTTGCAGCGGGCGGAAGGTGTCCAGCCAATGCGCCGGGCCGTCCTCGTACAGCGTCACGCTCTCCGCCCGGCCCAGGCCCTGCGCGGCATCGAGCAGCGCGGCCCCGAGCGTCGGCAGCGCCACCTCGAAGGCGTCCCCGGCCAGCATCAGCCGCGGCGTCCAGGGCCGGGCCGGGCCGAAGAACGCCTCGCCCACCCGGCGCAGCAGCGCGGCATCGCGGGCGAACCAGCCCACCGTGTCGATGCTCGGCGCCATCGGCATGACCCCGGCCACCGAGACGCGGCCATGGCTGGTGCGGATGCCGTACAGCCCGCAGAAGCTGGCGGGCACGCGGACGGACCCGCCGGTATCGGTGCCGAAGGCGAAGTCGCACAGCCCGGCGGCGACGGCGGCGGCGGAGCCGGAGGAAGACCCGCCCGGCACGCGGTTTGGCGCCCGCGGGTTGATCGGGGCGCCGTAATGCGGGTTCTCCCCGAACAGCCCGCTGGCCAGTTCATCGGTGTGGGTCTTGCCGACCAGCGTGGCACCGGCGGCGAAGGCCGGCAGCAGCGCACTGGCGGAGGTGGCGGAGACCGGAGCCTCCGCCAGCCGGTCCGGATTGCCCCAGCCGCTGCGGGTGCCGGCGACATCGAACAGGTCCTTCGCTGCGAAGGTCAGGCCGGCGAGCGGGCCTGAGGCGGCGCCATGGATGCGCGTTTCGCCATGGGGGACGAAGGCGCTGGCGCGGATGGCCGCCAGGCTGGGACCATCGGTCATGCCGGGCTCGATCCACGGTTGCGGGGCAGGGGAGCGCTCATGGAAACCTCCGGGTCCGGCGCTTCGGGCGCCTTGTCGCACGGCAGCATGCCGCCATCGGCCTGCTGCATCGAGACCCCGCGCCACGCAATCCGCATGCCATGATCGGCCCGCTGTCTTGCCCGCACGGGCGCGGCATGGTCATCCTGCCCACGCATGGATGCCGCCAGCGACCTCTCCCCCCTTCTCGCCGCCGTTGCCGGTGGCGACAGGACCGCGTTGCGGGCGGTGTATGAACGCCAGTCGGTGCGGCTGTTCGGCGTCGCCAACGCCATCCTGCGCGACCGTGAGGCCGCAGCCGACGCCCTGCACGACGCCTTCCTGCGCATCGCCAACAAGTGCGGGCAGTTCGACCCGGCCCGCGGCACCGCGGAGGCCTGGCTCGGCGGCATCGTCCGCCATGCGGCCCTCGACCTGGCCCGCGCCCGGGGCCGGGAGATCCCGACCGACGACCCAGCGCTGGGTGACCAGCCGGTGGAGGCCGATGCGCTGGACCGAGTCGCCGCGGATGCCGAGGGCCGGCGCCTGCGGCAATGCCTGGCGACGCTGGAGGAACGCAACCGCCGCGGCATCGTGCTGGCCTTCGTGCACGGGCTGAGCCACGCGCAGATCGCCGCCCGGCTGGATCTGCCGCTCGGCACCGTGAAGGCCTGGATCCGGCGCGGCCTGCTGCGGCTGCGGGAGTGCCTGGCATGACTCCCGAGGAACGCGACGCGTTGGCCGCCGAATACGTGCTCGGCACGCTGGAGGCGCGGGAGGCCGCCGCGGTGGCCGCCGCGCTGCCGACCGATGCGGCGCTGGCCGAGGCGGTGGCGGCGTGGGAGGCGCGGCTCGCGCCGCTCACGGCACTGGCCACGCCCGAAGCGCCGCCGCCGGACCTGTGGGCGCGGATCGAGGCTGCGCTGGACCCGGCCCCCGCCAAGGCGGCACCGAGGAAGGCACCCTGGTGGTCTTCCCTGCTGGACCCGTGGCGCGAAGGCGCCCTGGGGGGGTGGCGGGCGGGCGCGCTGGGCGCCGGCGCGCTGGCCGCCGGCCTCGCCGCCTTCATCCTGCTGCAGCCGGAGCCCGCGCCGCGGCTGATGACCGTGCTGCTGACCGAGAGCGACCAGCCGGCCTGGCTGGTGGAGGCCGACCAGGGTGGCCTGCGCCTCGCCTCGCTGAACCCGCGCCCGGCGCCGGAGGGCCGCGTGCTGGAATTGTGGGCGCTGCCGCAGGGCGCGACGGCGCCGACCTCGCTCGGCCTGATCCCGGCGCAGGGCCGCATCAGCGTGTCGCCCAGCACCATCCAGCCAAGCCCGGGGATGCTGATCGAGATCACGCTGGAACCGCCGGGTGGCTCGCCGATCGGTCGCCCGACCGGGCCGATCCTGTTCATCGGGCGCCTGGCGCCGGCGAGCGGCACCTGAAATAATTTCTCTCGGCGCTGCATCCACGCGGCACCGCGCTCCGTAACGCATCCAGAGACGCCGTAACGGCACTCGCAAGATGTACACGGAGAGAAACCGATGACCCCGACCCTTCGCACCGCCATCGCCGCCGCCGGCATGATCGCCGCCGTGCAGGCCGCCACCGCCGCCGATGCCGCTACCCTCGTCGCCCTGACCGCCGACAACGCCCTCGTCAGCTTCGACAGCGAGACGCGCCGCGCCGGTGCCCCGGTGCGCGTGACCGGCACCGATGGCCGCCTGCTCGGCATCGACCAGCGGCCGCAGGACGGCAAGCTGTACGGCGTGACGGAGCGCGGGCAGATCGTCTCCATCGACGTGGCGAATGGCCGCGCCACGCAGGTCTCGCGCCTCAACATGCCGTTCGAGAGCGGTGGCCGCGCGGTGGTGGACTTCAACCCGGTCGCCAACCGGCTGCGCCTGATGGGCATGTCCGGCGTGAACTTCCGCGTGAACGTGGACACCGGGGAAGTCGTGCGCGACGGCCAGCAGAAGTACCAGGTCGGCTCGCCGCAGGCCGAGACGACGCCGCGCATCACCGCCGGCGCCTACACCAACAGCGTCGCGCCGCCCGCCGGTGCGCCGGCTGCCGGCCAACCCGGCGCGCCGACGACGGCGCTCTACACGATCGACACGCTGCTCGGCGCCTACAACCTGCAGGCGCCGCCGAATGACGGCGTGCAGCAGGTGAAGGGCATGCTCGGCATGAGCCTGCCGGTCGGCGTCGGCTTCGACATCCTGTCGGACGGCCAGGGCGGCAACATGGGCTACGTGCTCGCCCATGGCACGCTGCACGGCATCGACCTGGCGAATGGCCGCCTGACCGCGATGGGCGCGGTGGCCGGCCTGCCCTCGGCCGAGATCCTCGACATCGCCGCGAGGCGGTGAGACCTGCCTCCGGCGGGATGCGCTGACCAACCCACTTCGGCGGGATGCGCCGCCCCCTCTCCCGGTGCATCACGCCCGAAGCCGCCGCCATGCTCCCGTGCATGGCGGCGGTCTCATTTCCGGCCGAGGGCTGGACAGGGCCGGCGCGCTGGGGATTGCTCCGCGCCAAAGCGGAGAGACCTTCGAATGCGGATGCTGGTGCTGGGGGCGGGCGCGCTCGGGGGCTATTTCGGCGGGCGGGCGCTGGAACGCGGGCTGGATGTCACCTTCCTGGTGCGGCCGGGCCGTGCGGCGGTGCTGGCGCGCGATGGGCTGCGGGTGCGCAGCAGCTTCGGCGACATCGACCGTACCGTCGCCACCACCGCGGCCGCCGGGCCGGGCTTCGACGCGGTGCTGCTGTCCTGCAAGGCCTATGATCTGGACAGCGCCATCGCCGCCATCCGGCCCGCGGTGGATGCCGGAGCCTGCGTGCTGCCGATCCTGAACGGCATCGCCCACATCGCCACGCTGAACGCCGCCTTCGGCGCATCCCGCGTCTGGGGCGGCCTGGCGAAATGCGCCGCGACGCTGGAGCCGGATGGCACCGTGCGCCACCTCAACGACTGGCACTGGCTGACCTTCGGCGAACAGGACGGTGCCATGGATGGACGCGCGGCCGCCCTTGCAAAGGCGCTCGGCAGCGCGCCCGGCCTGGTGGCGCAGGCGGTGCCGGACATCCAGCGGCGGATGTGGGAGAAGCTGGTGCATCTCGGCACCGTCGCCGCCGGCACCGTGCTGATGCGCGCCAGCGTCGGCGAGATTTCCCGAGCTGGCGGCACGCCATTTCTTCTGGCGCTGCTGGAGGGCAATGCGGCCATCGCCGCCGCGCACGGGCACGAAATGTCGGCGGAATTCCTCGCCAGCTATCGCGCGCTGTTCTCCGACCCTGGCAGCGCCTACACCGCCTCCATGCTGCGCGACCTCGAAGCCGGGGGGCGCACCGAGGCGGACCACATCCTCGGCTTCCTGTGCGACGCCGCGCGTGCGGCGAACCTTCCCGGAGACCTGCTGCAATTGGCCCATCTGCATGCCAAGGCCTACGACCAGCGCCGCGATGCCGGCCGCCTGCCCACTGGCCGCGCACAATGACCGACCGCGTGAAGCTCGGCTCCGGCGACCTTTCGGTGGTGGTGAAGGCCGAGGGGGCGGAGCTGGCCAGCCTGAAGGACGCCGCGGGGCGCGAATTCCTGTGGCAGGCGGAGGCCGCCTGGCCGCGCCATTCGCCGGTGCTGTTTCCCTTCGTCGGTCGCCTGCGCGACGACACGCTGCGCATCGGGCACGAGGTCTACCCGATGGGCCAGCACGGCTTCGCCCGCGACAGCCGGTTCGAGCTGGTGGAACAGGGCAACGCCGCCTGCCGCTTCCTGCTGGTGGACAGCGCCGCGACGCGCGCCGTCTTCCCCTTCGGCTTCCGGCTGGAGATCGCCTACGCGCTGCACGGCGCCAGCCTCACCGTGTCCTACACCGTGACCAACCCCGGCGAGGGCACGCTGCCCTTCTCGCTCGGCGCGCACCCCGCCTTCCGCTGGCCGCTGCCCGGGGCCGGCGGCAAGGCCGCGCACCGGATCGAGTTCGAGCAGGATGAATCCGGCCCGGTCTGGCGGCTGGACGACAACGGCCTGATCGACGCCACGCCGCAGCCGCTGCCCGTGCATGGCCGCAACCTCGGGCTGCGGGAGGATCTGTTCCGGCCGAGCGCGATGATCCTGTTGAACCCGGCCAGCCGCCGGCTGCGCTACACGGCGCAGGGCGCGCCGGCGCTGGCGCTGTCCTGGCAGGGATTTTCCCACCTCGGCCTGTGGATGAAGCCGGGCGCCGAGTTCCTCTGCATCGAGCCCTGGGCCGGCTATGCCGACCCGGCGCAGTTCTGGGGCGACATCTGGGCCAAGCCGGGGATGGAGATGCTCGGCGCCGGGGAAAGCCGCCGCTACATGTGGCGGGTGACGGTGGGATAGGGGCGCACCCTTGCGTGCCAGCCGGGCCGGATTATGGTCCGCCGCGACCACCGAAGGACCGCATCATGGCCGACTACGTCATCCCCCCACCCGCCCAGGCCAGCCTGCCCGTGAAGGGCGGCGGGTCCTTCCCGGTGCGGCGCATCTTCTGCGTCGGCCGCAACTACGCCGAGCACGCCATCGAGATGGGCAGCGACCCGACGCGGGAGCCGCCCTTCTACTTCACCAAGCCGGCCGACGCGGTGGTGGTGAACGGCGCCGACATGCCCTACCCGCCCGCCAGCAAGTCGCTGCACCATGAGATGGAGCTGGTCGTCGCCATCGGCACCGGCGGCGTGGACATCAGCCAGGCGGATGCGCTGAAGCATGTCTGGGGCTATTGCTGCGGCCTCGACATGACCCGCCGCGACCTGCAGAACGAGGCGAAGAAGACCGGCCGTCCGTGGGACATGGGCAAGGGTTTCGACAAATCCGCGCCGATGGGCCTGCTGGTCCCGGCCGAGGGTTTCGATCCCTCGAAGGGCAGGATCGAGTTGAAGGTGAACGGCAAGGTCACGCAGACCTCCGACCTGTCGAAGCTGATCTGGTCCGTGCCGGAAGTCATCGCCAACCTGTCCGGCCTGGTGCGGCTGGAGCCGGGCGACCTGATCATGACGGGCACGCCGGAAGGCGTCGCGGCCGTGGTGCGCGGGGACCTGCTGGAAGGCATGGTCGAGGGCGTCGGCACCGTCACGGTGAAGATCGTCTGATCCTGTGCGGGTCGTCACCTGGAACATCAACTCGGTCCGGTTGCGCCTGCCCTTGCTGGCCGATCTCGTCGCGGCGCTGTCGCCCGACGTGATCTGCCTGCAGGAGACGAAGTGCCCCGACGAGCACTTCCCGCATGAGGGCACGGCGGCGCTGGGCTTCGAACATCGCGCGGTGCGCGGGATGAAGGGCTATAACGGCGTCGCCATCCTGTCCCGGATTCCCTTCGCGCTGCGCGACGGCGCGGACCCCGACTGGTGCGGCAAGGGCGATTGCCGGCACCTCGCGGTGGAGTTGGATGCGCCAGGCGGGCCGGTGGAGCTGCACGACTTCTACATCCCGGCGGGCGGCGACATCGCCGACCGCGAGAAGAACGTGAAGTTCGCGCACAAGCTGGACTTCGTCGCGGAGGCCACGGCCTGGTCCGCTTCGCGCCACGCGGCCGGTGGCTTCCGGCGCGCCATCCTGGTGGGCGACCTGAACATCGCGCCGCTGGAACACGATGTCTGGTCGCACAAGCAGTTGCTCGACGTGGTGTCGCACACGCCGGTGGAGACCGCGGCGCTGACGCAGATGATGCGCGCGGGCGAATGGCACGACGCGCTGCGCCACTTCGTGCCGGCGGACCAGAAGCTCTACACCTGGTGGTCCTATCGCGCGGCGGATTGGCGCGCCTCGGACCGTGGGCGGCGGCTGGACCATGTCTGGGTCTCGCCGGACCTGGCGGGCGGGCTGCGCAGCCACACGGTGCTGAAGGATGCGCGCGGCTGGGCCAAGGCCTCGGACCACGTGCCGGTGCTGGTGGAGGTCGCGACCTGATGCTGGCGAAACTGTCCGGCGCGACGCGGCTGCACGTCATCATCGGCGACCCGATCGCGCAGGTGCAGTCGCCCGGCGGCATTTCCCGCGAATTTGCCGCGCGCGGGCGGGATGCGGTGCTGGTGCCGATGCAGGTCGCGCCGGCGCATGTCGATGCGCTGATGGAGGGCCTGCGCCATGCGGGCAACCTCGACGGCATCGTGGTGACGGTGCCGCATAAATTCGCCGCGTTCCCGCATTGCGCCAGCACGACGGACCGCGCCGGCTTCCTGAACTCCGTCAACATCCTGCGCCGCCGCGCGGATGGCGGCTGGCATGGCGACATGACGGATGGCGCGGCCTTCGTCGGCGGCCTGGCGGCGGCGGGCTACGACCCGCGTGGCCGCCGCGCGCTGATGGCGGGCGCCGGGGGTGCCGGCACCGCGATCGCGCTGGCGCTGGTGGAGGCGGGCGTCGCGGAACTCGCGATCCATGATGCCGATGTGGCGCGGCGCGACCGTCTGCTGGCGCGCCTGGCCGGGCTTGGCCCGGCGGTGCTGCGCGCCGGCAGCGACGATCCCGCAGGGCATGAGCTGATCGTCAACGCGACCCCCGCCGGCATGGCGCCCGGCGATCCGCTGCCGTTCCGCGCGGACCGGCTGGCGCCCGGCATGTTCGTGGGCGAGGTGATCACCAGCCCGGAGGTGACGCCGCTGCTGCACGCCGCCCGCGCGATGGGGTGCGGGACGCAGACCGGCATCGGCATGTTCGCCGCCGGCCGCGCGATGATGGTGGATTTCCTGCTGGGTCAGTGACCCGCCATGTGCCGCGCCGCGATCCAGGCGAAGGTGATGCCGGGGCCGAGCGTGATGCCGGGGCCGGGATAGGCGCCGCCCATGATCGAGTGCATGTCGTTGCCCACGGCATACAGGCCCGGGATCGGCCGGTCCGCGCCGTCCAGCACCCGCGCCGCGGTATCCGTCACCAGCCCGGTCGCGGCGCCGATGTCGCCGGGCCACAGCTTCACGGCGTAGAAGGGCGGCGTGCCGATCGGGCCGAGGTTCGGGTTCGGACCATGCGCGGCATCGCCGTTGACGCGGTGGTAGGCGGTGCTGCCGCGGCCGAAATCCGGGTCCTCCCCCGCCTCGGCGAAGCGGTTCATCCGCGCCACCGTGTCCTCCAGCCCCGCCGCGTCCACGCCCAGCTTGCCGGCAAGCGCCGCCAGCGTCGCACCCTGGTGCAGGTAGCCTTCCGCCAGGAAGGCGGCAAAACCGCCGCCGCCGGGGCGCACCATGCCGAGGCCGTATGTCCGGATGCCCTCCGCATCCGTCACCAGGAAGCAGGGGATGCTCGGCACCGTCTCGTGCGCCCGGAACATGGCGCGGGCGAACAGGTGGTAGGATGTGGCCTCGTTGACGAAGCGGCGGCCGGCGGCGTTCACCGCGATGATGCCGGGCTTGCCGCGGTCCAGCACGAAATGCGGGAAGACGGCGGTGCTGCCGTCGCGCCGGGTGCGGACGGAGACCGGCGCCCAGAAGGCGGTATCCATCCCGCCCTCGCCGTAGCGGGCGCCGGCCCCAAGCGCCAGGTCGTGCATCTCCCCGGTATGGCCGGGCGCGGCGGGGCTGAATTCCGGCGTCGGGCGCGGCAGCATCTCGGCCCGGCGGGTCGGGTGCCGGTTGAAGCCGCCGGTCGCCAGGATCACGCCGCGCCGCGCCGTCACCTGCCGCCGCAGGCCGGCCTGGGTCATGACCAGGCCGGTGACGCGGCCCGCCTCGCGCAGCAGCGCCTCCGTTTGCGTCGCGACCAGGATATCGACGCCACGCCGGGCGAGCGACAGCAGCAGCCGCCCGGCCAGGGCATTGCCCATCACCAGCCGCGTCCCGCGCGGCCCGCGCAGCCGGTCCAGCGCGTGGCGGGCCAGCAGGCGCGCGGCATGGCGACCCGCCTGCCAGAAGCCGGGTTTCCCGGGCTGGCGCAGGTGCAGCAGGTGGCCGATGTCGTCGCGGTCCACCATCATGCCGCCGAGCACGGTGAATTCCGGGATCGGCGGCCGCAGCAGGGGGAACAGGGGGCCGAGCGCGCGGCCATCGAAGGGCAGCGGCTCCAGCGCCCGGCCGCGCAGCGCCGCGCCCGGCACCTCCTGGATGTAGTCCGGGTGCAGCGGCCGGGCCCGGAATTTCACCTCCGTCTGCGCCTCCAGGCAGGCGATGGCCTGCGGGCCGGCCTCCAGGAAGGCTTGGCGCAGCGCGGCGCCGGCGTGGTTGCCGACGGCGTGGTCGAGGAAGGTGGCGGCCTGCTCCGGGCTGTCGCCGGAGCCCTCCGCATGCTGCGTGTTGGGCACCCAGGTGGTGGCGGCGGACCAGGCGGTGGTGCCGCCCAGGAATTCCGTGCGCTCCACCAGCAGCACGCGCTGGCCCTCGATGGCGGCGAACAACGCCGCTGCCATGCCGGCGCCGCCGGCGCCGAGGACGATCACGTCATAGGCCGTGCCATCGGCCAGGGACTCAAGTCGCTGGAGCATGACGCCACCGATAGCCCTGCGTGCGGCCAACGCCAATGCGCCTTGCCGTGTCTGGAAAGCCGGCGCCAGCCGTGGCAGCCTGCGGGCGGGAAACGAAGACCTGACACAAGGGGAGGATACGGAAATGGATCGCAGGACCCTGCTGGCCGGAATGGCCGGCCTGCCGCTGCTCGGCACGAACAGCGCCCTGGCGCAGGACTTTCCGGCGCGCGACCTGCTCGGCGTGATCCAGTGGGGCGCGGGCGGCGCCACGGACCTGACGGTGCGCGCGGTGACGCCGCATGTGGAAGCGGCGCTCGGCCAGAAGATCGTGCTGCAGAACCGCACCGGCGGCACCGGTGCCATCGGCCTGACCTATGTGCATGGCCAGCCCGCGGATGCCTACACGCTGCTGTTCGGCGCGGAGAACCCGCTGCTGTACCGGGTGCTGAACATCTCCCGCCTCGACTACACGGATTTCTACCCGGTGTGCCTGCTGGCGCGCAGCGTGCCGGTGATCGTGGCGAACAAGGACAAGCCCTGGAATTCGCTGAAGGACCTGGTGGCGGATGTGCGCGCCAATCCGGGCCGCATCCGCATGGCCGGCACCGGCCCGGGCGGCCAGGCGCATGTGGTCAGCACCATGATCGCCTCCACCGGCCCGTTCCGCCACATCTCCGTGCCCTTCGATGGCGAGGGTCCGGGCCTGACGGCGATCCAGGGCGGCCATGCGGACTGGATGGCGGCAGGGTCCGGCGCGGTTGCCGAACATGTCCGCGCCGGGCGGTTGAAGGCGCTGGCGGTGTTCAACGACACGCCGCTCGCCAGCCTGCCCGGCGTCGCCCCCGCCACGGCGGATTTTCCCGAACTCGGGCGGCTGCTGCCCTGGGGGTCGTTCTACGGCGTCTGGGTGAAGCGGGATGCGCCGGAGGCGGCGCGCAACAGGCTGGCTGAGGCCTTCCGCACCGGGGCTGCGAACCCGCAATTCACCCAGTTGATGGCCAACAACGGCAACGTGGTGATGAACATCTCCGGCGCCGAGGCCGATGCCTTCCTCGCCCGCTGGCAGTCCGTCACCGCCTGGATCCTGCAGGAGGCCGGCGCCGCGCGGACCAGCCCGGCGGAGCTCAACATCCCGCGGCCGTCCTGACCCGGCATGGCTGAGGCACGCCGGCGGCGCGAGCCGGGCGAGACCCTGTTCGGCTTCGTCCTGCTGCTGCTCAGCCTCGGCGTGATGGCGGAGGGTGTGCGGCTGCAGGGGCTGGAGGCGGTCAGCGCGCCCGGCATCATGCCGCTGGCGGCCGGCGCGGTGATGGCCGCCTCGGCGCTTGCCATCCTGCTGCGCAACCGCGCGCTGTCGGCGCCCGAGGCCGGCTTCGCCACGCGCATCGCGCCGCGCGACATCGCGGTGTCCGTCGCGCTGATCGCGGCCTACATGCTGGTGCTGGAGCCGCTGGGCTTTCATCTCGCGACGCTCGGCTTCCTGACCGCCATCATCTGGTTCCTGCGCGGCGGCGGGTTCGGCTTCGCGCTGCTGCTGGCGCTGGTGTCCGTGGTGGTGGTGCATGTGGTGTTCCGCATGATCTTCACCGTGGTGCTGCCGCAGGGCTGGCTGCTGCGCGGGGTGTTGCCCCCGGGGCTGCTGCAATGAACGAGGCGCTGGGCTTCTTCCTGCTGTCCTGGCTGGACCCGTCGCTGCTGCTGCTGACCGCGGCGGGCACGCTGGCCGGCATCTATGTCGGCGCCATCCCCGGCCTGTCCGTGACCATGGCGGCCGCCATCCTGATCTCCTTCACCTTCAGCTGGGAGGTGAACGACGCGCTGGCGCTGATCGCCGGCGTCTTCACCGGCGGCGTCTATGGCGGCTCCCGCACCGCCATCCTGCTGAACATCCCCGGCGCGCCGGCGGCCATCGCGACCGCGCTGGATGGCTACCCGCTGGCGAAGCGTGGCGAGGCCGGGACCGCCATCGGGCTGTCCACCGTGATGTCGGTGGTCGGCGGCTTCGTCGGCATCCTGGCGCTGGCGGTGGCCGCGCCCGTGATCTCCGACTTCGCGCTGCTGTTCGCGCCGCGGGACTACCTGCTGCTGGCGGTGATGGGGCTGCTGCTGGTCGGCAGCCTGTCCGGGGAATCCCTCGCCAAGGGGCTGTATGCCGGGGCGCTCGGCGTCGCACTCGGCATGGTCGGGCTGGACCCGATGACGGCGGAGGGCCGCTTCACCCTCGGCACCGTGCAGCTGATGGGCGGCATCCCCTATGTCGCGGCGATGATCGGCCTGTTCGGCGTGGCGGAGGCGCTGGTGCAGTTGCACCACCGGCATGCCGTCCCGGTGAAGCAGAAGGTAGCGCGCATCGTGCCGCCGTGGAAGCTGGTGCGGAAATACCTGCCGCTGTCGCTGCGCAGTTCCGTCATCGGCGTGGTGATCGGCGCGCTGCCCGGCACCGGCGGCGACATCGCGGCGCTGATGGCCTACGACCAGGCGAAGCGCACGGTGAAGAACCCCTCCGTCCCGTTCGGGGAGGGCGCCTATGAAGGGCTGGTGGCGCCGGAAACCGCGAACAACGCGGCGGTGGGCGGCGCCTATATCCCGATGCTGACGCTGGGCATTCCCGGCGATGCGGTGACCGCGGTTATCATCGGCGCACTGTTCATCCACGGGCTGAAGCCCGGCCCGATGCTGATGATCGAGACGCCGCACCTGTTCTGGTTCACCGTCGGCAACCTGACGCTGGCCAACATCTTCCTGCTGGTCTTCGGCCTGACCGGCATCCGCGCCTTCACCAAGATGGTGGAATGCCCGCCATCGGTACTGATCCCCTTGATCCTGGTGCTGTCCGTGGTCGGCACCTACGCCATCCAGAACAGCGTGGTGGACGTGTATTTCATGCTCGGCTTCGGCATCTTCGGCTACCTGCTGAAGATGTACGGCTTCCAGGTGGGGCCGGTGGTACTCGGCATGATCCTCGGGCCGATGATGGATGTGTCCTGGCGCCGCGCGGTGATCTCGGTGGGCGACGACCTCGGCTTCTTCCTGGAGGAGATGTTCACCAGCCCGCTGTCGCTGGTGCTGATCGGCGGCATGTCCTTCCTGCTGCTGAGCCAGACGCCGCTGGCGGGGTGGCTGCGGCGCCGGAAGGATCAGCCGCGGACCTGATCCGTCTCGGCGTCCGGCCCGTTCGGATCGTTCGCGATCCGCCGCAGCCGCCAGCCGAGGCCGAAGAACAGCGCGCCGGCGAAGATCGCCTGGAACGCCACCAGCCAGATCAGCGCCAGCAGTCCCGGCCCGGGTGCCACCACCATCCAGGCGCCGACCAGGATCGCCAGCGCGCCGATCAGCCCGAGCATCACGCTGCCGGACCGGAAGGCCAGCACCAGCCGGGTGATCCCGGCGACGATCGACCAGGCGGCGACCAGCAGCACCAGCACCACGGCGGAGACCACGGGCAGCAGCAGCAGGGCCGCCGCCGCGACCAGCGATGCGATGCCGTCGATCCACAGCCAGGTCTTGGATTTCTGCGGGTCGGCACCACCGCGCCAGGCCTGGGCGAGCGAGGAGGCGCCGTCGATGGCCAGGAAGGCCGCCAGGAAGCCCAGGATGAAGGCCAGGCCCAGGCCCGGCACCAGCAGGGCCACGATGCCGAACAGGATCCCCGCCACCCCGCGCAGCAGGAACAGCCACCAGTTCCGCGCCAGCATCCGCACCACCGGGAACCGGCCCATAGCCCGCGCATCCGACATCGCCCGCACCCCCGACCAGAACCGCACAACGCGGAGCATCACAGGGGTAGCGGCGCCTCCGCGATCACTTCCTCGATCACGGCGTAGGTGTGGCTGCTCTTCACGCCGGGCAGGCTGAGCAGCACGTCGCCGAGGAAGCGGCGGTAGGCCGCCATGTCGCGGAGCCGGGCCTTGATCAGGTAGTCGAAGCCGCCGGCCACCATGTGGCATTCCAGCACCTCCGGCACCCGCTTCACCGCCACGGCGAAACGTTCGAAGGCATCGGGCGTGGTGTGGTCCAGGCTGATCTCGACGAAGACCAGCAGGCCGAGCCCGACCTTCGCCGCATCCAGCCGGGCGCCCCAGCCGGTGATGAGGCCGCCGGATTGCAGCCGGCGCAGGCGTTCCGAGGCGGCGCTGGGGGACAGGCCGATGCGGGTCGCGAGTTCCGCCACCGTGGCGCGGCCCTCGCGCTGCAGCAGCGCCAGGAGCCTCCGGTCGATGCGGTCGATTTCGTGGTCCATATGGCAATCCACCGTTGATCCGGCGGATATAGCGGCGAAAATGCCGCTCCATCCACGGCGCATCGCCCGGCATGCTGTGCGCCATGACGATCTTCGACGCGCCCTATGCCCCGCTGGAGGAAGCCGCGCGCGCCGCGCTGCTCGCCGCCGCCCCGCCACCCCGGCCGGAGTCGATGCCGCTCGCGCTCGACCTCGCCCGCGCGGCGCGGGAGGGTGGCGGGCCGCTGGCGGTGGAGGAGATCCTGCGCGGCTGGCCGCTCTCGACGCGGGAGGGCCTGGCGCTGATGGCGCTGGCGGAGGCGCTGCTGCGGGTGCCGGACGACGCCACCGCCGATGCGCTGATCGCGGAGAAGTTGTCCGAAGGGGCCTGGGACAAGCACGCGGAGGGCTGGGCCTCGGCGGCCTCCGGCTGGGCGCTGGCGGTGGGTTCGCGGCTGGTCGGGCCGGGGGAGACGCCGGGCGGGGTGCTCGGGCCGATGGTCCGGCGGCTCGGCGTGCCGGCGGTGCGCAACGCGGCACGGCGCGCGGTGCGGCTGATGGGCGGGCAGTTCGTGCTCGGCGAGACCATCGAGGATGCGCTGGGGCGGTCAGCGAAGGGCGCTCGCTATTCCTACGACATGCTGGGGGAGGGCGCGCGCACGGCGGCGGATGCCCGGAAATACCTGGGCGCCTACCATGCGGCCTGCGAGGCGATCGGCCGCGCCGCGCAGGGTTCGCTGCCGGGGCGGCCGGGGCTGTCCGTGAAGCTGTCCGCCATCCATCCGCGCTACGAGGCGGTGTCCCGCGACCGGGTTTTTTCCGAGTTGCTGCCGGACCTGATCGGGCTGGCGCAGGCCGCGCGGGCGCATGACCTGAACCTGACCCTGGATGCGGAGGAAGCCGACCGGCTGGAATTGTCGCTGGAGGTGTTCGACCGGCTGCTGACCGAGCCCTCGCTCGCGGGGTGGGAGGGGCTGGGGCTGGCCGTGCAGGCCTACCAGAAGCGCGCCGGTGCCGTGGTGGCCTGGCTCGCGGATCGCGCGGCGGCGACGCGGCGGCGGCTGATGGTGCGGCTGGTGAAGGGCGCCTATTGGGATGCGGAGGTGAAGCGGGCGCAGGAGCGGGGGCTCGAGGATTTCCCGGTCTGGACCCGCAAGGCGGCGACGGATCTCGCCTGGCTGACGCAGGCGGCGGCGCTGCTCGACGTGGCGAAGCAGGGACGCATCTTCCCGCAGTTCGCCACCCACAATGCCGGCAGCGTCGCGGAGGCGTTGGCCCTTGCCGAAGCGCGGGGCGTCGGCGTGCAAAAATTCGAATTCCAGCGGCTGCATGGCATGGGCGGGGCGCTGTATGCGCAACTCGCGAAGGCACGGCCGGATGTGGCGCTGCGGATCTACGCGCCGGTCGGCGTGCATGAGGATCTGCTGGCCTACCTGGTGCGCCGGCTGCTGGAGAACGGCGCCAATGGCGGCTTCGTCGCGGCGGTGGCCGATGAGGAGCTGCCGCTGGAACGCCTGCTGCGCCATCCCGGCGTACCGCTGGCGGAGGGGCCGCCGCGGCACCCGCGGGTGAAGCGGCCCGGCGCGCTGTTCGCCACCCGCCCGAACAGCCGCGGCGTGGAATTCGGCGACCGCCGCGCCCTGGCCGGGCTGCTGGCCGAACGCGATTCGGCGCCGCCGCTGCCGGCCGCCACGTTGGTGACGCCCCAGGATGCGGTGGCGCGCGCGCAGGCCGCCTTCCCGGCCTGGAACGCCACCCCCGTCGCCGCCCGCGCCGCCATCCTGCGCCGCACGGCGGATCTGCTGGAACAGCGCCGCGGCAGCTTCATCGCGGCGATCCAGGATGAAGGTTTTCGCACGCTCGACGATGCCCTGTCCGAGATGCGGGAGGCGGTGGATTTCTGCCGCTACTACGCCGAGGAAGCCGAACGCGTCGCCGCCCCCACGGCCCTGCCCGGCCCGGTGGGCGAGAGCAACCTGCTGACGCTGTCGGGCCGCGGCGTGGTGCTGTGCATCTCGCCGTGGAATTTTCCCCTCGCGATCTTCCTCGGCCAGGTGGCGGCGGCGCTGGTGGCGGGCAATGCCGTGGTGGCGAAGCCGGCGCCGCAGACGCCGCGCATCGGCGCGCTCGCGGCGCGGGCATTGGCCGAAGCCGGCTTGCCGGAGGGCGTGCTGGTGGTCGTGCCCGGCGGGCCGGCGGAGGGCGCGGCGCTGGTGGCGCATCCCGCCATCGCGGGCATCGCCTTCACCGGCAGCACGGCCACGGCGCGCGCCATCAACCGGGCGCTGGCGGCGAAGGACGGGCCGATCGTCCCGCTGATCGCGGAGACCGGCGGGCTGAACGCCATGGTGGTGGATGCGACGGCGCTGCCGGAACAGGTGACGGACGACGTGCTGACCAGCGCTTTTCGGTCCGCCGGCCAGCGCTGCTCGGCGCTCCGGCTGCTGTGCGTGCAGGAGGACGCGGCGGACCGGATGCTGGAGATGATCGCCGGCGCGGCGGCGGAACTGCGCATGGGCGACCCACGCGACCCGGCGACCCATCTCGGCCCGCTGATCGATGCCGAGGCGAAGGCGCGCATCCTGTCCTGGTTGGACAAGCTGCCGCCGGGGGCGCGGGAGGTGTTTCGGCATCCGGCCCCCGAACCGGGCAACTTCCTGGCGCCGCGCATCGTGGACCTGCGGCGGCCGGAGGATCTGACCCAGGAGGTCTTCGGCCCGGTCCTGCATGTGGTGCGCTGGCGCGGGTCGGCGCTGGAGGCGCTGCTGCGCTCGCTCGCCGGCACCGGCTACGGGCTGACGCTCGGCGTGCAGAGTCGCCGCGCCGGCTTCGCGGCACAGGTGGCGCGGGCGGTGCCGGCGGGGAATGTCTATGTGAACCGCAACATGGTCGGCGCCGTGGTCGGCAGCCAACCCTTCGGCGGGCAGGGGCTGTCGGGCACCGGGCCGAAGGCCGGCGGCCCGCACTACCTGCCGCGCTTCATGACGGAGCGCGTGGTCAGCGTGAACACCGCGGCCGCAGGCGGCGACGCGGCGCTGCTGGCGGAGGGGGAGTAGTCGCGGATGGGCATTTGTTTGTCGCTGGCAGGCATGTAGCCTGTGGGCGTCCTGTCAGGCTTCCGCCATGCGCTACTCCGCCCTCGCCCTGCTGCGCCACGCCTTCACCGGCAACCGGTCCTGGACGCCGGTCTGGCGGCATCCGGAACCGCGCGCGGAATACGACATCATCATCGTCGGCGGCGGCGGGCACGGGTTGGCGACGGCGCATTACCTGGCGAAGGAACACGGCCTCACCGATGTCGCGGTGGTGGAGAAGGGCTATCTCGGCTCCGGCAATGTCGGCCGCAACACCACCATCATCCGGTCGAACTACCTGCTGCCCGGCAACACGCCCTTCTACGAGCATTCGATGAAGCTGTGGGAAGGGCTGGAGCAGGACATCAACTACAACGCCATGGTCAGCCAGCGCGGCGTGCTGAACCTGTGCCATTCCGACAGCCAGCGGGATGCCTATGCGCGACGCGGCAACGCCATGCGGATGGCGGGCGTCGATGCCGAATTGCTGGACGCCGCGCAGGTGCGCGCGATGCTGCCGGGCGTGAACATGGACAGCGCCCGCTTTCCGGTGAAGAGCGGCCTGCTGCAACGGCGCGGCGGCACGGTCCGGCACGATGCGGTGGCCTGGGGATACGCGCGGGCTGCCGACCAGCGCGGGGTGGACCTGCTGCAGAACACGGAGGTGACGGGCCTCCGCATCGAGGCCGGGCGCGTGCGCGGCGTCGAGACCACGCGCGGCTTCATCGGCGCGAAGCGCGTCGGGCTCGCGGTCGCCGGCAACACGTCCCGCGTCGCCGCCATGGCCGGGCTGCGGCTGCCGATCGAAAGCCATGTGTTGCAGGCCTTCGTGTCGGAAGCGGTGAAGCCGATGATCCACACCGTCGTCACCTTCGGCGCCGGGCATTTCTACGTCAGCCAATCCGACAAGGGTGGGCTGGTATTCGGCGGCGACATCGATGGCTACAACTCCTACGCCCAGCGCGGCAATTTGCCGGTGGTGCAGGACGTGCTGGAGTGCGGCGTGCAGCTTTTCCCCGCCATCAGCCGGCTGCGCTACCTGCGGCAATGGGGCGGCATCATGGACATGTCGATGGATGGCTCGCCGATCATCGACCGCACGCCGATCGAGGGCCTGTATCTGAATTGCGGCTGGTGCTACGGCGGCTTCAAGGCGACGCCGGCTTCCGGCTGGTGCTTTGCCCACACCATCGCCACCGGGCAGCCGCACCCGCTGAACGCCGCCTTCCGGCTGGACCGCTTCGCGACCGGCGCGTTGCTGGACGAGAAGGGCGCGGGCGCCCAGGCGAACCTGCACTGATGCGCATCCCCTGCCCCTTCTGCGGCCCGCGCGACAGCGCCGAATTTGCGACCATCGGCAGCGCGCCGCCGCCGCGCCCTGCTTCCGATGCGCCCTTCGAGGCGTGGCACGACTACCTGCATCTGCGCGACAACCCGGCCGGGCTGCATGAGGAACTGTGGCAGCATGTGCAGGGCTGCCGGCAGTGGCTGCGCGTGATGCGCGACACGCGCACGCATGCGGTGGACTCCGCGCGGGCCTGCCGGCCATGACGCGGCTGGCACAGGGCGGGCTGATCGACCGCGCGCAGTCGCTGTCCTTCAGCTTCGACGGCCGGCGCTACAGCGGCCATCCCGGCGATACGCTGGCCTCCGCACTGCTGGCCAACGGCGTGCGGCTGGTCGGGCGGTCCTTCAAGTACCACCGCCCGCGCGGCATCTTCGGCATCGGCAGCGAGGAACCCAACGCGCTGGTCGAACTGCGCGGCGGCGCGCGGCAGGAACCCAACACCCGCGCCACCACCGCCGAGCTGTTCGAGGGCCTCGCCGCCACCAGCCAGAACCGCTGGCCGAGCCTAGGCTTCGACGTGATGGCGGTGAACGGGTTGCTTGGGCCGGTGCTCTCCGCCGGCTTCTACTACAAGACCTTCATGTGGCCGGCGGCCTTCTGGGAGAAGCTGTACGAGCCGCTGATCCGCCGCGCCGCCGGCCTCGGCCGCGCGCCGGAAGCGCCGGACCCCGACAGCTACGAACGCATGCACATCCATTGCGACGTGCTGGTGGTCGGCGCCGGTCCCACCGGGCTTGCGGCGGCGCTGGCGGCGGCGCGCGCAGGCGCGCGCGTGGTGCTGGCGGATGAAGACTCGCGGATCGGCGGCCGGCTGCTGCAGGACCGGCAGGAGATCGACGGCGCGGCGGCCGCCTTGTGGGCAGACCGCGTGGTGGCGGAACTCGCCAGCCTGCCCGATGTCACGCTGCTGCCGCGCACCACCGTCTTCGGCGTCTTCGACGATGGCGTGCATGCGGCGGTGGAACGCGTGGCGGACCACCTGGCGGAACCACCGCCCGGCCAGCCACGCCAGCGCGCCTGGACTATTGTCGCCAAGCGCACGGTTCTCGCCGCGGGCGCGGTGGAACGGCCGATCGCCTTTTCGGGCAACGACCGCCCCGGCGTGATGTCGGCCGCCGCCACGCGCGGCTACCTCAACCGCTACGCGGCGCTGCCGGGCCAACGCGCCGTGGTGTTCACCGCCGGCGACGATGGCTGGCGCACGGCGGCGGACCTGTCGGACGCGGGCGCGGAGGTCACGGTGGTGGACGCGCGCGCCGAGGTCGCGCCCGCTGTCGCCGCCACCGCGCCGCGCGCGCGCCAGGTGCTGGGCAGCCGCGTCACCGGCACCAAGGGCCGGCTCGGCCTGGCCTCCGTGCAGCTTTCGAACGGCGAACGCATCGCCGCGGACCTGCTCGCCGTCGCCGGCGGCTGGAACCCGACGCTGCACCTGTCCAGCCACCATGGCGGCCGCCCGCGCTGGGACGCGGCGCTGCACGCCTTCGTGCCGGGCCAGGCACCGCCCGGTCTCAGCGTCGCCGGCGCCGCCGCCGGCCGCATGACGCTGGCCGCCTGCCTCGCGGATGGCGCCGCCGCCGGATTGCAGGCGGCGCGCGACGCCGGCCATGACGGACAGCCGCTGGCCCTGCCGCGCGCCGATGACGAACCGAGCGCCCTGGCGCCGATCTTCCATGTGCGCGGCGCCGGCAAGGCCTTCGTGGATTTCCAGCACGACGTCACCGCGGATGACATCGCGCTTGCCGCGCGCGAAGGGTTCCGCAGTGTCGAGCACGCCAAGCGCTACACCACGCTCGGCATGGCGACGGACCAGGGCCGCACCGCGAATGTCGTGGGCCTCGCCATCCTCGCCGAGGCCACCGGCCGGACCATCCCCGAGACCGGCACCACCATGTTCCGCCCGCCCTACACGCCGGTGACGATGGGCGCGATGGCCGGGCACATGACCGGCCGCGACTTCCGGCCCACGCGCCGCACGCCGCTGCACGCCTGGGCCGCGCGCCACGGCGCCAGCTTCGTCGAATCCGGCGCCTGGCTGCGCGCCGAATGGTTTACCCGAACGGGCGAAACGGGCTGGCGCGACAGCGTGGACCGGGAAGTGCTCAACGTCCGCGCCAATGTCGGCTTCTGCGACGTCTCGACGCTCGGCAAGATCGAGGTCGTCGGCCCCGGCGCCGCCGCGCTGCTCGACCTGGTCTATGCCAACGACATCTCCACCCTGAAGCCCGGCCGCATCCGCTACGGCGTGATGCTGCGCGAGGATGGTTTCGTGATGGATGACGGCACCTGCGCGCGGCTGTCCGACAACCGCTTCTTCCTGACCACCACCACCGCCAATGCCGCGCGCGTCATGCAGCACCTGGAGTATGGACATCAGGTGCTGCGGCCCGAGCTGGACGTGGCGATCCTGTCCGCCACCGATGCCTGGGCCCAGGTCGCCCTCGCCGGGCCCCGCGCGCGCGACGTGCTGGCCGCGATCTCCCACGCCGATCTGTCGAACGAAGCGCTGCCGCACATGGCCTGCACGGCGGCGACGTTGCGCGGCGGCATCCCGGCGCGGCTCTACCGCCTGTCGTTCTCCGGCGAACTTGCCTACGAGATCGGCGTGCCGCCCGACCAGGCGGAGGCCTTGGCCGACCTGCTGATGCAGGCCGGCGCGCCGCACGGCATCGCGCCCTACGGCACAGAGGCGCTGGGCGTGCTGCGGATCGAGAAGGGGCACGCGGCCGGCGGCGAGTTGAACGGCCAGACCACCGCCGCCGATCTCGGCCTCGGCCGCATGCTGTCCAGGCGCAAGGATTTCATCGGCCGCGTCATGGCGCAGCGGCCGGCGCTGCTGGACCCGGCGCGGCCGGTGCTGGTCGGGCTGCGGGCGCTGGACGCGGCGCAGGTGCTCCGTGCCGGCTCGCACCTGCTGGTGCCCGGCGCGGCGGCGACGACGGAGAACGACCTTGGCCACGTCACCGCCGCCTGCTGGTCGCCGCATCTCGGCCACATGATCGGCCTCGCCCTGCTGTCCGGCGGCCGCGACCGCATCGGCACCCGCATCCGCGTGCACGACCCGCTGCGCGGCGGCGACGGGGAGGCGGAGGTGGCGCACCCCGTCTTCATCGACCCGGAAGGGCTGCGCACCCGTGGCTGACGCCCTGACGTTGAGGGAGGTCACCGGCCTCGACCTCACCGCCCTGCACGGCCCGCCAGACCTGCTGCCCGGCCTGCCGCAGAAGCCGGGCTGGGTGGCGCGGGACGGCGCGACGGTGATCTGGACGGCGCCGCGCCAATGGCTCGTGCTGCACGCGCCCGGCGCCGCGCCGCAGGTGGCGGAGGCGCATCGTACACCGCTGCATGGCTCGCGCTGCATCCTGGAACTGGCCGGCCCGCGCGCGGCGGAGTTGCTGGCGACGTTGCTGCCCATCGACCTGCACCCGCGTGCCTTCCCGCCCGGCGCGGCGGCCGCGACGCTGGGGGCGCATGTGCCGCTGCTGGTCTGGCGGGTGGAGGCCGGGTTTCGGCTCGCCTGCTATCGCTCCTACGGCCAGTCCCTGAGCCAGGCGTTGGTCGCGGCGGGGCGGGGGCGCGGGCTGGTCGTGCTGGCGCCAACCCCCTCACCCAACCCTCTCCCCCCAGCGGGGGGAGAGGGCTCGGCGGGTTAGGGAGGTTGCGGCGTGGCGCGGTGCGGCTGCGCTGGGTGGCGCCGGAGGACGCGGAGGCCGCGACCCTCGCCACCTGGCACGCCACGCTCGATGCGGCGGAACGGGCGAAGGCGGCGCGCTTCCACTTCGCGCGGGACCGCGACGCCTACATCGCCGCCCACGCCCTGGCCCGCGCCATGCTGTCCGACGTCGCGCCACTGCCGCCCAACGCCTGGCGCTTCGTCAGCGGCCAGGCCGGGAAGCCGGAGGTCGATCCGGCGCTCGGCCTGCCCTGGCTGCGCTTCAACATCTCGCACACGCGCGGCCTCGTCGCCTGCGCGGTGACGAACCGGGACGATGTCGGCCTGGATGTCGAGGACCTGGACCGCCGCGAGGCGTCCCCCGGCCTCGCCGAGCGCCACTTCGCGCCCGCCGAGGTGGCGCTGCTCGCCGCCACGCCGCCGGCCGCGCGGCACGAGACCTTCCTGCGGGTCTGGACGCTGAAGGAGGCCTTCGTGAAGGCGACCGGCGACGGCATCAGCCTGGGCCTGGATCGCTTCGCCTTCACCCTGGACCCGCCCCGCCTGACGCTGGAGGCCGGCGATGCCGCGCCCTGGCGCTTCCTGCAATGGCAGCCGACCCCGCGCCACATCCTGGCCGTGGCGCTGCGCCGCCTATAGCTGGGACTCGATCGGCAGCAGCCGCAGCAGCCCGGCCAGCACGCGGCGGCGCAGCGAGGCCTCCGGCTCCCGCCGCAGGGTCCGCATCCGGCCATCGGCGCCGGCCGCCGTCCAGGTCAGCCGCCCCTCCTCCAGCCCCAGCCGCCAACTTCGCAAAGGATCGGCCAGGCGGGCATGTTCGGCCCGCAACTCCTCCGCCAGCACGGGATGCCGCACGAAGGCGCCCATCTCCGTGTTCAGCGCGGCGGAGCGCGGGTCGAGGTTGAAGGAGCCGACGAAGACCGGCCCGTCATCGACCACGAAGGCCTTGGTGTGCAGGCTGGCGCCGCGGGACCCGAAGGCGCTGGTCTTCTCGTCCTCGCCGCTCGGCCGCAGTTCGTACAGCTCGATCCCCGCGCGCAGCAGGGCGTGGCGGTAATGCGTGTAGCCGCCATGCACCGCCACCACGTCGGTCGCCGCCAGCGAATTGGTCACCACCGAAACCTTCACGCCGCGCGCCGCCAGATCCAGCAGCAGCGCGAGCCCGGCGCGGCCAGGCACGAAGTAGGGCGAGATCAGCAATGCCTGCCGCTTGGCGCGCCGCAGCGCATCGGCGATCTCGGGCGCGATGCCGCCGGCGGCACGGGCGCGGCGCCGGGCGGCGAGGCCTCGGCGCGCCTTTTCCGGCGGGTCGGCCACCACCTGCACGGCGCCGCGCGCCAGGCCCACCATGCCGCGCGCCATCTGCCGCGCCGCCTGCTGCACCTGCCCCAGATGCTCCAGGTAGCGCCGCGCCTCGGGCTGGCCCGAAGCGGCCGCCAGGTCCTTTCGCAGTTGCGGCAGGCCGCCACCGGCTTCCGTGCTCGGGCTGACCAGCGCCGCCGGGCGTGCCAGCTTGCTGCGCCAGTATTGCTCGAACACCCGCGTGGCGCCGGAGGCCGCGGCGCCGGCCAGCACGATGTCGAGGTCGCGGAACAGGAATTCCCCACCCTCCGCGCCGAAATACTCGTCGCCCAGGTTGCGGCCGCCGACGATGGCGACGCGCCCATCGGCGATCCAGGACTTGTTGTGCATGCGCCGGTTCAGGTGCCAGCCGCCGAAGGCCATCTCGAGCAGGAAGCCCCAGCGGCCGAACAGGCGCCAGCGCGTGCCGTTGAACAGCCGCACCTCGATGGCCGGATGGGCATCGAGTGCCGACAGCACGCGTTCCCGCCCCAGCGCATAGGCATCGTCCAGCAGCAGCCGGACCTGCACGCCGCGGTCGGCGGCGTCCAGCACCTCGCAGGCCAGCAGGCGGCCGGTCACGTCGCCGCGCCACATGTAGTATTGCAGGTCCAGCGTGCGGCCGGCGGCGCGGGCGGTGGCGACACGCACGGCGTAGGCGTCCAGCCCCTCCGGCACCAGCGCCGCGCCGGCCTCCGTGCCCAGGCGCGCCAGCGTGGATCGGACGCCCTGCTCCAGCTCCGTCATGTCGTCGGGGAACAGGGTCTGGGACATGCCGCTCCTCACCGTCCGGAGATGGCGATCCGGCGCTCGCCGCACAACGGCCGGGGACAGGGATGGGTTCGGGCCGGCCGCGCGGCTGTGACCGTTCCGGTCAGGCCGCCGCTTCCACCGCGGCGGGCAGGCCGAGCCGCACGCAGGCGGTCAGCGGCAGGTGGTCGGAGGCGACGCGCGCCAGCAGGCTGTCATGCGCCACGACGTTCCCCACCAGGCCGCGCGGCCAGCCCAGGATGCGGTCCAGCGCCAGCACCGGCAGGCGGGCGGGGAAGCTGGGCGGGCCGTGGTTCACCGGGCCGAAATACGGCTCGAAGGCGCGGAGCGAGGATCGCGTGCCGGGCCGCCACTCGTTCAGGTCGCCGAGCAAAAGGGTCGGCACCTCCCCTTCATCCTCGGCCAGGGCGCGCAGGATGGCGACGGCCTGCTGCCGGCGGCTGCGGCGCAGCAGCCCGAGATGCGCCGCCACCACGCGCAGCCGCCCGGCCGGCAGGTCCAGCTCCGCCACCAGGGCGCCGCGTGGTTCCGCCCCCGGCAGGGCCAGGCGGCGGATGCGGGCCGGGGTGCCGGGGCGCACCAGCAGGGCGTTGCCGTGCCAGCCATGGCCATCCGGCAGGTCCGAGACCGGCAGCGGCGCCAGCCCCGTCTCGCGTTCCAGCGCCGCGGCATCCAGCAGGCCGGTGCGGCGACCGAAGCGGCGGTCCGCCTCCTGCACCGCCACCACGTCCGCGCCGAGTTCGGCGATGACGGCCGCGGTACGGGCGGGGTCGAAGCGGCGGTCCGTGCCGACGCATTTGTGGATGTTGTAGGAGGCGACACGCAGAGTCCCGGCCTCGGCCCGCGGTGGGCCGGCGGGGACAGGCGCCGGTGCGATCGGCCGGCGCAGTTCCACCAGCAGCCCCTGCACGGCGGCACCGGTGCGGCGGAGCCGGTCCTTCAGGCGAGGCGGCGGGTCGGCAGGCGGGCTGGTTTCGGTCATGCGTGCGGATGCCGGATTCCAGATGGCGGGACGCTCCGGCGACCCGTGGGGGAGGTTCAACTTTCCCGAAAATAGGCGCAGCCGGGGCCGCTTCCAAGGTGCCGCGTGCGGACGCCGCTCCGT
The DNA here is from genome assembly GCF_051433195.1 of Falsiroseomonas sp. E2-1-a20. Classification (NCBI taxonomy): domain Bacteria; kingdom Pseudomonadati; phylum Pseudomonadota; class Alphaproteobacteria; order Acetobacterales; family Roseomonadaceae; genus Falsiroseomonas; species Falsiroseomonas sp. E2-1-a20. Next base: position 15,365 of record NZ_JBHMFT010000018.1, on the reverse strand, counting down.
TGAAACTTTGCCGGGCGCCTTCCGTTGTCACGGTTCCGGACACACGCGCCCCGCGGCGCCTCATCAGGATCACGCCGTTGCACATCGCCCCCGCCCTGGACATGCCTGCCGCGATCCTGACCGGGCCGGGCGCGCTGCACGTGGCGCCGGTTCCGCGGCCGGAGCCTGGGCCGGGCGAGATCCGCGTGCGGCTGGAAGGCTGCGGCGTCTGCGCCTCCAACCTCACGCCCTGGGCCGGGCCGGAGTGGATGCGCTTCCCGACCGAACCGGGCGGGCTTGGCCACGAGGGCTGGGGCGTGGTCGATGCGGTGGGGCCCGAGGTGCGGGACCTGGCACCCGGCGACCGCGTGGCGACGCTGTTCGGGCGCAGCTACGCCGCCTACGATTGCGGCCCCGCGGACCAGGCCGTGCGCCTGCCCGAAAGCCTGGCGGGCCAGCCCTTCCCCGGCGAGCCGCTGGGCTGTGCGATGAACATCTTCCGCCGCGCGGAGATCAGGTCCGGCCAGACCGTCGCCATCATCGGCATCGGCTTCCTCGGCGCGCTGCTGACGCGGCTGGCGACGGATGCCGGCGCCCGCGTCATCGCCATCTCCCGCCGTGCCTTCTCACTTGACGTTGCCCGACGCATGGGCGCGGCCGAGACCATCGCGCTGGAGGATCACAACGCCATCATCGACCAGGTGCGTGCGCTGACCGGCGGCGAATTCTGCGAGCGCGTGATCGAGGCCGTCGGCAAGCAATGGCCATTGGACCTCGCCGGAGAGCTGACCCGGGTGCGCGGCCGCCTGGTGATCGCCGCCTACCACCAGGACGGCCCGCGCCAGGTGAACATGCAGCTCTGGAACTGGCGCGGGCTGGACGTGGTGAACGCGCATGAGCGCGACCCGGCGGAATACCTGCGCGGGATGCGGGAGGCGGTGGCGGCCGTCGCCTTTGGCCGGCTCGATCCCGCGCCGCTCTACACCCACCGCTTTCCGCTGGCGCAACTCGGCGCGGCGCTGGATGCGACGCGGGACCGGCCGGATGGTTTCCTGAAGGCCCTGGTGATTCCATGAGGCCGCCGCGCCTCGGCTTTCTCGGCGTCGGCTGGATCGGCCGGCACCGCATGCAGGCGATCGCCCATGCGGGCATCGCCGAGATCGTCGGGATCGCCGACCCGGTGCCGGAGATGGCGGACGCCGCCCGCGCGGTCGCGCCGGGTGCGGCCTGCGTCGCAGGGCTGGACGGATTGCTGGCGCTCGGCCTCGATGGCGTGGTCATCGCGACACCCTCCGCCCTGCACGCGCCGCAATCCATCGCAGCACTACGGAAGGGGGTCGCGGTGTTCTGCCAGAAGCCGCTCGGCCGCAGCGCCGCGGAGGTGCGCGGCGTGGTGGAGGCGGCGCGGCAGGCGGACCGCCTGCTCGGCGTGGATCTGTCCTACCGCGCGACGGAGGCGATGCGCCGCATCCGTGCGAAGCTGCGCGAAGGTGCGCTGGGCCAGGTGCATGCGGTGGACCTCGTGTTCCACAACGCCTACGGACCGGACAAGCCGTGGTTCAAGGATCGTGCGCAATCCGGCGGCGGCTGCCTGATGGACCTCGGCGTGCATCTGGTCGACCTCGCGCTGTGGGCGCTGGACTTCCCGGCGGTCGCCGATGTGTCCGGCCGGGTCTTCGCCAAGGGCATGCCGCTGCCGCGCGACGCGGCGCAGGTCGAGGATTTCGCGCTGGCCACGATCACGCTGGAATCCGGCACCGTGCTGCGGCTGGCCTGTTCCTGGTGGCTGCATGCGGGACGCGATGCGGCGATCTCCGCCGAGTTCTACGGCACCGAGGGTGGCGCGGCCTTCCGCAATGTCGCCGGGTCCTTCTATGACTTCGAGGCGGCCCTGTTCCGCGGCACGTCTTCCGAGACCCTGGCCGTCCCGCCCGATGAGTGGGGCGGTCGCACCGCGGTGGAATGGGCGACGCGGCTTGCGCGGTCGAACCGGTTCGACGCCGCCGCGTTGCATTTCGTCGACGTCGCCACGGTGCTCGACCGCATCTATGCCAGCGGTCTTGACCGCATCCACGCCAGCACAGGACAGGAGCCACGATCTTGCCCAGCACCCTCGTCACCGGCGGCGCCGGCTTCATCGGCCGCGAGGTCTGCCGCGAGCTGATCGAGCACGGGCACCAGGTCCGCGTGCTCGACTCGCTGATTGACCAGGTGCACGGCCCGGACCAGCCGGTGGACCTGCACGGCGTGGAACTGCGGCGCGGTGACGTGCGGGACGCGGCGGCGGTGCGCGCGGCGCTGGAGGGCATCGATGGCGTGGTGCACCTGGCGGCCGAGGTCGGCGTCGGGCAGAGCATGTACGAGATCGAGCGCTACGTCAGCACCAACGACACCGGCACCGCGGTGCTGCTGGAGGCGATGATCGACCGGCCCGTGCAGCGTATCGTCGTGGCATCCTCGATGAGCGTCTATGGCGAGGGCCGCTACCGCACGCCGGATGGCCGCGCCGTGGACGATGCCCGTCGCGGCCCGCAGCAGATCGCCGAAGGGCGCTGGAGCCTGTCGACGCCGCAGGGCGAGGCGCTGTCGCCGGTGGCGACGGATGAGACGAAGCCGGTGGACCTTGCCTCCATCTACGCGTTGACGAAATTCTTCCAGGAACAGGCGGTGCTGATCTTCGGCCGCGCCTACCGGCGGGACGCGGTGGCGCTGCGGCTGTTCAACGTGTTCGGGCCGGGCCAGGCGCTGTCCAATCCCTACACCGGCGTGCTGGCCAACTTCTCCTCCCGCGTCGCCAGCGGCGAGGCGCCGACGATCTTCGAGGATGGCGAGCAGCGCCGCGACTTCGTGCATGTGCGCGACGTGGCGCGCGCCTTCCGCCTGGCGCTGGATGTGCCGGGGCTGCGCGACACCACCATCAACATCGGCAGCGGCCACGCCTACACCATCAGCGAGGTGGCGCGGATGGTGGCGCGCGCCATGGGGCGGGAGCTGGAGCCCGAGATCATGCACAAGGCGCGCATCGGCGACATCCGCAACTGCTTCGCCGACATCTCCCGCGCGCGGGACCTTCTGGGCTTCGCGCCGCGGCACGCGCTGGAGGATTCGCTGGGGGAACTGGCGGATTGGGTGGCGCAGCAGAAGGTGGTGGACCGCAACGCGGAGATGCGCCGCCATCTCGAGGCACGGGGCCTCGTCGCATGACCACGCCTCCTGGCTTCGGCTTCGCCGAGTGGTTCAGGCCCGGTGAGTACGCGCGTACCGAACAGGCCGTGGACGCGATCGCCGCGACCGGCGCGCGCTACCTGCGCACGCATCTGTCCTGGGCGGAATATCACAAGGACGGCGGCGAGGCCTGGTATGATTGGCTGTTGCCGAAGCTCGGCGCGCGCTTCGACCTGCTGCCCTGCATCCACTACACGCCACCGTCGCTGTCCCGCACCGGCACCGCATCCGGCGCGCCGCGCCGCCTGCAGGACTACGCGGACTTCGTCGATCACAGCCTGACCCGCTACGGCCGGCACTTCCGCCACGTCGAGCTGTGGAACGAGCCGAACAACCTGCTCGACTGGGACTGGCACCAGGACCGCGACTGGCTGCTGTTCAGCGAGATGATCGGCGCCGCGGCCTATTGGGCGAAGCAGCGCGGCTTCGGCACGGTGCTCGGCGGTCCCTGCCCCTTCGATCCACACTGGCTGGAACTGATGGGCCAGCGCGGCGTGCTGGCCCATGTCGACGCACTCGGCATCCACGGCTTCCCCGGCACCTGGGACAGCGCGCGCAGCAACTGGGATGGCTGGCCGTCCCTCATCGCCCGCGCGCGGGAGATTGCCGCCCGGTTCAACGCCCATGCCGAGATCTGGATCACGGAGGCCGGCTACGCCACCTGGCGTCACGACGGCGCGGAACAGGCGCGCGGCTTCCTGGATGCGCTGTCGGCACCGGCGGAACGGCTGTACTGGTATGGCTGGCAGGACATCGCGGATACGGTGCCGGTACAGGAAGGCCTGCGCTTCGACCAGCGCCACTACCACATGGGCGTCGTGGACACGGCGGGGTATCCGAAGCTGCTGGCCCGCCTGCTGACGAGGGGCGGGGTCGAGTCCGTCGCCAGCACGCTGCAACTGGCGGCACCGCGCCTGACGCAGTCGGCGCATCCCATGCTGATCGCGGGCGGCGCCGGCTTCATCGGCAGCAACCTGGCGGAAAGCTTCCTGCGCGATGGCCACGACGTCGTGCTGCTGGACAATCTCAGCCGCCCGGGCGTCGAGCAGAACCTCGCCTGGCTGAAGGACCGCCACGGCGCGCGCGTATCCTGGCACCCGGCCGACATACGCGACGAGCCGGTGATGCGCGAGATCCTGGCCGATGCCGGTGCCGTCTTCCACCTCGCAGCCCAGGTGGCGGTGACCACGAGCCTCGAGGCGCCAGTCGCGGATTTCGAGGTGAACGCCCGCGGCACGCTGAACCTCCTGGAGGCGGTACGACGCTCCGGCCGCCGCACGCCGGTGATCTTCGCTTCCACCAACAAGGTCTACGGAAACCTCGCCGACCTCGAGATGATCGAGCATGACGACCGCTACGTTCCCGCCGACAACGCCGTTGCCGCGCAGGGCATCGGGGAGGCGCGGCCGCTGGATTTCTGCACGCCCTATGGCTGCTCGAAGGGTGTCGCGGACCAGTATGTGCTGGACTATGCCAAATCCTTCGGCCTGCCGACCGCCGTGCTGCGGATGAGCTGCATCTACGGGCCGCGGCAGTTCGGCACGGAGGACCAGGGCTGGGTCGCGCATTTCCTCATCCGCGCGCTGCGCGGCGAGCCCATCACCATCTATGGCGACGGCAAGCAGGTGCGTGACATCCTGCATGTGGATGACGCCGTCGCCGCCTATCGCGCGCTGCTGGCCGATATCGACCAGGTGCAGGGCCAGGCCTTCAACCTCGGCGGTGGCCCGGCGAACAGCGTCAGCCTGCGCATGGTGCTGCGGGAGATCGCCCGCCTGGTCGGGCATGAGCCGGCGGTGTCGTTCAGCGGCACGCGCCAGGGCGATCAGGCCTATTTCGTCGCCGACACCGCGAAGCTCAGCGCCGCGACCGGCTGGGCCGCGCGCATCGGCTGGCGGCGCGGCATCGCGGATCTCCACGCCTGGCTCGGCACACGCCACACGCCGCGGCGCGAACCGGCGCGGCTGATCGCGTGATACCGCGCCGGGTGCTGATGACGGTCGATGCCGTCGGCGGTGTCTGGCGCTATGGCATCGATCTGTGCCGCAGCCTGAACGGTGCGGGCGTGGAGGTGCTGCTTGCGTGCCTCGGCCCACCGCCACGCGCGGACCAGGTGGCGGAGCTTGCTGATCTGCCGCGGACCCGACTCCGCCTGCTGGACGGGCCGCTGGACTGGATGGCGCCGGATGCGGCCGCCCTGGCCGGCGTTCCCGCGTTGCTGGAGGAGCAGGCGCAGCGCGAGGGCTGCGACCTGCTGCATCTCAACCTGCCCTCGCAGGCAGCCGGCCTGCGTACTGGCCTGCCGTTGGTGGTCGTTTCGCATTCCTGCGTCGTGACCTGGTGGCAGGCGATGCGCGGCACGGCGCTGCCGGCGGAGTGGGCCTGGCAGCAGGCGCTGAATGCAGAGGGCCTCGCGCGGGCCGATGTGGTGCTGGCGCCCAGCGCCAGCCATGCCGCCGCGCTGCGTGACGCCTACGGGCTGACGCGCACCATCGGAGTGGCTCCCAATGCGGCGGAGCCGGACCCTGGCCCGTCACCGCACGGCCGCTTCGTGTTCGCCGCGGCGCGCTGGTGGGACGAGGGCAAGAATGCCGCGCTGCTGGATGCGGCGGCGGCTGGGATGGCCTGGCCTGTGCGGGCTGCCGGCGGCTGCCGGGGTGAAAATGGCCAGCACTTCGTCTTTCGCCACGCGGAGGCGCTGGGTTCGTTGTCGCACGGGGCGACGCGGACGCTGATGCGCCAGGCCGCCATCTTCGCATCTCCGTCGCGCTATGAACCCTTCGGTCTCGCGGCGCTGGAGGCCGCGCAGGCCGGCGCGGCGCTCGTGCTGGCGGACATCCCGACCTATCGCGAGATCTGGTCGGATGCGGCGCTGCTCGTGGATTCCGCGAATCCAGATGCCTTGGCCGCCGCCGTCAACGGACTCGCCCAGGACCCGGCGCGGCGCGAGGCGCTTACCGCCCGGTGCCGCGCGCGGGCCGGCCAGTTCACGGCGGCTCGGCAACTTCTGGCCCTGCTGCCCGCTTATGCCGCAGCGGCCTCTTCTTCCGCCTCCCAGGCTGCGGAGTGATCATGCGGTTCGTGTTCTATACCCACTCGCTGGTATCCGACTGGAACCACGGCAACGCGCATTTCCTGCGCGGCGTGATGCGCGACCTGGTCGCGCGCGGGCATGACGCGGTCGCGCTGGAACCGGCGGAGGGCTGGAGCCGCCGGCACCTGCTGCAACAGGCCGGCGAGGCAGCCGTTGCCCAGTTTCACGCGGATTTCCCCGGACTCACCAGCCGCAGCTACGCGCCCGGCTTCGATCACGCCGCCGCGACGGCGGATGCCGATGTCGTCGTAGTGCATGAATGGACCGACCCGGCCCTGGTGGCGGAACTTGGCCGCCTGCGACGCGAGGGTGCCCGCTTCTGCCTGCTGTTCCACGACACGCACCATCGCGCCGTCTCCGACAGCGACGCGATCGCGGCGATGCTGCTGCGCGACTATGACGGCATCCTCGCCTTCGGCGAGACGTTGCGGCAGCGCTACCTCGACAGCGGATGGGGCGCGCGGGTCTTCACCTGGCACGAGGCGGCGGATGATCGCCTGTTTCGCCCGCTGGCTGCCGAGCCCATGGGTGATCTGGTCTGGATCGGCAATTGGGGCGACGGCGAACGCACGGAGGAACTGCATCGCTTCCTGATGCAGCCGGCCAGGTCGCTTGGCCTGCGTGGCACCGTGCACGGCGTGCGCTACCCCGATGCGGCGCTCGTGGCGCTGCGCGAAGCCGGCCTCGACTACCGCGGGTGGATCGCCAATGCGCGCGTGCCGCAGGCCTTCGCGCGGCATCGCGTCACCTTGCACATCCCGCGCCGTCCCTATGTCCAGGCCCTGCCCGGCATCCCCACCATCCGGGTGTTCGAGGCGCTGGCCTGCGGCATCCCGCTGATCTGTGCGCCGTGGCAGGATGCGGAGGGCCTGTTCCGCCCAGGCACCGACTATCTGCTGGCCCGCGACGGGGCGGAAATGCAGGCGCGCCTGCGCGACGTGCTGCACGATGCGGCGCTGGCGCGATCGCTTGCCGAAACCGGCCTCGCCACCATCCGCGCGCGCCACACCTGCCGGCACCGCGTGGACGAACTGCTCGGCATCCTGGAACAGCTCGGCGCCACCGCGCCGGCGGAGGCCACGCCATGAGGATCGCCTTCTACGGATCGAGCCTGCTGTCCTCCTACTGGAATGGCGCCGCCACCTACTATCGGGGCCTGCTGCGCGCGCTGGCGGCGCATGGCCACGACATCACCTTCTACGAGCCCGACGCCTTCGGCCGGCAGCAGCACCGCGACATCGATCCACCCGAATGGTGCCGCAGCGTGGTGTATGCCGCGACGCCGGATGCGCTGCGCGCCGCAGCAGCGGAGGCGCGAAAGGCCGACGTGGTGGTGAAGACCAGCGGTGTCGGCTACGGCGACGACGCGCTGCTGGCCGCGGTGCTGGACGCCGCCGCACCGCAGGCCGTGCGCATCTTCTGGGACGTGGACGCACCCGCGACGTTGGCGGAACTGCGCGCCGCCCCGGACCACCCGAGCCATGCGGCGCTCCCGCGTCTCGACATGGTCTTGACCTATGGTGGTGGCGATCCGGTGGTCGACGCCTATCGCGCGCTCGGGGCCGCGGACTGCGTGCCCATCTACAACGCGCTCGACCCGACCACGCACCACCCCGTGCCGCCCGATGCGCGATTCGAAGCCAGGCTCGGATTTCTTGGCAACCGTCTGCCGGATCGTGAGGCGCGGGTCGAGGCGTTCTTCCTTGATGCGGCGGAGCGGCTGCCCGAGGAACGTTTCCTGCTCGGTGGGTCCGGCTGGGGCGACCGCCGCATCCCCGCCAATGTGCGTGACATCGGCCATGTGCCGACGCGCGACCACAACGCCTTCAACGTCACGCCGATGGCCGTGCTGAACATCAACCGCGCCAGCATGGCGGAGATCGGATTCTCCCCGCCCACGCGCGTCTTCGAGGCGGCCGGCGCCGGCGCCTGCCTGATCACCGATGACTGGCCCGGCATCGACCTGTTCCTGAAGCCCGGCGAGGAGATCCTGGTGGCGCGCGACGGCCGCGAGGTGGCGGAACACGTCGCCGGTCTCGACCAGGCGCGGGCAGCCTCCATCGGACGGGCGGCGCTGCGCCGGGTGCTGGCGGAACACACCTACGAACGCCGTGCCGTGCTGGTGGATGCGCTGTTGCGACGGGCGCTGACGGCACGGCAGGCCGGGGCGGTGGCGGCATGAAGCCGCTCGACATCGTGGTCATCGGCCTGTCGCTGTCCTCCTCCTGGGGCAACGGCCACGCCACCACTTTCCGGTCCCTGCTGCGCGGACTGCACAGTCTGGGCCACCGCACGCTGTTCCTGGAATGCGACCGGCCCTGGTACGCACAGAACCGCGACCTGCCCGATCCGGATTTCAGCGACTTCGCCCTGTACGACGACGTCGCGGATCTTGCGCGCCGCTTCGGCGCGCGCATCGCGGGTTCGGATGCCGTCATCGTCGGCTCCTACGTGCAGGATGGCGTCGCGGCGCTGGATACGGTGCTGCGCCTGGCACCCGGTCGCACCAGCTTCTACGACATCGACACGCCGGTGACGTTGGCGAAGCTCGACCGCGGCGAGCAGGACTACATCGCGGCGCGGCAGATACCCCGCCTCGCGGCCTATTTCTCCTTCACCGGCGGCCCGACCCTGGGCCGCCTCGAACGCCAGTTCGGTGCTGCGCATGCGCTGCCGCTGTACTGTTCGGTGGAGCCGGAGCGCTACCGCAACACCGGCGCCGCGCCGCGCTGGGACCTCGGCTACCTCGGCACCTACAGCGCCGACCGGCAACCGACGCTGGAGCGCCTGCTGATCGCGCCCGCGCGCCGCCTGCCCGACCGCCGCTTCGTCGTCGCCGGCCCGCAATACCCGGACGACATCGCCTGGCCGCCCAACGTGGAACGCATCGCGCATCTGCCGCCGGCCCAGCATGCGGATTTCTACAGTGCCCAGCGCTACACGCTGAATGTGACGCGGGCCGACATGATCGCCGCCGGCTGGTCGCCCAGCGTCCGCCTGTTCGAGGCGGCCGCGATCGGCACGCCGATCCTCAGCGACGCGTGGGACGGGCTGGAGGCGCTGCTTCCGGGTGGCGTTGCCATCGCACGGGGAACCGCGGACGTGGTCGCCGCGCTGGAAGATGATGATGACGGCGCGCGCAGGATGATGGCCGCCACGGCGCAGCGCATCGTGCTGGCCGACCACACCGGGCTGGCCCGCGCCGGGCAACTCGCACATGCGCTGCGGCGGCTGAAGGACCGGCAACTCGACGGTCGGCAAAACGAGGCCCTCGTGGCCCGCGCCTAGGGACGGAACATGCGGACGGATCGCGGATCACGTTGGCGGCAGGATGATGGCGGCGGCCCGGCGGCCGCGAAGCCGATGCGGCGGGTACTGGTGGCCGGCGGCGCCGGCTTCCTCGGCTCGCATCTGTGTGCAACTTTGCTGGCGCGCGGCCACCGGGTCACTTGCATCGACAATCTGCAGACCGGGCTTGCCGCCAACCTCCACGCGCTGATGGACCATGAGCGGTTCCGCTTCATCCGCCACGACATCTGCCAGCCGTTCGAGACGCCTCTGGCGGTGGATGAGATCTACAACCTCGCCTGCCCAGCCTCGCCGCCGCAATACCAGGCGGATCCCGTGCACACGATGCTGACCAACGTTGTCGGCACCAACCACCTGCTGGCACTGGCGGCGCGCACCGGGGCGCGGATGGTGCAGGCCTCGACCAGCGAGGTGTATGGCGACCCCGAACAGCATCCGCAGCAGGAAGACTACCGCGGCCATGTCAGCAGCACCGGCCCCCGCGCCTGCTACGACGAAGGCAAGCGCGCGGCGGAATCGCTGTGCTTCGACTACCTGCGCCTCGGCCGCGCCGATGTGCGCGTGGCGCGCATCTTCAACACCTACGGGCCCCGCATGCGCGCCGATGACGGCCGCATCGTCTCCAACCTGATCTGCCAGGCACTGGCCGGGGAGACGCTGACGATCTACGGCAGCGGCGAACAGACCAGGTCCTTCTGCTACGTCTCCGACCTGATCCGCGGCCTCGTCGCGCTGATGGAGGTGAAGGTCAATCCAGGCCTGCCCGTCAACCTGGGCAACCCGGTGGAGCGCAGCATACGGCAGATCGCATCGCTGGTGTTGGACCTCACGGGCTCGTCCTCGCGCGTCGAGGGCCGCCCGCTTCCGGTGGACGACCCGCGCCGGCGTTGCCCGGATATCGCCCGCGCCGGGGCCCTGCTCGGTTGGCAGCCTGAAGTGTCGCTGGAGGAGGGGCTGGTGGCGACCATCACCTGGTTCTCGGCACAGCGTGCCGGGGTCATACCTGAAATGCCCACATCGCCTGCGCGGCGCCAGCATGCCCAACGGCCCGTCGGCTAGCAGTCGGCTACGACCCAGAGGCCGCACCTTTCCATTTTACAGAAGGTCACGAATATCGGCGCAGACTCGAACCGAACTCCGTCCCCAGGCACCACAAGGAAATGCGCCTTCACTCGCGTGCAGTTCACGCAAACGGGAGGCTAGCGATATGCGACAACACTCCTTTATTTGACCTCTTCGGCAAAATTGGCGCAGGCCGGCCCGTGGGCACCGCTGTATTGTCCCGCTGATGGTCGATGGATGGTTGGGAGCCTCATGCATGGCGGGTGCCGGGTACGGCGAGGCTGATGCCGGCGTCGAAGTGCTGCGGGACCGTACCGTTCCGACCGCTGCGATCGCAGCCCTGGAAGGCAGCCTGGCGGCGCTCGAGGCCCTGTTCGGGAGCCTGCCTCCGAACACCGGACTGGCTCTGGTCGTGCTGGTGCGGGATGCGGACCTGAGGCCGCTGGAGGACCTGTTGGTCCGGCTCGACAAACTGCCTTTCGTGCGGGCGATCCGTGACATGCCGCTGCTGCCCGACAGGGTGCACGTCATGGCTGCCGGGTCGGCGCTCCGGATCCGGCAGGGTCGGCTGGCCGCGGCGGCGGCCGCTCCGCACAACCCGCTCGACGTCCTGTTCGACAGCCTTGCGGAAAGCGAGGGCAGCAGGGCCATTGCCGTTGTGCTGTCCGGCAGCGGAACGGATGGGGCCCGTGGCCTTGCCGAAGTGCGGCGCCAGGGCGGCCGGGTGCTGGTGCACGACCGGGCCGAAGCCGAGGCCACGGAACAGCTGCGCCGCACCCTGGCGGGTGTCCAGGTGCTGCCGGTCGCGGCGCTGGGCGCGGCGCTCGCACGGCATGCGGCGATGGTCCGCGATGCGGAACTCGGCGATCCCGTGCTGCAGGCGATCCGCCAGCCCATCGCGCTGCTGGAATCAGGCGGGCGCGTGGTGCGCGCCAATGCCGCCTTCCACGAAGTCTTCGGCACCGCGACACCGGGCGCGGACATGCCGCTTGCGGAAGCCTTGCGGGCAGCGCCGAGGCTGGCCGCCTTCCTCGCCACGCCCGATGCATCGGCCGATGGCGCGGAGGAGGCGATTGTCGAGGTCGGAAGGCCCGGCGATGGCGCCGACCGCCGACTGCTGCGGCTTTCGGCGCGCAGCCTCTCACGGTCCCCGCCGCAGACACTGCTGGTTGTCGAGGACATCACCGAGGCGACGCGTCTGGCGGCCCGCCTCGAACTCGCGAAGGCGGTGGCGGAACGCGCCGATCGCGACAAGTCCCGCTTCCTCGCCGCCGCGAGCCACGACCTGCGCCAGCCGTTGCAGAGCATGAGCATGCTGCACGGGCTGCTGGCGGCGAAGGCGGGCGACCCGGCGATGCTTCGCCTGATCGGGCGGCTGGACGAGACCATCGATACCATGTCCGGCATCCTGGACACGCTGCTGGACCTCAACCAGATGGAGGTGGGGCGCACGCAGGCTTCCATCGCCCCGGTTGCGCTGGGCCCGCTGCTGACCGGGCTGCAACGGGACTTCGCCGAAGCCGCGCGCGGTGCGGGCCTTGCGTGGCGCAGCGTGCCGACCCAGGCGATGGTGCTCAGCGACGCCAGGCTGTTGCGGCAGATCCTGCGCAACCTGCTGGGCAACGCGCTGAAATACACCAGGATGGGCCGCATCCTGCTGGGCTGCCGGCGCGTCGGCGGGATGCTGCGGATCGAGGTGTGGGACACCGGCATCGGCATCCCGCGCGCGCAACTGCCCGCGGTGTTCGAGGAGGCGCAGCAGGTCAGCGGCACGGCCCGCGCCCGCGGCCAGGGCATCGGCCTCGGGCTTGCCATCGCCCGCCGGCTCGCCGACCTGCTCGGCCACCCGATCGGGGTCAGGTCGCGGGAGGGCGTCGGGTCCTGCTTCCATGTGGATGTGCCGCTGGCGGCCAGCCCCGAAGCCACGGCCCCGCCATCCCGGACGCCCCGGCACCCCGCCATCGGCAGCACGCGCATCCTGGTGATCGAGGATGATGCCGCGGTGGCCGAGGGCCTGCGCATGCTGCTGCAGCAGGCTGGCCACGCCGTGGTGCTGGCACATGAGGGGTCGCAGGCCATTGCCGTGGCGGTGGAGCATCCGCCGGCCCTGGTGGTGGCCGATTTCAATCTGCCGGGCACCTTCAACGGTGTCGAGGTGGTGCTGCAACTGCGCCAGGTGCTGCCGGACCCGCCGGCCGCCATCATCCTGAGCGGCGATACATCGGCGCAGACCCGGCAGGAGATCGGCCTGCCCGGCGTGGAATACGCCCCGAAGCCGGTCCGGGCCGAGGACCTGCTCGAGCGGATCCGGCACCTGCTGCCGCAGCGCCCCACCCAGGCCACGGTCCTTCTGGAACCCGCAGCGCCCGAGCCCGGGCCGGCCGAAGTGGTGGGCGCGCAGCCCAGGGCCGAGGACAGGCCGGGAATGGCCGAGGAGCAGGCTGAATCCGCCACCGCCGTCGGCCATGTCTTCATCGTCGATGATGACGCCGCGCTGCGGCGCGACGTGGCGGAGTGGCTGGAGGCGAATGGCTGGACCGCCGAGGTCTTCGGCTCCGCCGAGGCTTTCCTGCAGGCCGACGATCCATCCCGGCAGGGCTGCGTCCTGGTCGATGCGGTGATGCCGGGCATGGATGGGCTGGAATTGTTGGCGGCGCTGCGCCCGCACGCGCAGCGGCTGCCCGCCATCATGGTGACGGGCCACGGCGACGTGCGCATGGCGGTGAGGGCCATGGCCGCGGGCGCGATGGATTTCATCGAGAAGCCGATCCGCCGGCACGACCTGCTGCGCAGCATCTGCAACGCCAATGCCCGCATCACGAACGCGATGGGCGAGGCGGCGGTGCGGGCGGAAGTCGCGGCTCGCCTGGCACGGCTGACGCCGCGGCAGCGGGAGATCCTGGATCGGGTGATCGCGGGGTCGCCCAGCAAGATCATCGCGGCGGAGTTGAAGTTGAACCAACGCACGGTGGAAAATCACCGCGCCGCGATCATGTCGAAGCTGAATGCGCGGTCGCTGCCGGAGTTGATCCGGAAGGTCGTCTCGGCGGGCAATCCGCCATCGGAAGGCTGAGGCAGGCGGCGGCCCGTCCGGTCGCCACCTGCGTCGGAACTACTCGGAAGCCTGGCCCGCTGTCTGCAGCGGCTGGCCGCGTGCCACGGCACGCGCGAAGGCCATCAGGGCTCCGCGGCGGCGCGGGTCGTTGATGGTGGAGAACACCTGCACCAGCTCGACCAGTTCATCCGTTGCGCCATCGATGAAGTCGACCATCGGCTCGTGCCGCGGCGCGGCGGTACCGACCAGAACCTCCGGCCGCACGCCGAGCGCCGTCGCGATGCCGAGCAGGCGGCTGGTCGCGATCCGTGTCGCACCCGTCTCGTAGCGGTGGAATTGCGCGCCGGTGACACCGACGATGTCGGCGATTTCCTTCTGCGTCCGGCCGGCGGCGCGGCGCAGTTCCTTGATCCGGCTGCCGACGCTGGCATCGGCGGAGGTCGGCGAGCGGTTGCCCGGGATGGCCGCCACGACGGGCTCCGCTTCCGCCGCATCGTCCATGTCCGCCATCGCCTGCGGTCTTGCATCCATCGGCGCGGTGCGGTGTCCGGCCGGGAATGACTTGTTGAATGCCTGCATCGTTCGGGTCCTCGGACGGTAGGGTGAAGCCGCCATGAAACGCAGGCGCGGGACGTCACCGGAGACAAAAGGTCTCATGTGCTGAAGGCCCGGCGTCCGCTCTGGACGCGACGAACCTCCTCCGCGCTTGCATCCACCTACAGCGGTTTGCACCTCCGTGGCAGGACCGGAAAATACTCACGTAAAGAACAGCGTCAGGGTGTCGCAGACGGTACGCCCGTTCACGATACCCTTGGCGCCGTCTCGTTAATCTCGATCAGAACTGCAAAAAGACGTCGCCGTTGGCCAGCAGTGCCGCCTGCGTGTTCAGGTTGGCGCCATTGAGTTCGAGCGAATCCACGTACAGGTTGCGATCGGCCGCGGCACTTCCGCCCCACAGGTCATTGGTGAAGCGAACCCCGAGAATGTGATCACCTGCATCGAAGTCGCCCCGGATCTCGATGAAGTCCTTCTCCCTGGCGGCATGCGACGCATCGACGCTGCGCAGCCCGCCGAGCTGCTTTCCGTCGACGAACAGCAGGAAGGTCGCGTCGCCCTTGTAGGCATCCTGCGACAGCGCCACCCGCAGCACGTCCGGCCCGCTGCCGAGGGACACCGCGGGCGCGACCTCGGCCACCGCCTTGAACTCGAACTTGGCGGTGCCGTTGCTCATCAGGTCGGCCGACTTCTTCAGGTCGACGTCGTTGAGGATCAGCTTCTCGACATACAGGTTGCGATCGGCCTTTGCGTTGCCGCCCCAGGCGTCGTTCAGGAAGGTGACGTCCAGCTTGTGCACGCGGCCGTCGAAATCTCCCGTCAACGTGATGATGTCCATCTCGCCCTTGGCGGCGGAGGCCTTCGCGACACGCTCGCCGCCCACCTGCTTGCCGTCCAGCGCGATGGTGTAGCGCGCATCACCCTGCCAGGCGTCCTGCGCGATGCCGATCTTCAGCACGTCCAGCTTCACGGGATCGGGAGAAGGCGCGACGACGATGGGCTTCTCCGGTGCCGGCGTCGCGGGTGCGGGCGTCGCGGGTGCGGGCGTCGCCACCTTGGAAGGCTCCGGCACCGGCGCGCTCGCCA